>NZ_JBZYAO010000018.1:0-154589 GCF_059820445.1 Paenibacillus sp. sgz302190
TCGAAGTGAGGAGCCGTATGCGTGAATTGCGCACGTACGGATCTGAGAGGGGTATGGGGCACAATCCGAGAAGGAAAGGCCCCGCCTACTCGACCAGTTTTTTTGCTCCTTCATGCGCGTCCTTGGACAATTCCTGCAATTGTGCAGGCTTTTCCCCGCGTACAAGGGTACAGATTCATTTTGATCGGAAATTCCTGCGCAATCGCAGGTATTTCGCTGAACTGGACCATTATCGGAGAAAAAGCCTGCACTTTCGCAGGCTTTCGCCCGGTCTGGCCTGGTCCGGCCCGGTCCAGTCCCAGTCCCGCATAACCTGCCAAGCCGATTCATGACCGCCCGCTGTGCAGCATCCCGCCAGTTCGTCGGAACCCCCGCGGCTCCGGTCCCCTTCCCACTGCCCTGCGCCGGGAGAGGTAACTGCGGGAACAAGCGACTGCGCCTCAAATTAGGAGCCTCCCTTGTGGCGCGACTTTCTTTAGCAAGCTGAGAGGATAAGGAGACAACGTTATGAAACCGAACATCGAAATGGTGAAAGAAGAAGTTTTATCGAACAATTGGTACGTGTTAAAGAAGCTAACCTTCAATTATCAAAAGCGTGACGGCAGCTGGGAAACACAAGCCAGAGAAGCGTACGACCGCGGCAACGGCGCCGTGATTCTGCTGTATAATCGGGACAAGCAAACCGTCATTCTGACCAGGCAATTTCGAATGCCGACTTATATGAACGGAAATGAAACCGGGATGCTTATTGAGGCTTGCGCCGGGCTGTTGGATAATGATTCGCCGGAGGATTGCATTCGCCGTGAAGCGGAAGAGGAAACCGGCTACCGGGTGACCAACGTTCACAAGGTGGGAGAGGCGTATATGTCCCCGGGCTCGGTCACCGAAATCCTATATTTCTTCGTGGCGGAATATGCTTCGCATATGCATTCGGGTCAGGGCGGAGGCATAGAGGAAGAACAGGAAGAGATTGAAGTGCTGGAGCTGCCCTTCGGGCAGGCGCTGAATATGGTGGAGAACGGTGAAATCCGTGATGCAAAAACGATTATGCTGCTGCAATACGCCCAACTGCACGGGCTGCTTCAATCCGCGACCAAGCCTGAGCAAATCCTGATAGCGGGGCCTTACCGTTCCAACACGGGAGATGACCCGGCGCTCATCGAGGCCAATATGCGGCTGATGAATGAAACGGCCCTGCGCGTTTATGAGATAGGGCACATGCCGGTCCTCGGCGAATGGTACGCCCTGCCGCTAATGGCAACGGCCGGATCGCGCCGGATCGGAGATGAAATATTCGACCGTATGTTTCACCCGTCAGCCGTCCGGCTGTTATCCCATTGCGACGCGGTTCTTAGAATAGGAGGGCCGTCCAGGGGAGCCGATGAAATGGTGAGAACCGCTGAGGCCAAGGGCAAAAAAATATACCTCGACCTGAGTGATATTCCAGTTCTAATTTAGGTATATCTGCGAACAACCGCCGTCATGAGCCGCCGCCCGCGCCCGCAGCTGTTGCAACCCTGCCGTATTGGCATAAATCAGCTTTTCCAAGGGAATAATAGGAAAAGTCCATTAAGAAATGATGTGCTACACATACGTGCAAATAAATGAAAAAATATCCGGTTATCAGCTCAGCCTGCTTTTTTTTACCTTTATCGTCTCTACGCTCATTTTATCCGTTCCGGGGATTATGGTATCCTTCGCCAAGCAAAATGCCTGGATATCCATTATCCCTGCTTCCATTACCGGGATCGTTAACATCTACGCGCTGACCGCCCTGGCGGTTCGTTATCCCGGTCTGTCGATCATTCAGTACGCATCCGCGATTTGCGGCAAGTGGATAGGGAAACTTCTCGGGTTTTATTTTATGTACTATTTGTTTTTCTTCATTTCCAGTACTGTAAACGAACATGCCGGGTTTCTTAATACCGTTCTCTTGACGTATACACCTCCCCTAGTATTGATGGTCTCTTTGCTCGCGCTGTGCGGCCTTGCCGTGATCTCTGGGATAGAGTCCATTGCGAGGTGCAATGAGGTCATTTTTCTGATCATCCTGACCCTGCTTATCCCTGTCTTTATCTTCTCCTTCCGGGATGCGGATCCTGCCCGTTTGACCCCGGTTCTTGGGGACGGGGTGATTCCGGTTATTAAAGGGGCAATCGTCCCATCCGCTTGGATGAGCCAATTTTTCTTCCTCGGTTTCTTTCTGCCTTACTTGAATGAGAAGCCGCAAACCGTTCGCAAAACATTGATGGCATCGCTAGGCGGAGTCATTGTATTAATTATGGTCATCAACGTCATGACGGTCATGATATTGGGGCCGATCACCTCCCGATTGAAGTTTGCCTTTTTGAATGTGATCAAATACACAACGATCATTGGCCCCTTGGAAAGGCTTGAAGCCATTGCTGTATCCATTTGGATTCTTGGCATTTATGTCAAGGTTTGTATGCTGCTCTTCATGTTTTGTTTAAGTACGAGCCAATTGTTCGGTATTCGCAATTACCGGCAAACTGTCGTTCCGGTCACTTTGTTATCGGCTGTCGGCTCGCTTTGGATTTTCAAAAATGCGGCTGAATTTCAGTCCTGGATTACGTTTACATATCCGATACTGGCTCTCTTTACACAAAGTTTTCTGCCGATCGTACTGCTTGCCATAGATACGATAAAAGCAAAAGTCTCGAAGCTAGGGCGATAATATCGATTTGCCGATAGATTCAAAGACGATTTTGTAAGGAATTACAAAGCTTGGAACATCGATTCCAGCAATGAGAAGGGAGCCTACAATTGCGGAAATGGACATCAATAACGCATATACGACGGCTTCCCGTTTGTCGCCCCGGCTCCATAAACGGCGAATCTGATAAATCGTGAATCCGGCCGTACAAGCCACATATCCGGCCAAAATTAACATTATTTCACAATCTCCTGTTCTTTATGCTGCAGCGAAGGGCCAATTGCTCCAGTGTTTTTTATGGTGAGGTTTACGGATACGGATATATCTGCCGTTTCAAAATATCGATCCCATTGTTTTTCAACGGTGCGCCACTTTTTGGGGTTTTTCCTGTTTAATTGCAGCCCGAACCCTACGATATCTGTCTTGAACTGGGTTTGTATTTTGCGTAAAAACGCATTCATATTTGTTTGAATCCGCTTCTCCAGAGCCTGCTTGACCATATCGATATTTTTCGGCTCGCTAATATCAAGCGAGGTATTGTTTTCAATCACATCCCCCGATCCTTTTAGATCGATATGAAATTTTAAGGTTTCCCCGCTTGAGGCAGCATCGATTTTGATTTGGCTGTCTGTCATGATAAATCCGACATTTCCTGCGCCGTCAGGCAAATCAGCGGCAATTTTGTCCGTCTTTTTGTTTTTCTTAAACCAAAGAAATTCGTGCGTCTCGGCATTGTTCAAATATCCGACCAGTTTAGACGATTTAAATACGGCAGTTTCATTGATGCGGAACAGCTTGTCCTCTCCCGCCTGCCCTGATCTGTAAAAATGATCGGGCTCCAGAACCCCTACGGTCGGACTCATGCCTTCGCTTTCCGAAGCAATCATGTAATCGCGCATAGTGACAGCCGTCCCTTCTCCCCGCAGCAGTTCCATTTCCTTCAAGGCTTCGGCAGGCACCAATTCATACGGATATTTGACTTTGAGCAAATCCTCCGCATTTTTTCCTTTAACGACAAAGATATATACATTCAAACGGTTTCTCGGTTGGCGGGAAAACGCATCGAGAATGTCTCTAAGTCCCTGTCTGGCCAAGGATTCCCCAATCAAAATGACGCTTCGGTGCGCAAAGAACAAGGTGCGGGACATTTTTTGCTGAAGTTTCTGTTCCAGATCGGTTCCATTTTTGCCAACCGCCGAAATCAGAAAAAATCGGTCCGCTTCTTTCGAAACTCCGGCTCCCGATGTCTGGGAAGAGGGTGCGGGAACAGCGATCTGAATCGTTGTCTTGATTTTGCCGTTTTCCGTCAAGTCCATACCAGTTCCCATGACGAGCCCGAGATCATTGATTTCTTTTCGATCCCAGCATCCTGTATTCAGCAGTAAAAGCAGCAGCGCCCCGATCGCTATCCATGGCTTCACTTATTCTCACTTCCTTCCTGCCGCGCAGCTTCGACGGCCTTTTCGTGAGAAGGTGCGGAGATGCCGGTACCTTTGTTGTCGGGAGTCCGCAGCCAAACATCTTTAAAGGCTCTTAACGAAAATGGCGCGATCGGCATAAAGTAAGGAACGCCAAACGATTTCAATTGAACTACATAGAGCAAAATGCCCAAAAAACCGAGTGCTACGCCGTATAGGCCCAACGATCCCGCCAAAAGAATAATTGGAAATCTCAACAATCGGACCCCGTTTGAAAAAGAAAATCGGGGGATAAGAAGAGCGGCGATACCCGTTGTCGATACGACAATAACGATGGGCGCCGAAATAAAGCCCGCTTGCACGGCTGATTGCCCAATGACAAGACCGCCTACGATGCTTACTGTCTGGCCTATAGATTTTGGCAAATGGATGCCTGCCTCACGCAGCGCTTCGAACATAATTTCCATCAATAGAGCCTCAATCATAATGGGAAAAGGTACCGGCTCCCGTGCCGAAGCGATGCTTAGCAGCAAGCTTGTCGGGATCATTTCTTGGTGATAGGACGTTACCGCAACAAAGAGGGAAGGAGCAAAAATGGCGATAAATAGAAAAATAAAACGAATCCATCTTGAGAACGTAGCTATCGGGTAACGGAGGTAGTAATCATCGCTTGCCTGTAAACCGGTCCAGAACGTGATCGGTACGATCATAACGAAAGGCGTATTGTCGACCAGTATGGCAACCCTTTTTTCCAGCAAGCTGCCAGCCACGACATCCGGCCGTTCCGTGATGTGCACATGAGGGAAGATGGGGAATTTATCGCCTATAATAAGTTCCTCGATCGTACCGGATTCCAATACTCCGTCGATGCGAATGGATTTGATTTTATTCCGCACTTGACTTACGACAGAATCATCGGCGAGTCCTTCAATATAAGCAATCAGCACCTTTGTTTCCGTTAGTGCGCCTACGGTGAAAGCCTCCATTTTAAGACGCGGGGTTCGGATGATGTTGCGAAGCAGGCTCACATTGACAGATTGTCTCTCGATAAAGCCTTCTTTTGGCCCCCGAATAACAGGTTCGGATGTGGGCTCTTCAATGGATCTGTGGATGATTTTGTTTGTTGCAAAGCAGACAGCTTTAGCCTGACCGTCGGTAAACACGGCCGCATATCCGCGCAGGACGAGCCGGATAATATCCGGCCACTTCGAAGCCGCGATCTTAATATCTGTCTGAAAAGCATTTCCGTCGCCGAGTTCCGTTAGTGCCGCAATTGGATGATGATGTTCAATAACCAGGGGGTTGAAGATTTGTTCTTTCAATTTTGTGTCGTCAACTAACGATTCGAGATAAACAATGAATTGCTTTTGAGTCTCACCCGGATGTTGAATGTATTGACAAACCAGATCCGAACATTTTTGAAACTCTTTTTTTATGAAATATTCATTTCGGATAATGTCTGCATCTAATTCTTTCTCTTCGATTTCAAGATCGGGTTCAGTGATCATCGGGGACTTGCCGGCCAGCCATTTGCGCAGCCTAATCGTCATCGCTAGAATCCTCCGCCAAACACATTTGCGATTAGAATTTGTTGCTTGTTCAGGATTTATTCGTCAATTTGGAAAAAAAGGCCATGACAATGGATTGCTCGTACCAATGCCGCATCAAGCGCAAAAAGCAATCCTTGGCGGAATGCCGCCGGATTGCTTTTTGGCTGCCGGCTGCGACGCTGGGCCGCTGCCGGCTATTAACGCTTTTTTACCAGGAGAAAGTTGTCAATACGATAACCAGCAGAATGAACAGAACCAGAATCGCTGCTGTGCTAGTACCGACTCCGACTCCGCAGCAAGAAGATCCGTAACCGCCGCCGTAACCGCCATAACCGCCGTATCCCAAAAATGCCATATCCAGTCACCCCTTTTCAAAATGGTTTGATCGGTACATTTACGCAAAAAAGAATAAGGGGTGCGATGTCGTTAACCGTGTGTGTCCAGAACGTTATTTACGAATCACCCCTTATTAAATGTACCTTCGCAGTCATTATATGAACGCAGCATTCTGAATGCTTGGATTAATAACTATGCTTTTTTTGCAAATTTCCGTGAAAGAAAAGATAGAAACGGCTGCAGGGGCAAACGCAAAAAAGTGATACGTATCGAAGAAATATGGAATGTGCGAATAGGCGGATGTCTGCTACAATGGTTTGTACAGGCTGTGCAGAGAACAATTGACGAGAAAGGAAGATGTACCCGATGTCTCAAGCTTGGTCCATACGCATGACCGATTCATTCATACGGCAGTATCCGTTGGTATCCGATATGCCTTTTCAGAGGAGAAGATGCTGGAATTATGAAAACGGTTGCATGCTGACGGCGATCGAACGCGTCTGGCGGCAGACGAAGGATGACCGTTATTTCGACTATATCCGGACAAATATGGATTTATTTATCGGGCCGGACGGCCGCATCGACACGTATCGCCTGGAAGAATACAACGTAGATCAAATCAATCAAGGAAAAGCGCTGTTCGTGCTTGACGAGCAGACCGGCGATGCGCGGTACCGCCATGCGCTGGAGCTGCTGATGACGCAGATGAAAAGCCATCCGCGGACGAGCGGAGGCGGGCTGTGGCACAAAAAAATATACCCGTACCAAATGTGGCTGGACGGCGTGTACATGACCTCTCCGTTCCTTGCGCAGTATGCCAAGACGTTCGGCGCGGCCGAATGGTTTGACGATGTGGCGCACGAGATTTTGCTGATGGAACGGGTGGCGCGCGATTCGAAGAGCGGGCTGCTGTATCACGGCTGGGACGAAAGCGGGGAGCAGCGCTGGGCCGACAAGGAATCCGGCTGCTCGCCGCACTTTTGGAGCCGGGCCATTGGCTGGTACGTCATGGCGATTGTCGACGTTCTCGACTTTTTACCGGCCGATCATCCGAAGCGGGGCATCGTGATCGGGATATTTTACCGCTTGATGGAGGCGATTGTCCGGGTGCAGGATGAGGCGTCGGGATTGTGGTATCAAGTGGCGGATCACGGGGGCCGGGAAGGCAACTATTTGGAGGCTTCGGGATCTGCGATGTTCGTCTACGCCTTGGCGAAAGGCGCAAGAAAAGGATATTTAAGCGAATCCGCGTTTGCGGCTGCGGGCAAAGGGTTCCAGGGCTTGCTGGACCGCTGCGTCGAAGAAGATTCGGACGGCAGTCTGCATGTGAATCAAATATGCAGCGTCGCCGGGCTCGGCGGAACACCTTACCGGGACGGCTCGTACGCCTATTATATTAGCGAGCCCGTACGCCGGGACGATCCCAAAGGTTTCGCGCCTTTCGTCATGGCTTGCCTGGAAATGGAGCATCGGAGGGAGTGACGTTGTTTCACATTCTCATTGCAGACGACGAATACATCGAAAGAGAAGGCATCAAGCTGTTGATCAACAAATACAAGCTGCCGCTTGCGGTGACGGAAGCCGAGAACGGCGAAGAGGCGCTGGACATTTTAGCAGCCCGCCCCATCGATATTTTGTTCACGGATATCAAAATGCCGTTCATGGACGGCCTGGAATTATGCCGCAGAGCCAGAGAACGTTTTCCGGAGCTGAAAATAATGATTTTCAGCGCTTACGGCGAGTTCGAATACGCCCAGCGGGCCATTCATTACAACATTTTTTCTTATTTGCTCAAGCCGGTTGACGTTCACGATTTCGTCAGGGAGTTTACCCATGTCATCGATTTGTGCAAAAAAGAGCAGGAGCAGACCAAGGAAACCGTGCTGCTCGAAATGATCGACAGTAAGCGTGCATCCGCCCAGCTCGCCGAGCGGTTGGCGTACGCCGGAATGGATTTCAGCGATAAGCGGACGCAAATGATTCTTGTCGATTTTGACAATAACGTGTTTGACGTCAAGCATGACGACTTCCCGGAGCGGGTCCGGGATCTCATCGCCGCCCCGTTCGAATATGCGAACTTGAACGAGAGCCAAAGCTTGCTCTTCATTTTGCATGAGGAGGGCGAGCTGAACGGGGAAGAGCAGCATCTTCTGGGCGGCAGGCTGAAGCAGCGGATAACGGAATCGTACGGGGAGCGGGTCACGCTCGTCATGGGCAGTCCGGTACAAGAGGCGCCGCAGCTTGCGGAACAATTTGAACGCATGGAGCACTTGCTGGAATACAAGTTTTTCTTTCAGGAGAGCACGGTTCTGTACATGGATGAAACTCATGGGAAAGAAGAACTGACGGATGCGATTCCGAAGCTGATGGATACGATTTATTGGCATTTGGACGCAAAAGACGATTTCGGCTTTCGCAAAGGGGTCGAGCTTTTTTTCAAAACGGTTGACGGCAGCGGGCAGCATTCGGCCATTTACATTAAATACATGTGCGTCGAGTTGGCCAAAAAAATAATGGAGAGGGCAGGGGGAGCGGACAGCAGCGAGTTTCGTGCCTGCGTGGAGGACATATTCGGCTCCAGATCTTTGACCGAGGCGAGACAGCGGCTGCTGACCGTGATGGGCATGCTGAACCGCGTGTCTGACGAGCACGGCCCGGAATTTACCAAAAAAGTCATCAAAGACATATTGAAGCTGATTGAAGAAAATTATATGTTCGACATCAGTCTGAAGTGGATCGCCGACAAGGTGTATTTGACGCAGACGTATGTAAGCTATTTGTTCAGCAAGGAAGTCGGGCAGACGCTGATCAAATATATGACGCTCGTCCGCATGCAAAAGGCCGGGGAGCTGCTCAAAAGCTCGAATATGACGATTGCCGATATTAGCGCGCAGGTAGGCTTTATGAACGATTCGTACTTTTGCAAAATTTTCAAAAACCATTACGGCATCAGTCCGGCCAAATTCAGAGAGACGAAGAGCTGATATGAGCACATTTTTGACCTACTTTCAAAATCTCAGGTTCAAGCAGAAGCTGTTCATTTCCTATATGGTCGTGTCCATCATTCCGGTTATCGTGCTCGGCGCGTTTTCCTATTATCAGGCCAGCCGTCTCCTGCTTCAGCAGGCGAAGCAAAGTCTCGACGGTTCGGTCAGCCAGATTGCGGAGACGATCAATTACCGGACAAAGCAGCATGAGTCGATCATTAATTCAATCACGCAAAACATCGTGTTCAAGCAAATTTTTATCGATAATTACGGTGACTTTCCCGTTCTGTACCGTGATTACGTCGACCCCTTTTTCAGCAATATTCTTGATTTCAACAAAGATATTTTGCAGATTTCCGTGTTTACGGACAATCCGAATATTTTGCGCGGGGAATACATTTTGCCGCTTCAGCTGACGAATGATTTGCAGTGGGCGGCCCGTCAGGCCGGCAGCAAACAAACGCAGTGGAATATCGTGAACGGCAAGCTGTTTGCCACCCGCACGTTTGCCGGCGACAATGCGCCGTCCGGAGGGAAAGCTCCGGCCGTTCTGTTTCTCAGCATTGACGCAGCCAGCATGTTCAAAGATCTGGACGAGATCAAAGCGGATGCCTACGGCGTGCTCATTGCCGACAAGCAGGGGAAAGCGGTTTTGTCCAAAAGCAATCGCATGAGCCCGGGGGTGGACGAATCTTCCGTTTTGTCGCAAAATTTGCACGATAAAATCGGCTATTTTTCGCTGGACCGGACCGAATATATGTATATTGCCGAGGACATCCCGGAGCCGGGCTGGAAGCTCGTTTATTTTACGCCGAAGAACGGCATATCCGTCGATGCCAAAAGCATCGCGAGCGCTGCGGCGCTTACCGCCGTCATTTGTTTGGCCGTGCTGTTTTTCATTATTTGGATGTTTTCCAATACGTTTGTGAAACGGATTATTCATTTGAACAAGAAGATGCTTATCGTTGAGAACGGGAATTTGAAAATCGACGTGTCCAGCCGTTCGCGCGATGAAATCGGGCAGCTGACGAACCGGTTCGGCAAAATGCTGAACAACATCAATACGCTGATCGAAGAAGTGTATCAAAGCAAAATCACGCAAAAAGAAGCTGAATTGAAAGCGCTGCAAACGCAGATCAATCCTCATTTTTTGTACAACACGCTATCGATTATTAATTGGAAGGCGCTGCAAATCGACGCGATGGAAATCAGCCGGATTACGAATACCGTTTCCCGCTTTTACCGTACGGTGCTGAACAAAGGGCGCAGCTTCATTCCCGTGAAAAATGAAATCGACAATGCCAAGGATTATATGCACATTCAGTTGATTATGCATAACAACAATTTCGATTTCGTGTGCGATGTCGACGAGGCGCTGCTGCGGTACGACATGATCAATCTCGTGTTTCAGCCGATTCTCGAAAATGCGCTCGATCACGGGATCGACAAGCTGAGAAAAGGCAGCGCGAGAGGCCGCATTCTGCTTCGCGGATACGTGGCTGGCGATGATCTGGAATTCGCCATCGAGGATAACGGGCCGGGCATGAGCCCGGAGCTGGCGGGCGAAGTGCTGACGATGAATACGACCGGCTACGGGCTAAAAAACGTGCACGACCGGATCCAGATCCGCTTCGGCCAGCCGTACGGGCTGCGAATCGAAAGTGAAGCGGGCAAAGGAACTACAGTTTATGTTGCTTTTCCGAAATATATGGCTGCAGAGACGCCTCCGCCCGGAGGCCGCCTTTGAATGCGAAGACCCCCTGCCAGCCGGGACAAAACCCGGACAGCATAGGGGTCTTTTTGCTGCCGCTGCACTGCGAACATACGTAAAAAAGTGATACGTATCGAAAAAATGTTGGATTTTTGCCGGACCGGCCATTTGCTACAATTCAATCTGTAGGGTGCAGAAAGGAGCTGAACGCAATGGATAACGGGACAACGCCCCTCATCAAGCTGATCCGCAGGGATAAGCTGCTTATTTTGATGTTTTTGCCGGTGTTTCTTTATTACTTCATTTTTTGTTATTTGCCGTTGCCGGGCATTCTCATCGCTTTTAAAAATTTTACGCCCGGGCACGGAATATTCGGAGGGGAATGGGTCGGTTTCAAATGGCTGATCCAGTTCGTCAATTCGCGGTATTTTTGGCGGCTTATGCGCAACACCTTTTTGCTCGCTTTTTACCCGCTGATCTTCGGGTTCTCCATTCCGATTTTGTTTGCGATTTGCATTGTGGAAATCAAACAGGGCCTATTCAAACGTTTTGCCCAAACGGTCACTTATTTGCCGCATTTTATTTCTACGGTCGTCGTCGCGGGCATGATCATCAACTTCCTGTCGCCGACGGACGGCATCGTCAATACGATGCTTGTGAAGCTGGGCATGGAAAAAATCAATTTCATGATGGCTCCCGAATGGTTCCGCCCGATCTTTACGGTGTCCGGCATATGGCAAAGCTTCGGCTTCAGCTCGATCATTTACATTGCCGCGATCATGGGGATCGATCAGGACATGTACGATTCCGGCAAAATCGACGGCGTGAACAAATTTCAGGAAGTGTGGCACCTCACGCTTCCGAGCCTGAAGCCGACGATCGTCATCCTGCTGCTGCTGTCCATCGGCGGCATTATGAGCGTCAATTTCGAGAAAGTGTACCTGCTGTACAACGGGGCTACCTATGAAACGGGGGATGTGATCTCCACCTACGTGTACAGGCAGGGGATCGAGTCGCAAAACTTCGGGTTCGCCACGGCCGTAGGCTTGTTCAATTCGGTCGTCAGTTTTATACTCGTTTATTTCGCCAACCAGATGAGCCGTCGTGTGAACGATATGTCACTTTGGTAGGGTGTTCGCGGAAAGGAGGCCGTTATGGTTAAATCCTGGACGGACCGGAGCTTTTATGCGCTTGTCTACGGTATAGCCATTATCGCCGTTATCGTCACTTTGTACCCTTTTATTTATGTCGTCAGCATATCGATGAGCTCCGTGGAGGCGATCGACAACAAGCTGGTCACGCTGCTGCCCGTCGATCCCAGCTTTGACGGCTACCGCATGGTGCTCGGCTATTCGGAACTGTGGCGGTCTTATTACAACACGATCTGGTATACGGTCGTAGGGACGCTGTTCAACATCGTCGCGACTTGTCTTGCGGCTTACCCGCTGTCGCGCAGGAAGTTTTTTTTGCGGAGAAAGCTCAATTTTTACATCGCTTTTACGATGTATTTTTCCGGGGGACTCATCCCGCTCTATATGGTTATCACGGAGCTCGGGCTTTACAATACGCGCTGGGCGATGGTGCTTCCCGTCCTCGTCAGCACGTTCAACGTCATGATTTTACGCTCGGCTTTCGAGGGCATCCCGAATGAAATTTTTGAAAGCGCTAATATGGACGGGGCCAAAGATTTCACTCTGCTGTTCCGCATCGCGATACCGCTTGCCAAGCCGACGCTTGCCGTGCTTACGCTGTATTATGCGGTGGCGCATTGGAACGACTTTTTCAGCGCGCTGTTGTATCTGGGCAAGCAGGAGTTGCAGCCGCTGCAAATTTTTCTCCGCAGGGTGCTCATTATGGCTTCGCCGGAAATTATGCAGAAGATGGGCGGAGAAACGGCGGCCAAGGCGCTGGCGGTTTCGACGCTGCAAGTCCGGTACGTCTCGATTGTCGTCAGCATCGTGCCGATCATTGCGATTTATCCTTTCATTCAAAAATATTTTGTGCGCGGCATCACGTTAGGGGCAGTAAAAGGGTAGCAGTGCATCCTTGCCGTATAAAGCGCAAGCGTTAGGTTAGCCATCTTAAGGAGGGTCACGAAAGATGAGAAAAAGACTAAAGAGCGCAGCGAGTTTGACGCTGATCCCGGCGCTTGCCGCCGTTCTCGCCGCAGGCTGCACGGCAGGAGGCGCCGCGAAGCAGACGGATGCGGGGGCCAGCGCGTCTTCCGCAGCGTTCACTTATACCGGGAGCGGGCCTATTGCCGACAAGCCGGGCACGCTGAAAATTTTGGCGACGAACGCCTGGACGAACAACGTCGATCTGAAGCAGGCTCCCATCGTGCAGGAAATCGGCAAGCGGGCCGGCGTAACCGTCGATTGGGAACTGCTCCCGCCGTCCACGTACAACGACGCGATCAAGCCGCGGCTTGCCGCCGGCGCGGATTTGCCCGACATCGTGTACCAGCTCGATCAGGATCAGACGATGAAGAACATCCAGGGCGGTCTGTTCAAGCCGCTGAACGAATACATCGATAAATACGGCGTCAACATCAAGAAGCTGTTTGCGAAGTATCCGGCGCTAAAGGCGAGCCTGACGACGCCTGACGGGAAAATCTACTACATCCCGCAGCTCGCCGTGACCAAAAACTACATGCCGACGTTCATGGTCAACACGAGATGGCTGGATAAAGTCGGCTTGAAAGAGCCGGCAACGCTCGACGAATTCACCGACATGCTGCGCAAATTCAAGACCGGCGATCCGAACGGCAACGGCAAACAGGACGAAATTCCGTTCTCCGTTCAGCCGAACATGCTGGGGAATGCGTTCGGTCCGGCATTCGGCCTTGATTTGGCGAATAATTTTTACGCCGACAACAGCGGCAAGGTGCATTATTCCTATTATGAACCGGCTTATAAGGAATATTTGGCTTACCTGAACGGCCTCTATAAAGAAGGGCTGCTCGAATCCGATTTTGCCAGCACGACCTCCGACCAAATTACTTCGAAAATTTCGCAAAATTTGACGGGGGTGACCTTCAATTTCAGTTGGTATACGTCGATGGTATACAGTAAGCTGTTCAAGGACTATGACCCGAACACCCCGCTTATTAAAGGCATCGCGCCGCTGAAAGGGCCACACGGCGATCGATTCTATCTGGGCAGAAATCCGATTACGGGCATATTCGGCATTTCCAAAAACGCCAAGGACCCGGAGCTTGCGTTTAAATTTCTGGACTATGCGAGCAGCGACGAAGCCAAAGAAATTTATGCCTGGGGTCTCAAGGGGCAGACCTACGATATCGTCGACGGGAAAAAGCAATTTACCGAAAAAGGAAAAGACAACGATTTTATCCAGAAGTTCGGCATCAATCCGGTCAATTTGCCCATTGAGCAGTCGGTTGAGGCGACAGATGTTTTGGTAGCTCCCTGGCACGCCAAAATCGACAAGGAGATGGAGACATATATCAAAGCTCCGTTCCCGTTCGTTTACGCGCTGCAAGAAGAGGCCAACACCGAGAATATGGTAATGCCCGATGTCACAACGTATGTGAACGAAATGAACATCAAGTTCATTACCGGCAAGGAAAGTCTCGATCAATTCGATAAATACATCAAGACGCTGAAAAGCATGGGCGTCGAGGATGTCATCAAGGGGCGTCAGGCTCAATACGATCGCTATACGGCTGCTGCTGCGGTCGGGAAAAAGTAAGGTCCCGGATAACAAGACACCACGATTCTTTTTCAATGGCCCTGGCACTGCGGGGAGGATTCGTGGTGTTTTCGTTATAAAAAAATATCAAGGAGGGAATTTCATGCATTTGAAAAGATTGTCGGCAGTTGTTTTAACGATGGTGACGGTTTGTTTTGCTTTGCTGTCGTCGGTGTCGCTCCCGAATCTGGAAATACCGAAGGCGGAGGCGGCTTCGAACACGGGAGGGTATTCGACCGCGACGGGTTCCACGGAAGCCGCCGTTACGGTCAAGACGCTGGCGGAGCTGCAAAATGCTTTTAACAACAAAAAGCATCATATCATCATCTCCGGCAATATTTATGGCGGACCGAAGCTGACGACGCTGACCTTTGCGAGCACGGACTGGAACAATACGACGATCGAGGGCGCCAGCGGCGGCGGAGCCGTGCTGCAAAACATCCAGCTGAAATTCAGCGGCGAGCTGCTGCCCACAGGCACGAACATTGAAAATATCGTGATCAAAAACATTACGTTTTACGGCAACATCGCCGATCTTCAAAACTTGAGCGGATCGGAAATTGTGCCCGGCGGCGTCGGCACCAACTATTTGGGACTTTCGTTCCGCCGCACCACCAATGTGTGGGTCGATCACTGCACGATCTACAATACGAGCGACGACCTGATGGTCATTTCGCAAAAATCCGACAATGTCACAGTGTCTTACTGCCATTTCTATTTCACGGCGAGCTGGATGAACATGAATCCGAATCCGAAGTGGAGCTGGATTTCCGGCAGCTATCAGGATCTGGCGTCGGAGCGCATTGCGATGGTGATAGGCTCGAATGCCAGCGATTCCTATACGAACGGAGGCAACAAGCTGCACGTCACGATGCACCATAACTGGTTCGGGCCGTATATGAAAGGGCGCCCGCTCATGCGCGGATTTGTCCATCTGTACAACAATTACTTCGACAACAGTACGACGCCGAGCGGAACGAATTCGCAGGGCTCTTCGCAGGCACAGTACAACGCCAACCAGATCGGCAGCGGCAGCGTCATTTATTCGGAAAGCAATTATTTCTACAAAACGAATCAGAGCAATCAGATCGGCCTTGACAGCTCCTCCGATCCCTATAAGTTCTACGAGCGGAATAATACTTATAATGCGACCGCCGGCACTTCGGCAGCGGGCGCTTCGTTCCCGGGCTCGCTTCCGTTCTCATACAGCTACACGCCGGATTCGGCCGGCAGCGTGCCGAACCTCGTTCAAGCGAACGCCGGCCCGCATTGATGAGCAGCCGCAGCAGTCCCGTTACGGGGCCGCTGCGGTTTCCCTTGTTCCGATGGGGCGTGATGGCGGTTTCATAAAGCGCGGCCATGAGTTAGAATGGAGCTTGGAGTCTGTCCGATGAACCAGGTAGAAGGTATATGTATGCAAAATGACAATAACTCCGTCGGACAGACTCCTTGGAGACGATTAGGCGGGCAGCCTTGCAGCCATTTTGTGCAAACGGTTTCAAATAGGCGGAAGGAGAGACTCGGATGAAGAAAATCATGTATACTGCCCTTTTGTTAACGCTGGTTGCGGTTGCAGCCGCCGCCATAGTCCGCTATGCGCAAAGAGGCAGCGGCCAACCTCCTATGGAGCAGGCGTCGCCGGCCATGCAGCCGACTACGCTCAAACTGCTGCTGCCGCTTGAAAAGCCCGCCGCCCAGGACGAAGTGATGGAGGCGGTCGAACGGAAATTGGCCAAGGACGGCCTGCCTATCAAGCTGGAATTCACCTTTATCCCGTACGATCAATACTGGAATAAAGAATGGCTCATTGCGGCGAGCGGCGAACCGTACGATTTGGCTTTAACCGCCTATTCCAACATTTCCGATTTCGTTTCCAAAAAAGTGCTGGCTCCTTTGGACGGCGCCCTGGCTCATTATGGGCACGAAATTGTCCAAAACACGCCCGATTACGCTTTTCAAGGCGTTACGATCAACGGCCGCATTTACGGAATTCCAAGAGTGATGCCGATTTCCGAATTTCAAAGCTTTGTGCAAATCAGGGGCGATTTGCGAAAAAAATACGGCCTGCCCGAAATCAGGACGGCGGCGGATATGGATGCGTATTTGGAGACGATTGCCAAGAGCGAGCCGGGAATTACGCCCTACTTTTACGACACGGGGCGGTTTCTTCTGAGGGAATACGGCGATGTGGCTTTTTTTGCAGGCAGTTACCTCAATGCTCCCGTATATATCGACCCGGCGGATCCGCAGTTGAAGGTAAGAAACACGTATGAATCGGACTTTTTCCGCAGCATCATGGGCAAAATGCACGAATGGCAGCATAAGGGGTACATTCCTTACGGCCCATCCGACACTTCGCAGTACCCGGACCCCGAGGCGGCTTTTAACGGAGGGCATATCGCAACTACGTGGAGCGTCGTATTGAAGCAGACCGAGCGAATCGATGCTTTCAAAGCGGCGAACCCGGACGGCGAGCTGGAAAACGTGTATTTGCACCCGGAAAAGCCGAAATACATGTTCACTGGAGCGGATAACATTCTTTCCGTTTTTTCCACCAGCAGGCACGTGAACGAAGCGGTAGCTTTTGTCAACTGGATTAGGAGCAGCCAGGAAAACTACGACCTGTTCAGCTACGGAATCGAGGGCGTCAATTACCGGTTGAAAGACGGAGCCATCGACTATGACGGGATAGCCCCGGAGCACCGGTACAATCCGATCAGTTGGGCGTGGAACGATATCCGATTCGAGCGTTTCAGCAAATACATTTCGCCGGAATATGCCGGACAGCTGCGCAACTGGGATAAGGAAGCGGCGGCTTCCCCGACGCTGGGCTTCGTGCCGGATCTGGCGCCGATCAAATCCGAGATCGCCCAGCTGAACGTCATCATAGCGGAGTACTTGCCCCGGCTTTATGACGCGAATGTCGACTGGGACCCCACGATGGAAAAATTTAGAGCGAAGCTCAAAGACGCAGGCATCGAACACGTCATCACCGAGATTCAACGGCAGTTCGACGCCTACAGAGCCGATAAACGCGCGAAAGCGAAGTAGCTCCCGGCGCGCGGAGCGGTGCGTCGCAAGAGGGAGGGAGCCGTGCAGCTCCCGGCGCGCGGAGCGGCGTCGCAAGAGGGAGGGAGCACGCAACTCCCAGGCGCAGCTCCCGGCACATGGTGCGGCGTCGCATGACGGCGGTCGACCACATGCGGGCCGGGCCGTCATTGGTCTTTGCTTTGAAAGGACAAGGCTACGTCCATGAAGCCGTCTTTATTTCCGATGATCGCCACATCGGTTTTCCCGTTTTCATCAAAATCGGCGACAACCATGCGCCCGTCCGCTTTCCCCCAAGGCCCGAACGAGGATAAAAACTTATACTCATTATCGTCCGTCTGGAGGTACACGGCCGTTTTGAGGTGAGCCGGGTCCCACCGCAAAATATCCTCTTTGCCGTCCCCGTTGAAATCGCCGAATCGCAATTGACCGTAATCGGTCGGGATATTCAATTGCGTTTTTTTCGTTTTCCACTCCATGGCCGCCGGGTCAAAATCGATCTGTAATCCTTGTGAAGAATCTTTTTTTCCTATAAAAATGGACTGCCCTCCTGTTTTGTTCCCGTTTCTGACCAATAATTCCTTGGTTGAATCGGATTTGAACAGGTACGGTTTGATCGGTTTCACCGTTCCGTTGTGCACGTAAACCCCCAACAGCCGTTTTTGATCCTGAGACAGTCCGGCCAGCACGCAGTCGCCGCCCGGCATCCGCAGCTCGTTCAAAGCCGTCCAGCGTTCGGCCGGAATCGTCCATGTGCGGTTGAGAACGAATATCCCCCCGTCCGAAGCATAGCTTTCCAGCTTGCCGTTCGGATGAACGACCCACAGCCCTTTTTTCCTGACGCCGTTCGTGCCGTTAAGCGTCAATGCGGCGCCGTTCGCGTAAGCGATCGTCGCCCATGCTTGCGGCGCAGGTTGGACTGCGTTCCGCGCTGTATTAAACTGAGCACTCGTTACCATAACTTGGCCTGATTGCCGATTCCATGCAACGATATCCGCCTGGCCCCTTCCCGCGACATCCCCAATTTGCAAATTCGCCGGTTGGTCGTGCCCGACCTCGACGCGCTGTGCCGGAGTGAAGGGAACATAATCGTGAATGGAATAAAATTGATAATTTAAGGACGACAGTCGGACGAGCAGCTTTTGCAGCGTGCTTTTATTTTCCGCCGGGTATTTGTACTCGGGCAAGCCGTCCCGGATAACGGGCGATCCTTTGCCGTCGACAACCGGAACCAAATATTTGAATTCAAGAAAGGGATGATAAAAAAATGAATTGATCCGGTTCGTTTTACCTAATTGCTTTAAAATGACATTCTCGTTTTTATTGTCGGCAATATAGGTCATCGGTGTCGGGACGTGGACAGACCCCAGGGATGGAGCGCCGTATCCTGTGTTGGCATCGTTTTCGTATTGGGCGGCAGGAGGGTCGGGGTTGAGCTTCATGTCCGGCTGATAAAGCAGGCCGAAATAAGCCCGGAAAACCCGGTCCTGCTCCGGAACCGTATGATAATGGGGAGCCTCCCAAAATTCGGGAGCAAAGCCGGCACGCTGAAAAATGCGGAGACCTTCGTTCACGCGCTCTTCGGCGAATGCCGTTGTCGCCGTTTCCGGCAGCCCGGTTACGTTGAACTCGTTGCCGAGCCCCGAAGCGTGCTGACCGTCGTCCCGGCGCGTTTCGCCCGCCTGATGCGTATATCCGTGCATGCCCAGGGCTGCGCCGTTTCGAACCGCTTGTGACAGGAGCTTGTTGAAGGATTGTATATATGGCAGATCCATCTGATCCAAAGATCGGTCATAACGTGAGCCGTCCTGCGAAAAATTAAGCCACCTGGGGATAACCGCCAAGCTGTAATGAACGTGCTGCTGCTGCAAAAACTCCAAAACAGTCCTCAGCTTGCCCAAACCGTCCGGCGTTGCGTAGTAGCCCCCTGGACCGATATCTTCCAGCCGCATTAAAACAAAACGCGGGTTATATTCCGCTCCCTCGGCTGTAATCAATTGATACACCCCGATGAAAATGCATAGCGAAATCATCCCGGACAGCGCGTATCGAATCCACTGATTTTTGCTTATTAAAAACCTCATAAGGGGCTCCCTTCACGTTGCAAATCCAAGATCAATACTATATTAACAGAAAATTAGTTCTATGAGACTACTTCCCTCCGCAAATCTTGCGAAAAATTTAATAGGGCTGTCCCACCAGCAGCCCCTGACGTCAGACAAGCCGGCTTTATTGCAAAAAAGGCGGTGGAAGGCGGAGTAGAACGAGCATCGGGCGGGGGAAAAGCATTCAGCGTCCGGCTGCGTAATCATGTAAGGGGGGCGTGCTAGTGAGTGTCATGTAGGAAGCGTCGAGCGTGGAGTGTCGTGTAGGTAGCATGAGTGGTGGGGACATGCAGGGGGTGTAATGAGCGTCGAGCAGGTGGGCTGGGGAGTGTCATACAGGAAGCATCGAGTAGGGGGTGATTTGTAGGGCGACATGTAGGGGCGTTCAGGGAGTGTCATGCAGAAGCTTCGTGCGTGGAGTATCGCATAGGTAGCATCGAGTAGTAGGTGACATGCTGGGAGTGTCGATCAGGGTGGCGAGTAGGGGGGGCGTCGTGCAGGGAGTGTGGTGTAGGTAGAGCATCGAGTAGTGGGTGACATGCAGGGAGTGTCGATCAGGGTGGCGTGTAGGGGGCGTCGTGCAGGGAGTGTGGTGTAGGTAGAGCATCGAGTAGTGGGTGACATGCAGGGAGTGTCGATCAGGGTGGCGTGTAGGAGGGGCGTCGTGCAGGGAGTGTGGTGTAGGTAGAGCATCGAGTAGTGGGTGACATGCAGGGAGTGTCGATCAGGGTGGCGTGTAGGAGGGGCGTCGTGCAGGGAGTGTGGTGTAGGTAGAGCATCGAGTAGTGGGTGACATGCTGGGAGTGTCGATCAGGGGGGGGCGTGTAGGTAGAGCATCGAGTAGGAGGTAACATGCAAAGAGCGTCGTGTGGGGGGGCGAGTAGGGTGAGCAAGGGGTATCGAGTGCCGAGCTAAAGCACCTATCATCCCTGCGGAACACCGCGGGATGATTATTTTTGCCGCGCATAGACGGTGCGGCCGTTTGTGGAGCGGCTTGGCGCCCACAAAACCTGCAAAAGTGCAGGAATTTTCTAAGGTGGCGGCACTTTTGGAGGAAAAGCCTGCGAAAGTGCAGGAATTTCCGAGCACAAGGGGGTTTAGGCAGAAATTTGGCGAAAAAACCTGCACATTTGCAGGAATTGTTCGAAGCAGGGCCTTTCAAGCGCAAAAACCTGCACTTTTGCAGGCTTTCTGCGCGTAGCCGGTGATTTTTAGCGAGAGGGAGAGTGGAGAGTCGCCATGGTCCGTGTTGGTTGAGCGAGGGGCCGACCGACCCAACGGGTCGAGACGTTCGAGCAAGAGGCCGCGCGACCCCTGCGGGATGAGCCGGTCGAGTAAGAGGCCGCCGACCCCCACGTGCAGAGCCGGTCGAGCAAGAGGCCGCCGGCCCCCACGTGCAGAGCCGGTCGAGCAAGAGGCCGCCGGCCCCCGCGGGCCGAGCCGGTCGGGCAAGAGGCCGCCGGCCCCCATGGGCCGAGCCGGTCGAGCAAGAGGCCGCCTGCCCCCGCGGGTCGAGACGTTCGAGCAAGAGGCCGCGCGACCCCTGCGGCCCGCAGCGCAAGCTCGGGCGCACCACGGACGCTCCCGCAAAAAAAGACGCCGCAGTCCCGCTTGCGCAGTGGTACTGAAGGCGTCTTTTGTCGGCCGGGATTATTGGCCGGCTGCTCCGCTTGCAATTTCGGCGAGGCGTTCCTTGATCCGCTCCGTGCATACGCCGCCGTGGTAGGAGATCGTGGCTTCGATGTCGAAATCGAGCAGTTTCGCTACGGATTGCAGCGCGGTCTCCATGTCCGGCGTAAAGGCCTGGTTGGGCGGCATGAGCACACCGTCAAGCGATGTCAGCGCATCCCCGGTAATAAGCGTTTTGCTTGGTATATGGTACAAAGAGATATGATCCGGCGTATGGCCTGGTGTGAAAATGACTTGAATGCCGCCGCAATAAGGGAGCATGTCGCCGTCCTGTAAAGCGACATCAACTGTTGAAGGCGGCACGATGATTCCTCTCTTGATCAAAGGCTTTTCCCCCGACAAGAAAGGCTTCGCCAGCTCGTGCGCAAGCACTTCCACCCGTCCTTCCGCAGCCGCGATCAAATCGGGCAAGCTGCCGATATGGTCCAAATCGTGGTGGGTGATGATGATTTTCGTCAGTTTTTCGAAAGGGACGGATTCCTGCGCCAACGTACGGCGAATAAGGTCCAGTTGACCGGGAATGCCCGTGTCCACAAGGATCGTTTCGTTCTCGTCCCACAGCAAAGCCGCATGCACGACAAACGGATTCCCGCCGGCGTCCATCTCCAATTTTACCGCTTTAATTCCCGTATTTCCCGACAACCTCAACACCTCCGGCTTAATTTGAAAGATTCGTGAACGTCAAGACCTGCACTCTCTTTCATTATAAAGACCGGATCGCCGGTTATCAATTTGTCCCGTCTTCAGCGCCGTAAACAAACCGTTCGACTGCCGAAAGCTTGTCCGGGGACAGCGGTCCCGAATTATCGAAATAAAGAATGGAAGAGGCCGGCAGCTTCCACCGGATATCCCGGCGGACGAGAGAGCGGCTGAAATCGCTCCAGTTGTCCAGCTTCCACACGTCGATGACAAGCCCTCTTTCCTGAATGCGCCTGCGGTACGACTCTTCGTCGGGGAGAAAGACGAATACCGCTTTAGCGTCCGTATCGTCAGGCGACATTCCCGCTTGGGCGAGTTCGTTCGCCAGCCACAAGGGATCTTCCGTTTCCTTGGTGAAGGGCCCGACGACGAAAGCGTCCACGCCGAGCTGCACATTTTCCAGTGCGGCGTCCATCGTGATGCGGTAGCCCAAATCGCGGCAGTAGGTTTTGTAGACGGGAGAATCCCGGTCGTTCGGGTCCTGCCCCGACAAGGTCATGACCGTTTCCGCGGCAGGTCTGAGCAAGGTGTCCATATCGAAAAAAGCCGCGCGGCGCTTGGCCGCAAGCGCTTTGGCGAGCGTCGTTTTCCCCGCTCCGGCAGGGCCCAAAAAAAATACGATTTTGCGCATGTGCAGCCTCCATCGAATCCGGCGCCATTTGTGATGAATGGCGTTTTATGTCTAATTATAAACCGGCTTCAGCCACTGTCAAACGAAGCGCGATCACTATCGGTTTTGATTGAAGCTCCGGCCCTCATGTTTTTTTTATGGCTTGCGTACCTCAAGGATCTTGCCGAGCAATTGCTCCCTGGAGGGGGAAACTGTCGCGCTATCGTGGTGTTCGTAAAACCCTCGGCCGCTCTTGGCCCCCAGATTTCCGGCTTGAACGAGAGATTGCAAGAGAGCAGGCGGCTCCGATGCTTGAGACAGCACGGGGAATAACTGCTCCGTTACTTTCAGCCAAACATCGAGTCCGCCGTAATCCGTGATCTCGAAGGGACCGTTTATTGCCCAGCGAAGTCCAATCCCCTCTTTCACAGCGGTATCGATTTGATCGACGGTTGCAGCACCTGTCTGCAGCAGGTGGAGCGCTTCCCGGAGAAGTGCGGCTTGCAGCCTGTTGGCAATAAATCCGGGAATATCCGATTTCAGGATTATCGGAACTTTATTGCAGTCTCTTAGAAGGTCATACACTTCGCTCAGGAGACTTTCGCGGGTTTGGGGAAGCCCGACCAATTCCACCAACGGGATGACGGCAGCGGGATTGAAGAAATGCATGATCACCAGGCGATCGGCGAAAGGCACCTTGCCCGCCAAACTTTCCAAACTGAAGGACGATGTATTGGAGGCGACGATCGCGACCGGGTTGATGACGGAAGCAATCTGTTGATACATTGCGATTTTGAGCTCAAAATGCTCCGGGATGCATTCCACGATGAGATCCGCCCCGCGAACCGCTTCATTCAGGTTGGAGTTAAATTGGATATCGTGCTCTTCCGATGCAAGCCGAATTTTCTCTTGGGCGGCCAGAAGGGCAGAGGGGTAAGGGTCATGCAGGACAATCCGATGCCCGCAGTCTCCGAATACCTGTGCAATGCCGCATCCCATTGTTCCCGCGCCAAGAACGGTAATTTGCCAACGTTTTTTCATCGCTTTCCCTTCTTTTTCGTTAATATGGATGTAAAACACAATTGTAAGCAGTCATGATTCTTGAAGATTATTGTAAACGGTCTCATACTACTAGGTAAAATGCAAATATGGTATATCTATTATTTGATTTTGGAATAAATCGAAAGGGTTTGGTCGTAGAGGGGATGATTGGTCAGACGATTATCGAAAAGTGATTTACAAGATATTTCCTGTATGTTATGTTTGAAATGAAACATTGGTTTTATTCAATAAAACATGATGGGGGTCGTTATGAAGTTACTGACTTTTTTTAAGGACCGGGAACAGCATTTTGGTGTTCATACCGGAAAAGGCGTGCTCGATGTTTCGGGAGCGATCGAGATGGCTTCCCGGGATAACCTCGTCCCTCGGACGATCATGGAGGCGATCGAGGGCGGGGCGGAAGCGCTGGACAATCTCCGGCAGTTCGTCGAGCGGATTCTCATTGATGAGGAGCGATCCTCGCTGCTGCTTGACGAAGCCGATTTAACGATGGGACCTTGTGTGACGCATCCGGGTAAAATCATCTGCGTAGGTCTCAATTACCGGAAGCATGCGGAAGAATCGAAAATGGCGATCCCTCAGTACCCGATCCTGTTCAACAAGTTCAACAATTCGCTTACCGGTCACGGGGCTGATGTCGCGCTGCCCAAAGTGTCTGCCAAAGTGGATTACGAAGCGGAGCTCGCGATCGTCATCGGCAAAACAGCGAAATATGTGCCGAAGGAATCCGCGCTCGATCACGTTTTCGGTTACTGCTGCGTCAACGATTTGTCCGCACGCGATCTGCAAATGCGCACAAACCAGTGGCTCCTCGGGAAGTCGTGCGACGGATTCAGCCCGCTCGGGCCGTATCTCGTTACTGCCGATGAAGTCGGCAATCCGAACGACCTGGCGATCCGGAGCATCGTCAACGGTGAACTGCGGCAAAGCTCCAACACCTCCGATATGATCTTCTATTGTGACGAGATCGTCAGTTACATCTCGCAGCACATGACGCTTCTACCTGGCGATATTATCCTCACCGGAACGCCGGAAGGCGTCGTTCTCGGTTATCCGGAAGAGAAGCAGGTGTGGCTGAAAGACGGGGATACGGTGACCGTCGAAATCGAGAAGCTGGGCTCGCTGACGAACAGGATGGTTGCGGAAGCTTGATGAAGAACAGGGAGGAGAAGGATTTTGGATACTTGTCTGGAACTGGTTGCAGCCGGCAGAGCGATGCTCGGGGAAGGGCCTTGTTGGGATGCCGAAAACCGGATTCTGTATTGGGTCGATATTACGGGCAAAAAGCTTTTTACCTATGATCCGCTTACCGGTATCCGTCATGAAACCGAATTTGACCGCTTTATCGGGGCGGCCGTTCCGAGGACTAGCGGCGGGCTGATTTTGGCTATGCAAGATGGATTTCATGCGTTCGATCCGAAAAGCGGTGTCCTGACAAAGCTGTGCGATCCCGAAGCCCACTTGCCGGACAATCGCTTCAATGACGGGAAATGCGATGCCCTCGGAAGGTTTTGGGCTGGAACGATGAGTATGAAGGGCGAGAAGGAGTCCGGAACTTTATATTGTCTGGAGACAGATTTGAGCGTTAGAGCGGTCGTCGGCCAAGTCGGCATTTCCAACGGGATCGGCTGGAGCCCGGACAACACAATCATGTATTTTATCGATTCGGGGACGAAGCTGGTTTCGGCATTTGATTTTGATTTGCCTGCAGGAACGGTAAGCAACCGGCGGACGGTTGTGACGATTCCGGAGGGCGACGGACTACCGGACGGCATGACCGTCGATGCGGACGGAATGATATGGATCGCGCATTGGGGAGGGAGCAAAGTTTCCCGATGGAATCCTTACAACGGCGAGCTTCTGGAGACTGTCCCTGTACCGGCATCGCTCGTCACATCATGCGCGTTCGGCGGCGAGAAGCTGGATGAATTGTTTATCACGACGGCAACAGAAGGGCTGGATGATCAGACCTTGCGCGGGCAACCGCTTGCCGGAGGATTGTTCAGGCTTAGGACACATGTAAAAGGATTGCCGGCCAACCGTTTCGGAGGGTAATCACATAAGCAAGAGGACATGCAGGACATTCCGCTGCGGGAGGGGGATTACATTGTCATCGTTTCTACAGGATCTTGAGACGCCGGCCGTCGTGATCGATTTGAACCGGCTGGAGCATAACCTTCGCCGGACGGCCGAAATTGCGGCGAAAGCAGGCGTGAAGCTGAGACCCCATATCAAGACCCATAAAAGCGTCTGGATTGCCAAACGGCAGTTGGAGCTTGGCGCATGCGGCATTACCGTCGCCAAGCTTGGTGAGGCGGAAGTGATGGCGGACGCCGGTATTCATGACATTTTGGTCGCGTATCCGATCATCGGCAGGAGCAAGCTCGCGAGGCTGGCCTCGCTTATGGAGAAGGCGAAGGTGATCGTCAGCGCGGACAGTATCGAAGCGGCCGCCGGATTGTCCGGGCTCGGGCAATCGATGGGTGTGCGGATTCCGCTGTATCTCGATGTCAACTCCGGTCTGAACCGCTGCGGACGGGAGCCCGGCGCCGAGTCGGCAGAGCTTGCGCTGCGCATCGGGGAACTGCCCGGCATCGACCTTATCGGGCTGATGACGCATGCAGGACACGTTTACGGCAAACCGACGGCGGAAGACTGCCGGGAGATCGCGCATGCGGAAGCGCAGGCGCTGCTTATGACGCAGGAGCAGCTTCGGCTCCAAGGGGTGGAAGTGAAGGAGATCAGCGTCGGCTCTACTCCGACCAGCAAGTTTGCCGCGGAGCTTCAAGGCATAACGGAAATTCGTCCGGGCGCTTATGTGTTCGGCGACGGGTCGCAGCTGTATCCCGGCACGATTACGGAAGCGGAATGCGCGATGCGCATCTATGCCACCGTCGTCAGCACGCCGCGTCCCGGAACGGTCATCATCGACGCAGGCTCCAAGACGCTGACGACGGATATCAGCCTGCATCGTCCCGGGTATGGCTGCATCCCGGAGCATCCGTCCGCCGTCATCGAACGGCTCAGCGAGGAACACGGCATCGTCCGCACATCGGCCGATTGCCCGCTTCGGATCGGCGATGTCGTCTCGATCATCCCGAATCATTGCTGTACGGTCACCAATTTGCACGATCAATTGCTGGGTGTGCGGAACGGGAACTTCGAACGCCCGATATCCGTCGACGCGCGCGGCAAAATCAAATAAGCGAAGGAGTAAACGTCTATGTCTCAATGGATTCATTCCGATCAAGCCCCTGATTTCCCGCTCCCATTCTCGCAAGCGCTGCGGGCCGGAGATTTCGTCTATGTCTCCGGCCAGGTAGGCGTCGACCCGGAAACACGCCAATTGGTCGGCACTTCGATCGAAGCGCAGACCGAGCAGTGCCTGCGCAATATCGGGGCGATCCTGGCTGCGGCGGGCTTGACCCTCGACCATGTTGTGAAAGTGAACGCGTATCTTTCACGGCTGGAGGACTTCCCCGGCTACAACCGGGCGTATGAAAGCGTGATGAAGCGCCCGTTTCCGGCGCGCACCTCGGTGCAATGCGGCATCGGCGACTATTTGGTGGAAATCGACGCCGTCGCGTATGTCCATGCCGTGCGCGGTGGAACGCAAACGAAAGGGTGAAACGCGTGGAGCCTGAAACGTTATCCCGCCGTATCGGCCGGTGGGTTCAAACGCATCGCGAAGAAGCGGTCGAGCTGGCGAGCCGGTTGATCCGCATCGAAAGCGTGAATCATCCGCCCGGCGGAAACGAACTGGCCTTTCAACAGACGGTGGCCGATTGGCTGCGCACGGAAGGCGCGGAAGCGGATGTGTACGACATCCGCTCGGTGCCGGGGCTCGAAGCGCATCCCGCTTATATGCCGGGAAGGGATTACGCCGACAGGCCTAACGTCGTCGGACGATTCCGGGGGGAAGGCGGGGGAAGGTCGCTGTTGTTTTCGAGCCATGCGGATACCGTTAGTGAAGGAAGACGACCATGGCGTTTCCCTCCGTTTGGCGGCGTGATCGAGGACGGCAAGCTGTATGGACGCGGCGCATACGACATGAAAGGCGGCTTGGCTGCGTCGCTGATGGCGATTCGCTGCTTGCGCGATTTGGGCGTAAAGCTGAAGGGCGACGTCATCGCCGAAAGCGTCGTTGATGAAGAGTACGGCGGCTCCAACGGTGCGCTGGCCGCCCGTTTGCGCGGACCGGATGCGGACATGGCTATCATCCCGGAGCCGAGCAATTTGAAGTTGTATCCTGCGCACCTGGGAGGCGGTGCTTGGAAAGCAACGTTCACGGGCAAGAACGGCATCGTCTTCAACGGCGAACAGCTTGTAAACGCATTGGATGCCGCGGTCGACTTTGTCCGGTTATTGCGGGAGTTCGGGGATCATCTGCGAAACCGGTACCCTGCGCCCGATTTGTGGCGCCGCAGCAAGGAGGCGGAGGTCGTCGCGTTTCAGATCGCGACCGGGGATCCGAATCGCGAAGTGCCGGAAATGTCCGACACCGGAGAGGTGCGATTCTGGATCGAAGGATATCCGGGGATGACCGGAAGCGGGATCATCGGGGAGCTTTGGGCGTATTACGAATCCCGGCTGGACGCTTTTCCGATTCTTCGTTCGTGCCGGCCCGTCATTTCGCCGATGATCCGTTATCTCGAGGCGAGCGCTATGCCGGATGACGAGCGCTGCCGGACTTTTCTTGAAATCGCCGCATCGGCGGGGGAACGGTCGCACGGAAAAGCTTGCGGCGAACTCATGGGAGCGCCTTTTACCTGCGACGCCTTCATGTTCAATTTGCACAGCAGCACGCCCGCCCTCGTCCTTGGTCCGGCAGGCGGCAATGCGCATGCGCCCGACGAGTATTTGGAAATTGACAGCTACCTGAGCCTCATATGGTGGTATGCGGAGCTGACGGCGGATTGGTGCGGCGTGTGCTCAACGGATGAAGGAGGGGTTCGGTAATGGGAAAACAGGAGCCGGTTCGGATCGCCGTCGCGGGCATTTTGCATGAAACGAATACGTTTGCGCCCGGGCGGACGGAACTTACGCAATTCAAGGGAGAATGGGTCGCAGGGCGCGATGCATTTTACGATCGTTATAAGGGTACCCGTACTTCCATGGGCGGCGTCATCGACGCGGCTCTCAGGCATGGAGCCGAGCTGAAGCCGGGTTTGTATGCGGCGGCTACGCCCAGCGGGATGGTGAGCGGCGCAGCGGCGGATGAACTGATAGAGGCTGTTGCCGCATCGATCGATCCGGAAGCTTCCGGCCTCGTGCTCATCATGCACGGTGCGATGGCGTCCGAGCAGTATGACGATCTTGAAGGAGAATGTCTCCGGAGAATCCGCCAAAAGCGCGGCGCCGAATTTCCGATCGCCATGACGATCGACCTGCACGGCAATGTCAGTCCGGCGATGGTGCGTCTTGCGGATGCGATCGTCGGCTACGATACGTATCCGCACGTCGATATGCACGAGCGGGCGGAAGAGGCGTTCGATCTTCTGATACGCATCATTCGCAGGGAGATTTCGCCTGTGCGTGCTTATTCGCATACGGGCATGCTGGTAGTTCCTCAGGCGATGATGACCGATGAGGGGAGCATGCAAATGCTCATGGACCGGGCGTTTGACATGGAAACGGATCCCCGGGTGCTGAACGTGACGGTTGCCGGCGGATTCCCTTATTGCGATGTACCGGATGCGGGAATGTCGTTCGTCGTCACGACGAACGGCGATCAGGCGCTCGCCGACCGGTACGCCGCCGAGCTCGCGCAAATGGCGATCGACATGAAAGACCGGTTCGCGATCGATCAATTGCCGCCCGCCGTGGCGGTTTCCGCGGCGCTGGCCGAGCTGTCGGGCCCCGTCATTCTCGCCGAGGGCTCCGATAATGTCGGCGGCGGTGCGCCTGCCGATGCGACGCATGTGCTGTCTTGCTTGACGAACGTCCCGCAGAAGGCGCTAGTCGTCCTCAGGGACGAGGCGGCGGTGCGCCGGGCGTTCGAGATCGGCGTCGGCGCCGTCTTCGAAGGTCCGGTCGGAGGCAAGAGCGATCGGCTGCATGGCGAGCCGGTCATGGTGAAAGGCAAGGTGCGGCTCTTGTTCGACGGGAAATACCGGCATGTCGGATCGTATATGACCGGTCAGAGGGCGGACATGGGGAATACGGCAGTCGTCGAGTGCGGACATTTGACGCTGGTGCTAACGGAGAAGCGGGCGGCGCCCTGGGATTTGGGCCATGTCCGGAGCGTCGGCTTATGGCCGGATGACTTCCACATCATTGTCGTCAAATCGGCCATTGCCTGGCAAGCCGCGTTCGGACCGTTCGCCAAATGCGTCATTCACGTCGATTCGCCCGGATGCTGCAGCGCGAATTTGCGGCATTTCGAATATCGCCGGGTACGGAGACCGGCATATCCGCTCGATACAGAGCCGAACCCTACGTTCGGCTGATTAAAGGAGGGACAACAGATGTCCAAACAATATGAGACGTCCAAACGGCTGTTGGCCGAATCGCAACGTTATTTGGCCGGAGGAGTGGCATCCTCGCTGCGCAGCGCGATGAAGCCGACGCCGCTGTTTGCGGAGTCCGGCAGCGGACCGCGCGTCCGGGATGCGGACGGCAATGAATATATCGATTACCTGCTCGCCTACGGTCCGCTCATTCTCGGTCATGCCCATCCGTCTTTGACGGAGGGCGTGGGCGAAGCGCTGCGCAGCGGTGTCACGTATGGCTTGCAGCATAAAGGCGAGATCGAGCTCGCGAAGCTGTTGACGGAGCTGCTTCCCTGCGCCGACCGGGTCGCGCTCAGCGGCTCCGGAACGGAGGCCGTCATGCTGGCGCTCCGTCTTGCGCGGGCCTACACGGGCAAACGGAAAGTCGTCCGGTTTCACGGCCATTACCACGGCTGGTCGGATGCGATTTTCACCTCGTTTCCGAGCTCCGATATGCGGCAGTCCTCGGCAGCAGGCGCAGCGGACAGCCACGCGGCTCCCGGAACCGGCGGGCAAAGCGGGCTCAGTCTGCAGGACATCATCCTGCTGCCCTGGAACGATGCGGAGGCGCTGGAAGCGGTGCTGCGTCGGGACAAAGACGATATCGCCGCTGTCATCACCGAGCCCGTCATGTGCAACTCCGGATGCATTCATCCGAAGCCCGGCTATATGCAGCGGATGCGCGATTTGACCGACGAGCTCGGCATCGTCATGATCATGGATGAGGTGATAACCGGTTTCAGGCTCGGTCTAGGAGGAGCGCACGGCAAGTTCGGGCTGATGCCGGACCTGGTCACGATCGGCAAAGCGATGGGCGGGGGCATCGCGATCAGCGGCGTTGCCGGAAAGGCGGACATCATGGCGCTGATCGAAAACGGAGCCGTCAGCCATCTCGGCACGCTGAACGGCAACTGCGCGGCGACGGCGGCCGCCTTGGCAACGATTGGGGAACTGGGCAAAAACGGCGGAGCGGTGTACCGGCACATGGAGCAAACGGCCGACAAGCTGGTGCAGGGCATCCGGTCGCGGCTGGCCCGGCGAGGCATTCCCGGGTTGATCAACCAGGCGGGCCCCGTGTTCCACCTGATGTTCACGGATGAAACCGAAGTGGAGGATTTCGCCTCGTTCAACAAGCGGGATGCGGCCCGATACGGCAGGTTCGCCGAGCGGCTGCTTGAGGAAGGCGTGATCGTCCGGTCAAGCGGATTGTGGTATGTTTCGGCGGCGCATGGCGAACTGGAAGTCGAGTCTACGCTGGAGTCGGTCGATCGGGCGTTGGCAGGATTGTAATCGCCTGGTGTCCGGCAGGTCGGATTTTAGGCGTCATTCCAGCAATTGAAGAGAGGGTTAACGAGATGAGACTAAGCGGTAAAATCGCTTTGATAACGGGAGGCTCCGCGGGAATCGGCAAAGCGGTCGCCGTCCGGTTCGGAGCGGAGGGAGCCCGCATCGCCATAACGGGACGGGACAAGGAGACGTTGGAGCTGGCGGTTGCCGAAATCAAGGAACAAGGCGGGGACGCGATCGCGGTTTGCGGCGACGTGCAAAAGGCGGCCGATGTGGCTGCCATGGTCCGGACGGTTTTGGACGAGTGGGGGACGATTGACGTGCTGGTCAATAATGCGGGAATTTGCAGCACATCCCCTTTCCTGGAAATCAGCGAAGAGGATTGGGACCGGCACATTGCGATCAATTTGAAAGGTACGTTCCTCGTCGGTCAGGCGGTCGCGCGGGAGATGGCGAAGCGCGCTGGCGGCGGCTCGATTATCAACATGTCGAGCGTGAACGGTCTTGCGGCGGAAGCGGATCAGGCGCACTACAACGCGACCAAGGGCGGCATCAACATGCTCACCATGTCGATGGCGCTGGAGCTGGCGCCGCTCGGAATACGTGTCAATGCCTTGTGCCCGGGATTGATCGAGACGCGGCTGACCAAACCGCTGATCGATAACCCGGCCGCGATCGGACCGTACCTGCGCTCCATCCCGATGGGGCGCGTCGGACAGCCGGATGAGATCGCGGATGCGGCGCTGTTCCTCGCCTCCGGCGATTCGCGCTATATGACCGGCCATTGCCTGGTAGTTGATGGAGGGCAATACATTAAGCTATCTTAATAATGAACGGTCTGACTTAAGCGGCAAACGGAGGAACGAGCAATGAACAAGGAAGAGGAAGAGAAACAGGGACGCTATACGATCCAATCGATCGACAAAGCGCTGGATCTGATCGAGCTGCTGGCCGATCGCGGATCGCTCAGCCTGATCGAATTGACCGAACTGCTGGATCAGCCGAAATCGTCGACATACCGGATTGTGCTTACGCTTGAAAACCGGGGGTTCATCAGCCGCAGCGACGAGGACGGCAAGTATTGCCTCGGGTACAAGCAGTTGATGCTGACGCGCAACCTGCTGGAGCGGAATACGCTCCGCTCGGCGGCTTTGCAGGAAATGAAGCGGTTGTCCGAACGGTACGGAGATACGGTCAATTTGGGGGTTTTAGTGGAAGGCAGCGTTCTTTATGTGGAAATTATCGAAAGCACGCATGCGCTGCGCATGACGGATTCCATCGGATCCCGGTCGCCGTTTCACGCCACGGCGATCGGGAAGGCGATTGCGGCGCATTTGCCGCAGGACGCCGTTCATGAACTTGCGGTCCGCTACGGGTTGCCTGCCATCACGCCGAATACGATCGTATCGGAGGATCGGCTGTCCGCGGAGCTGGAACAAATCCGCAAGCAAGGCTATGCGCTTGACGACCAGGAAATCGTCGAGGGCGCCAGATGTCTAGCGGCTCCTGTGTTCGATCTGCATGGCAGGCCGCTCGGGGCGATCAGCCTTTCCGGCGCCATGCATCGCTTCGGAGCGGACAAGGTGCCGGATATCGCCGCGCATTTGCGGGAAGCGACTGCAGCCGCTTCCCGGAAGCTCGGATTTGTGCCGGGCACCTAAAGAAGTTCGGATCGATTTTTATCGCAGATAAGCTTATTTCGTGTTCCAAGCGCGGGGCACGGATTAAGCTTATTTGTCGTTCGGGAATGAGAAGCTCGCGATTCCGGCTTCAACGTTCACGAGAGCGGGGATTGAGTTCTGTTCGTTCGCGCTTTAGCCGAGCGGGCATATTCGGAAGGAGACATCCCTGTCGATTTCTTAAAATCCCTGGAAAAATAATGGATGCTGGCGTAGCCGAGCATGGCAGAGATTTCGGTAAAGTTGAACTGTTCTTCCCGAATGAGCGTCTTGGCTTCCTCGATTTTGAGCTGCTTAAAATATTCGAGTGCTCCTGTGCCGGTATGGGCCTGAAAAATTTCCTTCAGACGACTTTTGCCGAGATGCACTTCCTTTCCAAGGTCTTCCAGCGACAATGCGGCTGAAAGGCGGTTTTTCATATAAGCGATGATTTGCCGAACGATACGCTGTTCGGTCTTTTCCTGCTGCATCGAAGAAAGTCTCGGAGGTTCCTTGCTCAGGGCGGTATTCATCTGATGACGGATCAGACGGATCATAAGAATCTCCAAATACGATTTCATCTCCTGTTCGCTGGCGAACGGCGCATCGGAATTTCGCGAGAGAAGGTGAACGGCCGGGTCGTCGAATGGCGGATGAAATGCCAGAAACCCTTTTTGCAAAATCAACGAAAGCAGGTCGCGCTCCTCGTTGCCGAGCGTCATCACCTTGTTCTCCAAGCAAGCCATATGAGGGGATGAGCATTCGAACGAAATGACGATGAGATTCGGCGGCTTATGCTGCTGGCCGACTCGTACGGTGTGAAACTCTCCCGGCTTATGGAAAATGATCATGCCCTGCTTCAATTCGAGCGTGCGCTCGTCGGCGCGCACCTCTACTTCGCCTTTGTCCACATAGAGAAACTCCCAAAAATCATGCTGTTCGCCTGCAAACGAAAACCCTTTCGCATATTCAAAATAGTGAAAGGAAATCAGTTGGCGGATGGACAGCGATTCGGATAGCGACAGCCGCTTGAATTCCAAAAGGATCAGCCTTTCTGAAGAATACTCTTCTTCTATTATAACAGAAGTGCAAAGATATCGGCTTATTTGATAAATGCGGATCGTTGCTGCGAATTTATAATGAACCTATGAGGAGGAGATAGAAGTGAAAAAAGGGATCAACATTTGGTCGTTTCCCGGGGGCATGGATATTTCGGAATGTATACAGACAGCGAAGGATGCGGGCTTCGAAGGCATTGAGCTGGCGCTGAATGAAACCGGGCCGCTAAGCCTGGACAGCACGTTGGACGAAGTGCGCGCATACCGCAAGCTTGCCGATGATACCGGCATCGAACTGACAAGTCTGGCGAGCGGTTTGTACTGGAGCTATTCGCTCACAAGCAATCAGGCGAATGTTCGCGAAAAGGCGCAAGACATCGTGAAAAAGCAGCTGGAATTTGCCTCCGTTCTAAGCGTCGATACGATTCTCGTCGTTCCGGGAGCGGTAGGAGTCGACTTTATTCCGGATTCGGAGGTCGTTCCGTATGAAGCCGCTTACGAATATGCGTTGGAGGCTTTCTCGAAGCTGGCTAAAGAAGCGCAAGCGCGGCAAGTCGCGATCGGCATCGAGAATGTATGGAATAAGTTTTTGCTTTCCCCGCTTGAGATGAAGGGCTTTATTGACAGCATCGATTCGGGTTACGTCGGCGCTTATTTGGATGTCGGCAATGTCATTTATTCCGGGTATCCGGAGCATTGGATCCGCATTTTGAACAAAAGGATCAAGAAAGTTCACTTTAAGGATTACCGCCGCACAGCAGGAGGTCTGCACGGATTCGTGGACCTGCTGGCCGGCGACGTGAATTATCCCGAAGTTGTCAAAGCGCTGCAGGACGTCGGCTACGATGATTACGTGATTGCCGAGATGATCCCGCCGTATACGCATCACACAAAGCAAATTGTATACAATACTTCGGCTTCAATGGATGCCATTCTTGGAAGGACGGTGCGGTAATGCTCAAAATCGGAATCGTCGGTTTAGGATTTATGGGAAGAACGCATCTGGAAAATTATATTCGTCTGGAAAAGGAAGGCTTGCCGATTCGCGTCACAGCGCTTTGCGATATCGATGCTGCAAAGTTGGAAGGGCAATTTAGCGGAGGCAATATCGATTCAGGCTCATCGGAAATTGATTTCAACCGTTTTGCCACATACAGAGCGGTTGGTGAAATGCTGGAAAAGGAACAGCTGGATATGGTCGATATCACGCTGCCGACTTTTTTGCATAAGGACGTTTCCGTTCAATGCCTGAACAGCGGCGTACACGTATTATGCGAGAAGCCGATGGCGCTCAGGGCCGATGAATGCGAAGTGATGATCCGGGCAGCCGAGGCGAACGGGAAGCAGCTGATGATCGGACAATGCTTGCGGTTCTGGCCGGCGTACGAATATTTGAAAGAACTCGTGGACAAACGAACATTCGGCCTTGCGGTCAGCGGCTATTTTTATCGCTGCAGCAGCACGCCTACATGGGGCGCATGGCTCACGCAGAGGGAGAAGAGCGGCGGAGCCATGCTCGATATGCACGTTCACGACACCGATATGATCAACTGGCTGTTCGGCAAGCCGCTGGAGGTTTCCGCTCATGCGCGAAACAGGATCCCGGGCAGCGGATACGATATTGTTTCCACCCACTATAAGTATGAAGACGGTAAAGTGATTAACGCTCAGGCGGACTGGACTTTGCAGGGGGATTTCGGCTTTGAAATGGGCTTTCGAGTCAATTTCGAACACGGCAACGTTCTTTTTAACGGGGAAGGATTGAAGGTCAATCCGAATGATGCACCCGGTTTCCGCGCCGAACTTTCTTCGGATCTGGGCTACTATTTTCAACTCCGATATGTTGTCGAAGCCCTGTTGAATGAACGGCCTATGACGAAGGCAACGCCGCAAAGCACGATGGGCAGCATCGAGATTGTGGAAGCCGAAATCGAATCTGCCGACAAGAACGGCGCGTGGATGAAAGTGAAGCAATAAGGGAAGATGAATCTGCACGATTATTCTACATGGAAGGTGTGTCTATATGAAGAACTTTAAGGTTGGAATTATTGGCTGCGGCAATTTGGGGAAAATCCACGCGAAATGCGTGAAGGAACTGGAAGGGATGGAAACCGTAGCTTATTGCGACGTGTTTGAACAAAACGCTCAAGCGATGCTGGAAGAGTTTGGCGGTCATTTGGCGACGAGCGATACCGAGATTTTTTTTAACGACCCTGCAATCGATGTTATTTACATCACTACGCAGCATGATACGCATGCCGAGTACAGTATCCGGGCCTTGGAAGCGGGAAAGCACATTCTGGTCGAGAAGCCTTTGGCCATGAGCGTCGAAGACTGCATCCGAATCGGCGATGCGGTCAAAAAATCAGGCAAGAAGCTGTTTACAGCATTTAAAATGCGCTATTACGAAATGCTATTGAAAGCGAAGGAACTTATTCCTCAACCCGTTATGGTAACGATGCAAATGATGGACGACCGATGGGGGGATCTGATCTGGGCGAATGATCCGATTAAAGGCGGAGGCAATGTTATCAGTCAGGGATGTCACTCCGCTGATATCCTTCGTTTTGCAGCCGGGGGCGATCCCGTCGAAGTATACGCTGCCGGGGGGAATTATTACCAACCTTCGGGTGTTATTGATAACTTGACCGCCGTATTTCGTTTTGATAATGGAGCGGCCGGCAGCCTCGTTCAAGGGGATTGCGGTACGCCGCCCTTAGCAAGCAAGTTTTTCATGCAGTTGTTTGCCGAAAATAAATCCATTACCATTTCCGACCGCTTGACTACATTGACCTATCAAGAAGCAGGTAAGGAACCGCAAATTTTTAAAGGAACCGAATCAGGCTTTCTCGAAGAAAATCGCGCATTCCTAAAAAGTTTGCAAGAGGATACGGCGCCAACGATCGATCATGTGGACGGCTTGTACGCTACTCTCATGATTATTCAAGCGATTGCCTCATTGCAAAGCGGCAGACCGGAGCCGATCGCTTCCCTGGTTCATCAAAACCGGCAAGGCGCTTTAAAATGATAAAGCGAATTGAAGCAGCCAAACATGCTGTCGATCGGGAGCCGCTGCTGCTGCCATTCGGTTTTAAAGGGGAATACTTGACAGAGCTGTGGCAATCCATGGTTTATTTGCGTGATGCATCGGGAGCGTCCGGTATCGGGGTCGGAGTCCAAAGCATCTTATGGTCGGATGCCGATGTGCTTTCGGGTTTTGGGGAGCGAAAAGGAAATGAGATCATGAGCGCGATGACAAATTTTGCGCTAAAGAAGGCGAATACGATCTCCTTTGAGACGCCAATCGAACTCATGGAGCAGCTCCTGCCGGATGTCTATGAATACGGGAAGCAGATCAGCGGACTTCCACTGCTGCGGAAGACGTTTGCGCTTAATGCGCTTGTTGCTTTGGATCAAGCCGCTTGGGCATTGTATGCGCAGGAAAAAGGCAGTCCCCGTTTTATAGATTTAGTCCCGGAGACGTATCATCACACGCTGAATGCGAAACATACCCGTCTCGCCAGCATACCGCTAATCGGATACGCTCTTTCGGAGAGTGACATCACGAAGCTGCTTCAGGACGGACACTTTCTTCTGAAAATAAAAATCGGAGCCGATCCCGATAAAGACGATGATCCGGATAAAATGCTCGCATGGGATCAGCAGCGTTTGGAGACGATTCACAGGATTGCGGGCGACTACGGTTCCGAATATTCGGACAACGGAAAGATTTTATATTATTTGGATGCAAACGGGAGGTATAAAGAAAAAGATCGCCTGCTTCGCTTGCTTGAGCATGCGGACCGGATCGGCGCTCTCGATCAAATTGTGCTTTTTGAGGAGCCTTTCATGGAGGGTTATAAAATTGATGTATCCGACATTCCCGTTCGCTTTGCTGCCGATGAAAGCATACATAATGCCCAGGATGCCTTGGAAAGCATCGATTTGGGATATGGTGCATTTGCATTGAAGCCGGTTGCGAAAACGATGAGTATGAGTCTGCAAATTGCAAAGCTGGCCAGTGAGCGGGGAGTACCTTGTTTTTGCGCCGATCTGACCGCAAACCCGCTGCTCGTTGATTGGAACAAAAATTTGGCCGCACATCTGCCGTCCTTACCCGGTCTGAAAATCGGCGCCTTCGAAACGAATGGAAATCAGTATTATACGGGATGGGCCGAGCTGTTAAAGCGGCACTCCTGCAGCGGAGCATCCTGGATTGAGCCGAACCGCGGAATGTTTACGTTGGATGATGAATTTTACGAGAAAAATGGAGGAGCGCTTACCCGCAGCCCGTATTATGAATCAAGATTCGATAAGCAGCTCTAAACTTATCACATGAATGAAACGGAGACTGAATATGAAATCGTTGCGCATCGGATTGGTTGATCTGGATACCTCTCATCCCGGCAGTTTTGTACCTATCATTCGCTCGTTAGGCCATCAAGTAGTAGGTGTATGTGACAAAGGCTCGATTAATCCTCCTGGCTATGCGGAAAAGTTTGCCCTTGATCACGGGATTGATCGGGTATACGAGTCTTTGGAAGAGATGGCCGGACAAATCGATCTGGCATTTATTCACAGCTGCGATTGGGACGTTCATGTTGAAAGAGCGCTTCCGTTCGTAAAGGAGGGGAAAGCCGTCTTTATCGATAAACCGCTCGCCGGAAATGTTCGCGATCTTCGTCAACTTCAGCAGTGGATAAGGGAGGGGGCGGTCATCACGGGCGGTTCTGCTTTGCGGTACGCGCTCGAAGTACGGGAATGGGTAAACAAATCCATACCTCGGGAGCAATTCATCTATGCGCTCGCCGGCTGTGCCAATGACGAATACAATTATGGCATTCATGCTTTTTCCATGCTTCACGGGCTCTTGGGTCCGGGGATCAAAAGCGTGCGGCACTTGGGGAATTCCGGTCAAGATCAATACGAATTGTATTGGTCGGATGGGCGTCGGGGGATCGTTAACGTGGGTGCAACGGCCAAATACCATCCTTTTTATGCAACAGTAATTACACAAACCGATGTGGAGTTTATGAAGGTGGATAACAGTCAGCTTTACCGGACGCTGCTCGAGACGGTTTTACCGTACTTTAGCGGAGAAGCGCCGGCTCCTGTAGAAATCGAGACGCTGGTTGAAACCGAGTTAGCAGCTTTGGCCGGCAAACTGTCCAAAGAGCAAGGCGGACGGGCAGTTGAGCTGCAGGATGTTTCGCCGGATTACACCGGATATGATGGTGCGGCGTTCGCAGCATATTATCGGGGACTGAAATTTCCATCCAAATAAGTAAGCGCACAAAAGCCGTCATGGAAATTAATTTTCCGTGACGGCTTTTCATTCATAGCAGAACTTCTTTTCCGGTTTTGGAAGATTCGTATATGGCGGTAACCACTTTTACCGATTTGCGGGCTTCATGTCCGTTTATCATAGGTTCTCTGTCAAGTAGGATGGAATCAATCAAATCCTCGATCAGGATGGAATGGCCTTCGTGCGAAATTTGTTTAGGATCGGCTCCCGGCGCCATTTCTTTGGAGCCTGTGGGTTTTTCCGCATCTCCATGCATAAACTCCCAGGTTTGAATGCCTTTATCTCCCCAAATGATCGAGCCATTTTCACCGTGAATTTCAAATCTTGTTGCTTGTGCGGGATAAACGGAAGTCGCTCCTTGAATGACACCGTATGCCCCGCTTTTATACTTGACTACGGCTACTGCGGTGTCCTCCACCTCAATTTCCCGCACCAGCGCCGCCGAATAAGCAAAGACGGAAGTAATATCGCCCATGATCCATTGGATCAAATCGATCCCGTGCACGCCTTGGTTCATCAAAGCGCCTCCGCCGTCTAACGCCCAAGTGCCCCGCCATCCCGCACTTCGATAATATTCGGGACTGCGGTAATATTTCAGATAGGCATCGCCCAGCACCATGCGACCCAGTTTGTTTTCCTGCACCGCTTTGCGGGCGGCAATGGCCTCGGGCATCGTCCTGCGCTGATATGCACAGCCAAGCTTCACTCTATGTTTATCAACCGCATCGATAATCCGGTCAATTTTATCCAAGGTAATATCCAACGGTTTTTCGCAAAAAACATGTTTTCCCGCTTTTGCCGCCTCTACTGCAGCCCATTCATGGAGTCCGCTTGGCAAGCAAATACAAACCGCATCAAGACCAGGCAATTTGAGCATGTCGCTCAAATTGGAAAATATATGCTTCACGCCGTACTCCGCTGCTAAACCGGAAGCTGTTTCCTTCTTGTTGCCGCATACAGCGAACAACTCTGCTCTTGGGTTTTCCTGTATCGCTTTTGCATGAAAAGCGGAGATCGTCCCGGTTCCGATAATGCCGAATCGAATAATTTCGCTCATATTCATCGCCTTTCCAAGGACAAGATGAACCGCACCTGTTCGTCCGCATCAAGGGTTGCTTTTACGGCAGTTAAAATGTCTTCGCTTGTCAGAATCGAGGGGCTGCCTTCAATACGCTGCAAAAAATCTTCCGTAATGGTTGTCGGAGGCTCTTCGAGCTCCGCTTGAACCGGCGCTTCGGTATGTGTGGCGTGAAACAGCAGCGGACGATCTTGGTTGCCGTTTGCGAACGGATCCCCTGACAGCCGCAATTCGGCGCAACCATTCGTACCGGCCACGAAAATTCGTCCGTCGCCCCAAGTCCAGCTTCGGCCCGGCGTATGCCAATCGGCATATAATTGGGCGGTAATGCCACCTTCCATGATCACTTGCAAAGAGGCGGAATCATAGAATTCCGGATACTCCGGCAAAATATGCTTACCGACGAAGCCTTCCGAATGTCCGATCTCTCTGCCGGTCAGCCAGCGGAGCAAATCAAAATCATGGATGAGAAGATCGATGACAATTCCTCCGCACTGCTCCTTGGAGAAAAACCACTGCGGCCGCCGTTCCTGACGCAATAAGTGCGGTTTACGCATGCCTATGGATACCAGCTGTCCGAGTTCCCCTTGATCGATCAGCTTCTTCAAGGTATAGATCGCAGGGTGGAATCGTTCCGTCAGCAGCATGCCTACTTGAATGTTTCCTCTTTCCATGACCGCCTTCAAGCGTTCAAAGCCCCTTCTGTCCGTCACTGCGGGTTTATCAACCATAATGTGCTTTCTTTGCTGCTCGCATCGCTCAATGATATCGATTTTTTCGTTATTTATGGCAGAACTGCCGATAAGGTCGACATCCTCCGCCAGCAGTCTTTCGTGGTCGCGCAATAGAGGAACTTGATATTTGTGCGAAATCTCAGACGCAAGTCCGATATTGTTAGGCTCGTAAATACCGGCGCATTCATGGCCCAATGCAAGCATTTCCTTGATGAAAATCTCGATATGAGCGTGTTCGCAGCCCATAATGCCAAACACTGTCTTCTTCATGCATGGTTCTCCTTTCCAACTAAACGGCCGCTTTTATATACACGGCATATGTCCAACTTGTTCTGAGCCCAGGTACATGTGATCAAATCCCCGGGAGCGCCGATCGACAATCCTTGGTGCGAAGGAAGCTTCATACATGCCGCTGGTCGAACGGAAGCCATTTCCCAGCCTATTGGCAAGGAGCAAATCCCCGATTTCACCAATTGTTCGATGCCTGACCGGAGCATCTTGACGGAACCTGCCAACAAATCGGGGTTATCCGCAAGATGCAGCCTTCCGGTCTCCGTCAACACCACGCGTCCTCCGATGTGCGTTGTGTACTCACCCGGTTCCATTCCGCTTAAATAGACGGCATCGCTTACCAGTATGAGCTGCTCGCTCTTAGCCTTCATAAAAACCTTCAAAACAGAGGGCGGGAGATGGAATCCGTCGGCAATAACGCACGGCGACAGCCGGTCTTCCGCCAATTGATCCCATATATAGTTCGGATGCCTGGGCAGAAGGGGATGCGATCCGTTTCCGAGGTGAGTCGACATAGTTGCTCCTGCTTGAACCGCTCGCTCGATTTGTTCGGAATTTGCGGCAGTATGTCCGATCGAAGCAACGACACCGGACCGGACGCACTTTTGGATAAAATCCGGCGCCTCATCATACTCGGGCGACAAGGTCACGATTTGGATGGAGCCGTTTGCCGCCTCCTGCCACTTTTGGAAAGCCTCCCAGTCGGGAGGTTTAACAAATTGTTTCTTATGCGCGCCCCTGGGACCGTCAAGCGGAGATATGAAAGGACCTTCCAGATGAATGCCTGCAATGCTTCCGGCTGTCAGAGGATCGGTCATACATGCCTTTGAAATGGCGCGAACACTATCCGCTATGTACTCGTCGCCATGGGTAATCACAGTCGGAAAATAAGTTGTGACGCCTTGTCCCCATAATTTTTCGGTGATGTGACGAACATCTTCATCCTTGATCGGAGGACTATTAAAATCGATTCCAGCAAATCCGTTGATTTGCAGATCGACGAATCCGGGACCGACCCATGGAAGCATAGAAGGGCTTTCTCCAGGTTTTTGCGTTATCGACTCTATGTTTTCAATCAGCCCGTCGCTCATCCATATCCGAATCGCTTCGCCGGTTTGAAAGTGCAAGCCTTCCACAACGGAACGATCTTTCATTCGTCAAGCTCCCCGTAAGAGTCCGAGTCCACATACAAGGTACAATCAGCGTGCGTTCGCAGCACGGAGGCAGGGCACGCAGTAGTGATCGGGCCGGATAAAGTCTTTTTCACGGCTTCCCGCTTTGTCGGCCCCGGGACCATACAGAACAGATGACTTCCGGACATCAAAGCCGGAATGGTCAACGTTAAAGCATGTGTCGGAACTGAGGCAAAATCAGGAAAACAACCGTCATTAACCTGCTGCTGCCGGCAAGCTTCATCCAACTCGACCGGTTTGACCCAGGCTTTATCGGAAAAATCGGCTACCGGCGGGTCGTTAAAGGCGATATGCCCGTTTTCCCCAATGCCCAAACATACAATGTCAATGGGAGCTTGAATCAGCAATTGTTCATATCGGACGCACTCTTGTGCGATCGAATTGCTGCTGTCGATCAGATGAAGCTCTCCGGGCTTGACGATATCGAACAAACGTTCTTGTAAAAATTTGCTGAATCGTTGCGGCGAATCGCTGGAAAGACCAATATACTCATCCATATGAAATGCGGTTACCCTGGACCAATCGATATCCTTATCGGCAGTCAAAAATTGCAAAAATTCGTTCTGCGACGGAGCGGCGGCGAATACCATCCGAATCCGCTTCTTCTCAAGCAGCAAATGCTTCATTTTTTCGGCGACGTCTAATGAGGCCGACATTCCCAGTCTTTCGCGATTTTCGTAAACATGTACTTTCAGCTTATCCGCTTCAAATGTTTGAATTGGGCCAGTTTTGATTTCCAAGGTTTCTCGTCACCTCATCATTTAATTGAAACCTGCGGCTGCCAAGGTTCCTTATCCCCATTCCACCGTCCGGAATGTACCGGTTTGTGCCGACTCCTGCGCCTTCAAGCACAGAAGCGCGCTTGATAGCCCGCCTTCCAATGGCGTCAGCGACGCGGATGAGCCGCGCATCAGGCCGATAAAGCTTTGCGCAAGCGCGGTATCGCCGCCGAAATGGCCTTCTCCGGCTTCGAGCTGATACGTTTCCACACGGTCGGTATGATGCATGAAGACTTGCACCCGTCCGGTCATAAAGTCGAATTCCAGCGTTCCTTTGTAGCCAAGGAACCGCGCGCCGCGGGTGCCGGCTTTGCGCCGCACAAAGAAATTTTGCGAATACGACGCGTGCATTCCGCTCTCATAACGGATTAGCGCGCTTCCGGAATCTTCATTGCCCGTATCTTCGGCGAAGCAGCAATACGGCCAGGCCTCCGCATAGGGCAATGAGACGGTGCTCTCCGGACACGTCCGGTTCTCTTCGCAATCTGCGCATTTCAGGCCGGCCGGTTTCGAGCCTTTGAAGACTTGCTTCGATGTCATCGCGCAGACGCTGACCGGCCTCTGGCCGATGACGTAGGTCAAATAATCGAAATCGTGGGTCGCTTTTTGCAGAAAAAGTCCGCCTGTTTCGCGCTCGTCACGGTACCAGCTGTGAAAATAAACGCCGCCGTACGGTACGTTATTGACGGCTTGAACATGCTCGATCGTACCGATTTTCCCGGAATCGATGATTTCCTTCACCAACTGCACGATGGAAGTGACGCGAAGCGGGAACGAAACGAGGACCGGAGGCCGATCATTCGTCTCATAGCCATGCTTCAGCCGGAGCAAATCGTTCATCGTCGTCGCCACCGGCTTCTCCAGAAAAAGGGGAATGCCGCTGGGGAACACTTTCAGCGCCATTTCCGTATGCAGCGAGCAGCGAGTGCCGATCAGGATGCCGTCCGGGCGGACGGACCGGATCATTTCCTCGGGCGTGTCGAAGAGCGGGATGTCGTTTCCGTTCCGATCCGTTCGCGGGATATCCTTGCGAATCTCGACGATGCCGGCCACCTGGCAGCCGGATTCGGCTTTTTCGATTTCTTTGACCACAGCGCGCATTCGCGAGCCGTATCCGATGACACCTATTCTCATGGTGAGTTTCCTCCAAATTACGGACTAATGTTTATTCATAAGATGCGAGAAACGGTTCCAGCACGGCGAGCGCTTCTCGCTGGAGCGGACCTTCCACGCCGTAGAAAAAGCCGTGTTCCGCTGCGGGAAAGAGCGTCACTTCGGACCGTTTGCCGTACATCTTCAGCTTTTCGCTCATCTCGTAAATGAACGGATGAGGGAAGAACTGTTCCTTGCCCGCGATCAGGAACAGGAAATCCGACGCGTTGTCATCGACCCGGGCGATGGGGGACGCCTGCCGGAACAGGTCGGCTTCCTCCCCATAGGACGCGCCGATCACGTCTTCAATATCTTTTTGGATCCCCTCGTGCATCGGCTCCCACGGCTCCAGCTTGCCTGGTCCATTGATCGATACGCAGGCGGCCGGCTTCCGCCAGTCCTTGGGCTCGGCAGCTCCTGTCCACTCGCTCGGGGAAGTAAGCGCCAGCAGAGAGGCGAGATGCGCGCCTGCCGAGCTTCCGAGTACGGCGAACATGTCGACGGCCGGCCATTGTTCGCGGACATAGGCGACAAATTCCTCATAGCCGGCGATGATGTCGCGCATTTGCTCGGGAAGCTTGAACTCCGGCGAAAGCCGATAGCCTGCCGATGCGCAAACGTATCCTTTGCGGGTGAAATGCTGCAGATGCAAATGGAAAGCATCCCTTGCGCCGGCGCGCCAACCGCCGCCGTGGATATAGAAGAGGGCCGTGCGGCGGTTAACTGCCGCCGGGCGCGCAATATCGACGGCTCTTCTCAGAACGATGTTGTCATCATAGTAATGCGTGATTACATCCACTTTCGGGTCCCCCTATCCTTTTACTGCGCCGAGCGTCGCGCCCTCCATGATCCACCGCTGAAAGAACACGAACATGATGACGGAAGGAACCAGGGCGATCGTGACCCCGGCAAACATGGTCACCCAATCCGACGAGTACTGCATCATCTGATTGGCGTGGTACATATTGACGCCGATCGTATATTTTTTTTGATCGCTCAAATAGATGAACGGCGTGAGAAAGCTGTTATACAAGCCTAAAAATTTGAAAATCGCCACCGTCACGATACCCGGTACGGCCAGAGGCACCATAATGCGTCCGAATACTTGAAAGAGCGATGCGCCGTCCATAAACGCGCTTTCCTCAAGCTCCTTCGGCAGCGACTTCATGAAGCCGGCCAGCAGCATCAGGAAAAAGACGTTTTCGCCCAAGCTTTCGAGGATAATAAGCCCTGTCAGGCTGTTCGTCAGATGCAAGTCGCGCATCAGCACATACTGCGGGATCAGCGCGTTAATTCCAGGCAGGAACAACGAAATCATGATCGTTCCCCAAATAAACGTTCTGCCTTTGAATTCGATTCTCGTCAGCGCATAGGCGTTGACAGTTGTCAGCAGCGTGCCGACGATAAGACTCACGCCGACATAATACAATGTGTTGAGCATCGCTTCGCCGATTCCGAATTTCACCCATGCTTGTTTGTAATTGACCCATTTCATAACCTCTGGCAGCTTCCAGACGTCCATGAAAAATTCCTGGTTCGTTTTAAGCGATTCATAAAAAATCCAAAGCAGTGGAAACAATATGGTCATTGACCAGACGATCAGCAAAATCCACCATAGCAAATCGACGGCCGTGCGTTTTTCGTTCACAATCCCTCATCCTTTCCAAACATGCCCCCGGCAGCGTCCGTCACGACTCAATATTCAACAGTCCGTTCGGGTAAATATTTGTCCATCAGCAGCTTCGCTATCACGAGAATGACAAACAGAAACATGCCGACGGCCGAGGCATACCCGTAATTGTGGGACTCATCCCCGAACGCAAGATTGAAAATGTAAAGCCCGATCACGTTCGTCGATCCGGCCGGACCGCCGTTTGTCAAAATCAGCTGCTTTTCGAATCCCTTCAGTGACCCCAGAACGAGAAATAATGCGCTGACGCGAACGATCGGCATGATCAGCGGCATCGTAATCCGGAACAGCCTTGTCATATGGCCGGCTCCGTCCAGCAGGGCCGATTCGTAGAGCGACTTCGGGATCGTCGTCATGGCGTTTATGAAGATGATGACGTACAGGCCGACGCCGCCCCATACATATGGCGGAACGATCGCCGCGAGCGCTGTTCGCGTCTCCCCGAGCCAGTAGTAATTTCCGATCGGAACGCCGATCAGCCGCAGCAAACCGTTCAGCAGCCCGAACGATCCGTCGTAAATGAAAGCCCAGAGAAGGGCGATGACGACCGTCGGCAGCACGTTCGGGAAGAAGAAAAGCACTTTGAAGAACGAGGTTCCTTTGAATCCTTTGTTCACCAGCAGATAGGCCAGCAAGAGCGAAATCAGGATGACGGAAACCGGAATGACGGCCATATAAAACAAATTATGAAGCAGAGCGTTCCATACGTTTTTGTCCTGGAACAAGGCGACGTAATTGTCGAGTCCGACAAATTTCGGCTCGGAAATGCCGTTCCAGTTCAGCAGGGAGTAGTAGATCGACAACAGGTTGGGATACAGCGTGAACAGCAAGTACCCGCCGTAGGCCGGCGCAATAGCGAGCAGAAGAAAAATAAGCTTCTGAGAGCCGGCTTTTTGCAGCCGCTTTTTCGCTTTACCGGTATACGCGGACGCGCTAACGGTCGATGTTGTATCGTTCAATGCGGCAGCTCCTTTCAAAACGGTCTGAATTTTCAAAAAAAGGAACAAGGGAGAGGGCTTCGCACTGGCTTAGCGCCCCCCCTTGCGGTTTTATTTCTTTTGCGCTTCGATCGCTTTTTGCATCAGTTTTTCCGCTTCCTCGAGCACCGGCTTCGGATCTTTTTTACCGGACGTAATCTCGGTCGTGTTATCCAGAATCAGCTTCATGGATTGCTGGTAACTCGGGTCGGACAGGGTGCTGTTACGGGTGCTGCCCGACATCTTCGTTTTGTTGATCTTCATGAATTCGAGCATCGCCTTCGGGGCTTTCTGCAGCTTGGCCGCGCGCGCAGCGTCATCCGAGAAATCTTTGCGCACAGGGAGCTGGCCGCCTTTTTCGGCGATGAATGCCTGAACGTCCAAATTCCACATCCAGACGTTGAACTCTTTGGCCCATTTTTTGTTCAAATCCGGCTTGGCCGCCCAAATGAAATGGCCGTTTGCGGCTGCGGAGCGAATCCACATCGTACTGTCGGGCTTATCGCTCATCGGCACGGACATGAAGCCCCATACGAAATCTTTCGGGATGGAATCCTTCATTTCATTCTCCACATAAACGCCGGTCGAAACCATCGCGGCTTGCCCCTGGATCATTTGCATTTGCGATTGCGTATGGGTCAAAGCCGCCACGCCCTCCGGAAAATACCCTTTCTTGCCGAGCTCGTAAATACGGTTCCAAAGCTCCAAGCTTTCGGGGGCCGTATGCTGCGGCAGCTTGAAGTTGGTGTAGTCGTCCTGGTACTTGCTGCCGTTCAGTTCGGCCAGTTCGAACATTTTAACGGGACCGAACGCATTTTCGATGTAGCCCGGGTATTTGCCAGGATACGTGATCGGAATCATGCCCTTGGCCTTGATATCCCCAAGCAGCTTGGCGAATTCGCTCCACGTCTTCGGATTTTGATTCCAACCGTTCTTCTCGAACAGCGTTTTGTTGAAAAACAATCCGGAGCCGCTGCCGGCTGAGGGAAGTGCATACAATTTCCCCGAAAACCGGTAGGCCGCCGATTCGGGTACTCCGTCGAGCGCCATTTCCTTTACCGTTTTCCCGCTCATGTCATACAGCTTATGATTCCACAAATCGTCCTGCGGTTCGAGCTTGCCTGCGGCTACGAGAGGGATGAGCGCGTCGCCGCCGCCGGGAAGGTTGCCGTTGAACATGTCGAACATGTCTGCGTCATTGCCCGCGGATATTTTCGTGTTGACGACTTCGCCGATTTTCGGCGAATAGACGACTTCGAAGCTGACGTTCGGAAATCTTTTCTTGAACGTATCCATAGCGTAATCGATATATTCCCTGCCCATGCCGCCTTCGAAAAAGCCGAATTTCAGCGTAACCTTCTGATCCTTCGGCAGTCCGTTTTCCGGGTAAACGTCACCGCTCTGCGTGCCTGCGGCCGGCGAAGCCGACGATTTGCCGTCGCCGGTATTCCCGGCTTCCTTACTGCTGCACGCCAGCGCGGAGATGGAGAGCATCGCAATCGTAAGACCGACGGAAAGCGTTTTGTAAAGTCTGTTTTTGTTCACGGCAAATCCCCCTGTTTATGTTATGGAGTTTTGTAAGCTAGCGTATAATCGTCAAGATAAATGCCGCCTGTCGTAAAGCCGTCGACGATGGCTACCATTTGTACCGTAACGGCATTATTCGGTATTTGTCCGGTGAATTCGATGTCCGCCCATGTTCCCGAGGTGGCGGCGATCGGCTTCGCAACGGATTTCAGGGTCGCAATGTTTTTGTTGTTCGCATCCAGCATATTGAAGGACAACTGGATCGTCCCGGTCGTCGCGGTTCCCGGCGGCGTGTAATAGTAAACCCGGGAAGTGACGGTGCCGGCCTGATCGACAGCCACATTTTGCACGGGGCCGCCCCGTGCCATATTGCTCAAGAGCAGGCTTGCCGTTCCCGTTCGGGAAACGCCTTGGACGCGCTTGATCGTTCCCGTCGACGCTACCCAAGACTTCCAAGGGGGAGCATCTGTCGTTCCGGACTCGAACGATGCGTTGTCGTTCAACTGCGGCACTCCCGAAACGACTTGCTTCGCCTCGAAGTCGTCGAGATACAATTCGCCGCCTTCCTGAAATCCGTTGACGGTGACTTCGATTTTCACATTCCGGACGGCGTTGCCGTTAACCGCTGCCGGTATATTGTTAAGCAGTCTGATTTCCGACCACTTGCCGAGCGATCCGGAAAACGGCGCCTGCGGGCTTTGCAGCGACGAAAGCACGCTGCCGTCTGCGCCCAGCAGATGGAAGGACAGAAAAATCGTACCGACCGATTGCGTCTCCGGGGTTACATAGTAGCGCAAGCGCGCGGCCATCGGCCCCGGTTGGGCGGGAACGGTCTGGCTCAGCCCTCCGTAATAGAAGTTGTGCACGTATATGCTGGCGTTGCCCGAATACGCGAACCCTTCCTTACGCTCGAACTTGCCGTATTTGACGATCGACGGCGTCCAGTTCGAGGCTGTGTCGGTCCCTTGCTCGAACGATGAATTTGCAACCAGTGAAGGCGCTGTTTCCAAGGAGCTTAGCAGCCGGGCGTAATCGCGCAGGGCGGAGGGCTCCGGAAGATTGGCCAGCGCTGCCACCCGTTGCCGAACCGGTCCTCCCGCAGGTTCCTGCGTTTTCATGTAATCGGCTAACTGCCAGAACGGATTCTCGTTCCAACCGCTCCAGACGAGCTTGTATACGGTCGGATCGATCGGGTGGTAAAGCAGCAGGTCGGTCTTGAATTCTTTAACCAATTCAAGACGTTTGTTCGCCAGCCGGATGTTTTCCTCCATCGTTGCTTCGACCCGATCCAGCATTTGCAGCGCTTCCGTTTCGCTCTTCGGCGGCTCGGTTTGTTTCGGATAGCTGAGCGCGGAAGCCTCATAGTATTCGAATGCGCGCAGCAGCATGCGAGCTCTCGCTTTCTGCGGGTCCGTCACCGCTTTGGCCAGCACGGATTCCAGCAGTTGACGGCTTTGGGCAATCATATTATCCGTCACCGCATTCAAATACAGCGGGGAATTGAACCAAAGAAATGTCGTTCCTTTACGGCTTTGAAACCAGGGAGTGCCGAGTACGTCCACTGTCCAAAACTTTTCCCAGATCGCATAATAGGCAGCCAAATCGGAGGCGGCCGCAGGTCCGACGGCTCTCACGTACCATTCGTTCAGAAGCGCATCCACATCCTGATACGGGTTCCACTGCAGACGGGCGCTAACCCAGGGCTTCGGTCCTTCGCCCCAATTGGTATACAGCTCCGCGTACTGGGCAACCGTCCCGTGTTCCTTAGCATAGCGGTAATTGTCAGCCATCAGGTGGGGATAATTTCGCGGCACCAAATAAGGCGTTCCGTATATATAATCGTACCAGCCGATGCTGGCCGCCTTGGTATTCCACTGTTCATGCGTTTGCTTGCCCTTCTGGCTGACCGCGCTGTCGGCCCAGGCCATCCGGTCTTTGGTAAGGAACGGGACAACCCGCGGATTGAGCGGGAAGGACGGAGGATCGTTCACTTCCTGATAGGCGAGTACGCCGAACCACTTGTCGGGATATACCGCCAGAACTTGCTCGACAACCTGATTGACCCACCCGTAATAAATATCGGACATATCCGGAATGCCGAGCGAATTGTTCCGGTGCGGGTTAGCGGGGTGGTTCGGTTCCGCTTCGCAGAAACCGCCTCCGTCGTTTACCCCGAGCGAGTACGACGTCTCGTTCGGATTGTTCCGGAAGTACTCGACAATAGTGTACACCGCCGCCTGCACCGTGCCCGGCTCCGTAAAGCAGGGCTGCCAACCGGTCGAAACGCCCTTGGCCGGAATATACCTTTGGCCGTTCCGCAGCGGATAAAACTCGGGATGCGAGCTTCCGTAAGTCTCGGACGGGAACAGGTTGTAAAGATTGTGGTGAAAATTGATGCGGGTTTGCAGCCGGTTGCGTTCCGACCATGTCCGCTCTTCCGGTTTCGCGTAGGACAAGGACAGCGGGCTGAACGTCCGCGAAAGGAAGGCCGGTTCTTCCCGTATATCGGTTCTCGGCACCGCAAGATCGGTCCGCTGCGGCACATCTTCGCCGTCCGGTCCGGGCATGAGCCATCTCACGCCGACATAACGCTCGAGAAAATCATAGACGCCGTTTTTCGTCCCCCCGCTGCTCGGCCCGATAATGGTCAGGCTGTTGCCGTGCGGATGGATGACAAAGCCGTCGCTGCCGAGACCCGCCAATGACGCCGTCACATGCGAATCGCCCCCGGAGGCTGTAGTCCCGACGTATATGTGCAAATATCCGTTCATCGGCCCGCCGCCGGCATGCAGCTCCGCTTCGGTCATTACCGCAAGCGAGGCCCCTGTCGATTTGCCGACATATTCGGCAAGCGTATCGGCCGCCGCTTTTGTCCCCTCGTCCGCATCGGCGGCGATCAGGATGACGGCACGCGCTTGTCCGCCCCTGACAACTTCCAGCGGATGCTGACCCTGCAGCCCTAGCTGATCTAGCTGATCCTGTTGGTCCTGCCCAAAAGCGGAAATCGGCATAAAGGTAAACAGCAGCACGATGACAATGAATAACGAAATTCGTTTTGTTACCCGCATCCCCCATCTTCCCTCCTCTTCATAACTTCATACGTACAAACCGGTCTCCAAATGACCAAACCCCCGTGCTGCGTTCCGTATCCTGTGCTTGCGTCCAACACATCCCCCCGAATTGATTTTGGGTCTTTCGGCATTAACGATAGCACCGCCGATGCAAGCCGTATATATAAGTTTTTTTACCGGATAGACGAAAATTAAAATGGCCGGTGCAAATAAAAAAATGCCCGGGCCGGTATTGTCGGTGCATACCGGCCGCAGGCCTTGTCTGATGATTTTTTCAGCTGCGACTTTTTTTAAAATCTCTTAGTCAGACCGGGCCCTTACGGAAATTTCCCGGCGTGCTGCCCGTATATTTCTTGAACGCCCGGATAAACGTAATCCCGTGCAGATAGCCTACCTGTTCCGCAATTTCCTGCACGGTCTTGTCCGGGAATTCCTTGAGCAGGACGATCGACTTTTCCATCCGGGTCTGCGTGACATAGTCGATAAATTTGACGCCGAATTCTTCTTTGAACAGCCGGCTCAAATAGCTGGGGGATAAGCCGAACTCGCTTTCCAGATGCGCATGGGACAAGTCGGGATCGCTGTAATGATCCAGAATGTACTGTTTGACATCGAAAATGAGCTGATGATTATGCTTGTTGGCGCGCACCAGCCGCATCTGTTCCGCCGTTTGCTCGAGAATGCCATGAAACTCGCGAACCATCGCTTCGGCCGTCTCGCGCTGCCGCAGGGTGTCGTTAAGCCGCTGATGCGGGCCATCGTTCCATACAGCCTGCAGTTCGTCGGGAAGCTCCGCGATTTCTTTATGCAGATGATCGAGAAGATAGTGCAGCAAGCTGTTCAGCTCGCTTTTGGAAAACAGCTTCAGGCGCAGCGTCTCGTCCAATTCGTGATAATGCGTCTTCCACGCCGGGTCTCCCGACCGGAAAGCCTGGCAAAGCGAGCGAATGACCTGCAGCTGCCGGAATGTTTCGCCCTGCGGCTTCGTGGAGAGATCGGAAGACATGATCAGACGGTTGGTCCCCAGCGACGATTTGTAGGCCAGCGCTTTAGCCGCACTTTGGTACGATTTGGCGGCATACGCGATGTCCGTCTGTGCGGTTCCGATGCCGATCGTAACGGTAAAAGCTATGTTCGTCTCCACCCAAGAGCGCAGCTTCTCGACCGTCGCGATCGCGGCTTGCTCGGTTTGTTCCGGCGACCGGAGCAGGTAAAGCACCCCCATCCGCCGCTCGCCGATCCACTCCGACCAAACGGATAATCCGTCCGCTTCGACAATTTCTTGATAGGCCATCTGGATGACCTGCTTGAGCAAATATTGGTCGGGGCGGCTGAATTGCTTGCCGAATTCGCTGAACTCGTCGATCTCGACCAGAGCGATGAAGAAAAGGCGGCAATCGAGATCGATCCCGACTTGCTCCGATTCCGTCTTCAAGCCGGCAAATGTACCTTCCAAAAGCTGCAGGAACAGATGCCTTTTCCGGTAACGCATGTTTTTCTTGTTTTGCTCCTCAAGCAGCCCCGATTGAGCGAGCAGTTCTTCGATGGCCGTCTCGATATATTTGAATTCGTCGCCCTTCGGCTCAAGCAGCAGAGCCTGCTGCTTCTGCACGGAATATTGAAAGATCCGGTTCGTTATCGTCCGAATCGGCATATAATTCCGTCTCGTCACATAGACGAGCCAAACGATGCCTGAGGCAATAACCGCAAATCCGAATGCAACCCACAGGTAGAACAGCGAGCTGACCCATTCCGCAATGCTGGCGCCATAGATGCCGCTGCGAATCGTCCATCCCGTATAGTCGGATTGTACATGCGACCATTCCTTGCGGTTTTTGGCGCCTGAAGCGGCTGACGGTTCCTGCAAACCGTCCGAATCCTTGGCGGCGAAGACGGTTCCCTTGGAATCGATCAGTTCCAGATAATTGAGCCTGGAATCGGTCATGCTGCGGATCAAACCGCTTAAATGATTCGTGCTGACATTGACGACGATCAGGCTGCGGCTGGAAAGGTCGGCGAACTTGACGAGACTGACAACCTGACGCGGTGAGGGGTCATTGAGCAGCTCGCTGAATGCTCTTCCGTCGGTCCAGCGGAAAGGCAGCAAGCTCGATACATTACTGCCGACAAATTGCTTGTCTCCGAAATCGTCCAATTTAACGAACGTGTTCGGTGTAAGAATCATGTTATCTTCGGAGCGGTAAAAGTAGATGGAGTCGATCAGCCGATTGTTCTCCATCATTTGGCGCAATACGGCGGCCGTCTGATAATCCGTATATGTGCGGGTTTGCGAAGCAGCCGATTTGAAAAAATCTTTCAGGGGTTCATTGTCAAGAATTTGCTGAACGAGGTACTCGTCAAGACCGCCAAGCGCGCTGTCGATCGATTGCATGACATGATGGGACAGCACTTCGTTTGCTTTTAATGCGGAGTTTTTTGACATTTCGCTGATAGTCAAATAGGCGATCAACAAGAGGGACAAGCTGATGACGAAAAAAACAGGCAAATACGAGAGCAGCATCCGATAAAACAAATTTTTCCGCATAAGCGCCTCCTTCCGGTTTCCTCATCTGCATCATAATGAAATCCGATCCTAAATGGCAAGAGCGAATTTTCCAGGGAAAGCTATTTCAATTCGCGGCAAATCGTATTAACATAATATCAACATAAGTATCAACATAGACATGATACTGTGATTATTCGGCATTGGACGGAGGGGAAATTGTGAAGCGGGCAATGATCGGAGCGATTGCGTCGACAGTAATTTTGGCCGGAGTAACGGCTGCATTTTTGATGAAACATGATTCTTTTGCCGGACGTAGCGACGATTCACGGCAGTCCAATCCGGATGGACGGTTATCTTTGCATATCCTTGTAACCAGACCGGATTCCGCTTCTCTGCCTGTGCCGTCGCTCGATTTCGTCCGGCAGGCGATCGAAACGAAGTTTCGCGTCCAATTAAAAGTGACGGCGATGACAGAAGACGACTACAAGACTCGGCTGGCCGCTTTGCTTGCCGCAAACGACCCGCCCGATATGTGGCTTGGGCTCGGTTCGGACGGAGGCGCGTCCTATGCGTTGGACAACGCCCTTGCGGACATGACGCTGTTCGTATCGCCGACAACGATGCCGAACTATTTCAAATATTGGATGAAGGAAGAAGAGCTGCGCCAGTACCAGTTTCACAACAAGTTCATGCGCGCTCCGGTCCCTTACGACAAACAGGCGTACAGGGCTTACTATATCCGCAAAGACTGGCTGGACCGTCTCGGACTGCCGGTTCCCGATACTTACGATGCCTACGTACGGACGCTTCAAGCGTTCACTTTCGACGATCCGGACGGCAATGGGAAAAACGATACGTACGGCTTCACCGCCTCCGGCGGCGGTGTGAGCTTGTCTACGGATTGGCCGGAATACGTCAAGAACGGGCTGCTGTATCCAGCATACTACGACGGGAAAAGACTCGTCGATATGCAGATGGACGAACGTGTCGGCCATGTCGTGGACGACATCTTGAAAGTGATAAATGCCGGAGTTGTGGAGCCGGACTGGTTTTTGAACAAACGAAACGATACTGTCGATAAAGCGGTTCGCGGCAAGGTCGGCGTCGTGTTGGGGAGTACAACGGACTTTGCCTACGACTCCAACCCGAATAGTCTCCAAACCCGCAGCAAAGCCATCGATCCGCATGCGGACTGGGTCCCGTTCAATCCGTTCGGCCATGAACCGCTGCAGGCTGCCGTCATGCCGGGTTCGCCGTTCGTGTTCTCGAATAATGCCGCCGGCCTGAATCCGGACAAACTGAAGCGGCTTGCCGAGATTCTGGATTGGCTGTGCGGGGAAGAAGGATTTTTGCTCACTCATTATGGACTTGAGGGGAAACATTATACGCGCCAGGGGAATACGATTACACTGATTCCATCCGCGATCGAGAACGATATCGTCAAGAAAGGCAATTTTCTCAACATTTGGGACTTTTTCACGCCGAATGCTCCTCAGGCTTTGGGCCTTACGGTGAACGATCCGCGGATGACGGCAAGGGACGCAGCGATTTCCCGGACGCTCGCCGGCATTCCCGTACACGAAGGCATAGGAACAACGTTGACGCCGCCGCTCGGAGTAAGCGCCGAAACGATGCGCGGCAAGCAGAACGAACTGCAGGTGAGAATGCTTTTTACGGATAAATCGGGGAAAAATTGGCCGGCCTACCGCAAGGAAATCATGCAAAACTACAACGGCAACGAGATATTCAGTCAATATGACATCAAAATCCGTGCGGCCCGCGAAGGCAAATAACGTTTTGACGAAGATAACGGTGGACAACGGTCGCCGATATCGGAGTCAGAACGTTTTTTTTCTGCGGTGGACAAAGCTTATTTTAGAAAAAGTCTATATGAGTTAAAAATAGTCGCACGTTTTGCGCGGTTATTTTGATTTTTGCTCATGTTTTCAAAAATGTTATATATACTGCGGCGGCATGTCATGGTACGTTAATTGGCGTAATCGATTCAAAAAGGATTGCGATTCGGCCGGCCGATGATCGATCCCCGCTAATCACTACTCGATGCATTGAGGGAGGGATTGGGATGAGTGTTGAAGAAACGGACAACAAAGGGATGAGCAGAAGGAAGGTGCTTGCCGCTATAGGGGCGGCAGGACTGGGCGCGCTGGCGGGCAGCGCGCTGCTGGGAGTGCAGCCCGCGTATGCTTCGACGGTCGGTTGGATGAATGTTAAGGATTACGGTGCGGTTGGAAATGGCAGCACGGACGACACTTCAGCCATTCAAACGGCGGTTAATGCGTGCGTGACAGCCGGCGGGGGAGTCGTCTATTTTCCGCCGGGAGACTACAAAATCACGGCAGCCATTCAACTTTCCGGTCTTCAGCTCGTCACCAATTTGACAGGCGCCAAATTCCTTACGTTGAAGGGGGAAGGGGAGAACTCCCGGATCGTCGCCAGCGGCATTTCTTACATGGTCACCGCCAGCGGTACGAGCAATATCGAGGGAGTCCGGTTCGAAAGTTTATCGTTTTACAGCCCGAATCGAAGCGCTTCCGCCATCGACTGCTCGAAATTTTTGCGTTGGTCCGCAGAAGACTGTTTTTTCATCTATCTCAATAACGGCATTCGATCCACGAATGCGTCCTCCATCTGGGTATGCCGCCTGCAGAACAATCGCTTCGAGAGCTGCAGCAGCTTTGCCATCGACATTCTCCAATGCTACGATTTCACGATTGCCGACAACATCATCGAGAATTGCTGGGGAGGCATTAAGATCGGCGCGCCGAGTACAGGGCAAAGTTTTGCCGGTAACACCATCCGAATCGAGAATAACGTCATCGAAGGCATATCGATCAACCCCGCTATCCAAACTTCTACTTTGATTGCTTCGAAAATAAGCGGGAACTATTTCGAGGCCAATTCCGGCGGAGATATCGAAGTTCATGACGGTCCTCAATTAGGTTTGATCATTGAAGCGAACAGCTTTTCCCCTACTTCAACGCAAAAAAGCCAAACGCCAACGTATTATCCCGTCAAACTATCGCTGCCTAACGGCGTTCACGTGATTAGCAATTTCAGTACCTATTGCCTGGTCGGTGCGGTCGATTCCGGTTTCAATACAAACTCATGCATCTTTTACCACGGCAACGTCATTTCTACAGGGTCCACATACATGGAGAACGCTATCGTCGCAAACTTAGCCAAGCTCTCGCACGTCCAAGCCAATCAAGAGTTCGGCTTGTCCGCGACGAAAGGATTTTACCGGAACCATCCCTCTTACGGAGAACGCTATATCACTTACGGTGCGACCAATCCGCAGACGACGCCGGCGAACTACGGGAGTCGAACGTGGAATGCAGGGGATATCGTCATCAATTACAATCCTGCCGCAGGAGGGTATATAGGGTGGGTTTGCGTGGCCGGCGGATCGCCGGGGACGTTTAAAGATTGGGGAGCCATACAGCCGTAGCTTTAGCGGAATCGGAACGGCAGGCAATTTGATCCGACATTGAGAGGAGGTTGTTTCATGTTACCTTTTAAAATATTTCCGACTGCAAGCGGTAACATGCATCATTCTCTTCCGCTCCGGCTCCATTCGGTCGGGTACCACAGCCAGCCTCCGGTTCATCACCCAAACGGCATACATTTCTGTCAGTTGATCATCGGAAAAAAAGGCAGAGGATTGTTTCGGGTGTCCGGCGAAAAAGAATTCGTGCTGAATAGCGAGCAGGCGGTCATCATCAAGCCCGTAATCAGGCATGAATATCGCGCGTTGGATGACGTGTGGGAGACAGCGACCCTTTGGTTTGATTGCAATCCTTTCGTTTTATCGCAATTTCGCATGCAGACGCATAAGCCTATGGAATTGCTCTCCTCGAAACGAGCGATGGAACTTATTGAGTTATTATGGTGGCAGGGAGGCGAGGAGGAAGGAGTGGCATCCAAAACCTCCGAGTTGATTTATTCGCTGCTGCTGGAGCTCAAATTGCAATCCGCGGGATTTCAAGAAAAGGACTCCAATCCTGTATTGACGACACAGAAAGTGATGGACTACATTCATATGCATTATGCGCGAAAGCTGACTCTTGACGAACTTTCCAATTTTTCCGGTTATACGCCTCAGCATTTAAACCGGATTTTTAAAAAGGAATCGGGCTGTTCCGTCTATCAGTATATTTTGAGGATACAGTTGGAACAGGCGGCGAATATGCTTCGAAACCAAGAAATGACCGTGGAGCGGGTAGTCTATGAAGTGGGGATGGAATGGAGATCTTTTTACCGGCTGTTCCAAAGGATGTACCAGGTTTCTCCGGGTGAGTTTCGGAATCAAGTAAAACGAAGAACATTCGGTTCATAATACGAAATACCGTGAGCGAATTTAGCTTGCGGTATTTTTTACCACATAAGAATGTTTAAGTTCTTTACAGCGCTAAAGCGCGTAGAACAGCATTCTTATTGGCGAATAAACCTACCTCTGAACGCGGTCGCTCATCTTCGAAAAGACCTCGGTAGAGGTTTATCTCATTTCTTTAGGGGTTGTTCGTTCATTTTCACCATAATTAGGTTCAGTTCGTACATAACAAATTGCTATTGATTTCGCTAGAATGAGCGTATCTACACAGAAATACTTTATAGGGGGATAAAAAGATATGAAAAAAAGCTTAAAAGTGATCGCTTCCGCAGCTTCAGCATTCTTGATGTTCGCATCGGCAGCAATGGCTGACACAGCGGCAACAACCGGCACTTCCGCTACTGCGACTGCAGCCGCCAAAACATCCGCCGATTTTAAAGATCTGGCTAACGTTGATGCAAGTCTGAAAGCAAAAATCGACGCTCTGCTGAAAGCCGGCGTGATTGAGGGCGTATCTGCCGATTCCTTCGGCATCGACCAAAACATGACTCGCGCTCAAGCTGCAAAAGTGCTGACGCTGATCTACAACGTTAAAGTTGACGATTCCGTTAAAACTTCCGGCTTCTCCGACGTTAATGCTGACGACAAAGCAAACGGCTGGGCAATTCCTTACATCGAAGCCGCTAAAAAAGCAGGTCTGATCGACGGTGTAACGGACACTGCCTTCGCTCCCGGCGACAAGGTTACGCTTGGCCAACTCGCTGCTATGCTCATTAAAGGTCTTGGCAAGAAAGTTGACGTATCCGGAACTCCTTGGTACAAAGACGCAGTCGCTCAAGCAGCAGCTGACAAGCTTCTTCCGGAAGGCGTTGACGGCGCTCAAGCTGCCACTCGCGCTGACCTCGTAACAGGCGCATTCGGCGGACAAGAAGCTTATGCTGCTCAAAACAAGCCTGCTGCAGTTTCCGTTAAAGAAGTTAAAATTACCGGCGTGAAGACGGTCCAAGTTATTTTTGACCGCGACGTTGATACTGCAAAAGCTGTGCTGTCCCTGAAGAATGGTTCGTCAGCTGTAACAACAACAACCAAATGGTCTGACGACAAGAAATCGGCTGCGCTGACTCTGACCGATACGAAATTGATGGCAGGCGAGTACACGGTAACTCTTGCCGGTTTGGATGCAGCTGATATCAAGACAGCAACCGGTACCTTCACCGCTCAGGACGAAACCGTTCAAAAGCTGGAATTCGTCACGACAAGCGATTCGATTGCTTACACCAGTCATGCTGCCATCACGCTTAAAGTTACGAACCAATATGGTGAAAACGCTTCCTTTACATCCGGTTCCTACTCTGTAATTGCAGGAAACAATAACGATGTTCAGCCGGTTATCAGCAAGAATGACGATGGGACACTGAAAATCAAGATGAACACCAAGAGCCTGACGAATGCACAGCAAAACGTATCTGTCATCCCGGTGAACGTATGGTTCAACGATACGCACCTTTCGGTCAGCAAAAACTTCACTCTGGGCGTTGCGCCGTTTGTAACTAAATTGGAACTCGGCGATGTAAAATATACGACCGGTACAGCGATTAACAAACTTGGAGAAGTGGCTACGATTGCCTTGAAGCTCTATGATCAATACGGCGGCCTTATCGGAACTGACAGCGACGCTTATTCCAGTGCCAACCTGAACACTCTTTTCACTCCTTATGAAAGCAACCTGCAAGTGGATAAGACGTATGTAAACACGGATCATCCGAACGATCCTTTTGTTCGCGTTAGCCTGCTGAACGATCTGGAGAAATCCGGCGATTACAACCTGCAAGTTTATTATCAGGGTTCATCAGCGACTACAAAGATCAGCGTTAAATCCGCAGCGGTCGCTTCCAAAGTTGCTATCGGCGACTTGGACGGCGTAATTGCTTCCGGAGATAGCGATGTTTATATTCCGATTCTCGCGTACGATGAAGCCGGCAATCAACTGAGCACTGATGACCTGATCGCCGATAAGAACCGCGATCGCATTCATTTGTCGGTTTCCGGTGCAGGTTACGAAGCGAAGATCATGAACACGGGTGACAAGAAGGGCACTATTCACATTCCTATGGTGACCGCTCCTGCGAAGAGCGTTATCTCTGTCACGGCATACATTGCAACAACCGGTGCCAGCAGCACATCTACGAAGAATTATACCATCGCTGATGTCCGCACTCCTGATCGTCTGAAGATCGCTACTGAGCCGGCTAAGAAAATCGTTGCCGGAACTAACTCTTACACGCCGTTCGTTGTTCAAGCTATCGATCAAAACGGTTCCAGCCGCGATAATTTCTACATCCTTAACAACGCTGGCGCAATGGTAACAACTGCAACTCCAATTACCGGTGTTCCGACGTCCGCCACTGATGTCCTGACTGCCGGTGTTGTCGGTAATGTATACTACTTTGCACGTGTTACTCAGTCTGGAACGAACTCGACTAACTTTATGATTACACCGTCCGCCGATAACAAAGTAAATGCGGATCCGGGCGTTCCAACGACACCGGTTACCGGAAGCGGTGCGGCTTCTACCGTATCACCCGCTAACTTCGGCAGCCTGCTGAACAAACGTTTGGCGTATTTCGATCTGGGTAACGGCACCTATGCTTATAGGATTACCGACTTCGACAGACTGAACGACACTTATCGTATTTATGCTTTTCCAGGTGCTAACGGCACTGTAACGTTCAAGGTAGAATTGGTTAAAGCTTTGATTACTGCTGTCGATGCGTCAGGCAACATTACTGCAACGAAAGAAACAGTAATAGATACTCAAACAAGAAGTGTAGACGTTGTTCCAAGTACCGCGGATCTGACATATTCGCTTAACAGTATAGCGACACTTTGGAATGCACTGGATAGCGGAGTTATCAAGGATACCAGCTATGTAAATTCAGCCGGAACAACAATAACGGTTGATGATGATGCGGTGCAAAAGGCGGCTCCATACAGCAAATTTGCTCGTGAAATCACGATATCCGCTAAACATGCATCCGGCGATGCGGTTGCAATTCCGAAGAAAATTACGGCAGTTGTTACTTCCAATCCAAGCGTCGCTCAAGCAGTTTATTGGACCAACCCGGCTACTAATGATCAAAAAGCATACGTCATCGGTAAAAAAGCCGGTACAGCCATAGTCAGCGTAACATTCCAGGCCAATGACGGAACGCAAAAGCAGTTGTCCACTACAGTAACGGTTAAGGGCGATGCACTGACAGCTGATTATCTGAAAAATGGGAATACCGGAGTACAAGCCTTCACATTTTCTACAGCCGGTGTAATTGCCAACGCATGGGATGCTATGAACTTGTCCACTTTTGACAACTATAACGTAGAGTACAATAAGCAGGCAGCCCTTCAGTATAACTACTTGCTGGGTGTAACGTTCTCCTTCTCAAACGTGAAGCCAATCAATAGCGCTCTTGCACAAGGTTCTATTTCCATCGATCAATATGGCAACATCTCCACAACCGGCGGCAACGTAACCTTCGACGTAACAGCTACCGCGCCCAACGGCAAGTCCGTGACAACTCCGTTCAAGATCAACTAACGATTCAAAAAAAAGGAGATCCTTCCGGGATCTTCTTTTTGTCTCATTTGTTGCCTGGGGGGCATTTCCCGCGCTCCTCCTGCGCGAAAAAATCCCGCACATACTGCACCCAGCCTCTGGCGGCGTAAGAGAGGTAGCTGTTTTTCCGCCAAATGATGGCGATGTTCCACTCGATAGTGGGCTTGACAGACGGGATGACCGCGATATGCGAAGGATCGAGCTTGTGGCAAACCGTCTCCGGCAAAAAGGCAATGCCGTGATTGGCGGCGACCATCTCGCTGATAAAATCCCACTGCGTGCTTTCGTACGCGATGCTCGGCTCGAAGCCCTCGCGAATGCACGCTTCGCGGACGCGGTCGTACAAGGCGAAGCCTTGACGGAACACAATGAACGGTTCCCCGGACAGCTCGCCGAGAGCTACTTCGCTTCTGTGAGCAAGCGGATGTGCGTTATTAACGATCAGCATCAACTCCCGCTCGACCAGCGGCACGATCTCGAAAACTTCCGCGTCGACAGGCAGCACGACGATGCCCAGATCAATGCTTCCGGCGAGCAAAGACTGTTCGACCTGCCTGCTGCCTTCTTCGATAACTTGAATATCGACTTGCGGATGTTCGTTTCGAAACCGGCTGATGATTTTGGGGAAAAAGCTGGAGCCTACGACGGGAGGCAGCCCCAGTTTGAATTTGCCCTTTTTCATTTGGGCGACGTCCGCCAGTGCGGCGGAAAAATCGTCGATCGCTTTAAAAATGAGCTGCGCATGAAGGTGCGCCACTTCGCCCGCATCGGTTAACCGAACCCGCCGCGTGGAGCGGTCCAGCAGGACGACGCCAAGATCGTCTTCCAGCGCTTTCAGCATTTTGCTTAACGTCGGCTGCGATACGTGGAGGTTTTGGCTTGCTTTTGAGAAGCTGACTTGATCGGCTATTTCCCGGAAGTAGCCCAGCTGTCTTAGATCCATAATGAACGCACCTCTTCATTTATAGCATTATCGCATAAATACTATTCGATATATGTATTTTACCTATAAAAGACAGAGGAGTAAACTGGAAAAAGAAAGCGTTTTACACAACCGCATTTATCATGCAGGAGGTCACAAATAATGAACCCACGCGACGTTGTCATCGTAAGCGCGGTGCGCACGCCGATCGCCAATTTTAACGGCGCATTGAAAGACGTGTCCGCCGTGCGGCTCGGTTCGGTCGTCATTCAGGCCGCTCTAAAGCAGGCGGCCATCGAGCCGGCCCAAGTGGACGAGGTGCTGATGGGCAACGTGCTCCAGGCCGGCCTCGGGCAAAACCCGGCGAGGCAAGCGCTTTTGGCGGCGGGCCTGCCGCAGGAAATTCCGGCCGCGACGATTAACAAAGTGTGCGGCTCTGGGCTCAAAGCCGTACATCTCGCCTGGCAGTCGATCGCATGCGGCGAGAGCGACATTGCCGTCGCCGGCGGCATGGAAAATATGAGCCAGGCGCCTTATTTGCTGCCCGGAGCGCGCGGCGGCTACCGGATGGGCGACAAGAGCGCCGTCGACAGCATGATCCGCGACGGCTTGTGGTGCGCGTCGGGCGATTATCACATGGGCGTCACGGCGGAACATTTGTGCGACCGGTATGCGCTCACCCGGGAGCAGCTGGATCGGTTCGCGTGCGAGAGCCAGCGCAAAGCGGCGGAGGCTGTTCGTGCCGGCCGGTTCAAGGACGAAATCGTGCCCGTTGAGATCCCGCAGCGCCAGGGCGCCGGGCCGGCCGTGGTCGACACGGACGAGTATCCGCGCCCGGATACGACCCCGGAGGCGCTGGCCCGCCTGCGTCCGGCTTTTCAAAAAGACGGCCGCGTGACCGCCGGCAACTCGTCCGGCATCAACGACGGCGCCGCCGCGCTCGTGCTCATGAGCGCGGCCAAGGCCAAGGAGCTCGGGCGGAGGCCCCTCGCTGCGATTCGCGCCAATGCGGCGGCAGGCGTAGACCCGGCCCTGATGGGCATCGGTCCGGTGCCTGCGACGCGCAGGGCGCTGGAGAAAAGCGGGCTCACGATGGCGGATATCGGCCTGATCGAAGCGAACGAAGCGTTCGCCGCGCAGTCGCTGGCCTTCGCCGGCCATTTCGAATTCGACCCAGCCATTTTGAATGTGAACGGAGGGGCGATTGCTTTGGGGCATCCGATCGGGGCCAGCGGGGCGCGCATTCTCGTTACCCTGCTGCATGAAATGAAGCGCAGAAGCGAAGTCAGGTACGGCCTTGCCGCCCTGTGCATCGGCGGGGGCCAGGGCATTGCCACGATTGTGGAAAGGTGGAACGAATAAACCTTGCGGGAGGCTATGAAAGCATGAAAACCATCTTAACTTCTTTTGCGGAAGCGGTTAGTGAAGTACGGGATGGCGCTACGCTGATGGTAGGCGGATTCGGTCTGGTCGGGATTCCGGAAAATTTGATTCTCGCTCTGGCGGACAAAGGAACAAAGGACTTGACGGTCATTTCCAACAACTGCGGCGTCGACGACTGGGGGCTCGGCTTGCTGCTGCGAAACAGGCAAATCAAAAAAATTATCGCCTCCTATGTAGGCGAAAACAAGGAATTCGAGCGCCAGGTGCTGGCGGGCGAAATCGAAGTGGAGCTGACACCGCAGGGCACGCTGGCCGAAAGAATCAGGGCGGGAGGCGCGGGAATCCCGGCCTTTTACACGCCGGCAGGGGTCGGAACCCCCATCGCGGAAGGCAAGGAAATACGCCGGTTCAACGGGACGGATTATATGCTCGTCCATGCGCTCACCGCCGATTTCAGCTTCGTTCGCGCTCATGTGGCGGATACGATGGGCAATCTGGTCTATAACAAAACGGCGCGGAATTTCAACCCGATGATGGCTGCGGCGGGGAAAGTGACGATCGCCGAGGCGGAGCGGCTGGTCGAAGCCGGGCAAATCGATCCCGAACACATTCATACGCCGGGCATTTACGTGCAAAAGCTGATCACAGGCCGGCAGCAAAAACGGATCGAAAAACGGACGACGACAGGATGACCCGCATAATAATGGGGAGGAGCAACGACGATGGAAGAAAAACAGCTTTCATTGCGGGAGAGAATTGCAAAGCGGGCGGAAAAAGAAATTGAGAGCGGTTTCTACGTAAATCTGGGCATCGGAATTCCGACGCTGGTCGCCAATTTTATTTCCGCTCATAAGCAGGTCGTGCTGCAGTCGGAAAACGGGCTGCTCGGCATCGGGCCGTACCCGGCTCCGCACGAAGTCGATCCCGATCTCATCAACGCCGGCAAAGAGACGGTGACGACGATCCGGGGATCGTCTTTTTTCAGCAGCGCCGATTCGTTCGCCATGATCCGCGGCGGCCATATTGACCTGGCGATTCTTGGAGGCATGGAAGTGTCCCGCAGCGGGGACTTGGCCAACTGGGTCATTCCCGGCAAAATGATCAAAGGGATGGGCGGCGCGATGGACCTTGTGCACGGCGCCAAGCGCATCATCGTCATCATGGACCATGTGAACAAAAACGGGGAGCCGAAAATACTTGATCAATGCACACTGCCTCTAACGGGCAAGCAGGTAGTGAACCGGATCATTACGGACCGCGCGGTCATCGACGTAACGCCGGACGGTCTGCGCCTCGTCGAAGCGGCCGCCGGATATACGGTTGAAGACATTCAGCGCGCCACGCAGCCGAAGCTTTTCATAGATGAACATATTGTGCTCGACGCTTATTGAAGCTATACAAAATAAACAAGAATAAACAAAATTACGGTAACCGGTCTCTTGCGCCATTCGTGCGCGCAGAGGCCTTTTTTGTTTGACAAAGCCCGCTCCCTGCAAGAATTTCTTGACAAAGAATAGGGTGGGGAGTACTATGGTTTTACAAATGTAATTAATTAAAACATATGTAAAAGGAGGGTCCGCAAGTGGCTGTAAAGTTCATTCAGAAGACGGAAATGTCTACGGAAAAATTGCTGGATCTGTACTATCAAATGTGGCTTGTGCGCTATTTTGACGAAAAAGTGGACGAATTTTTTGCCAAAGGTCTTATTCATGGAACGACCCATCTGTGCGTCGGGCAGGAGGGAACGGCTGTAGGAGCTTGCGCCGTACTGGAAGAGAGGGACAAAATTACAAGCACGCATCGCGGGCACGGACATTGCATTGCCAAAGGCGCCGAAGCGAGCAAAATGATGGCCGAGCTGTTCGGCCGCGAAACCGGCTACTGCAAAGGAAAAGGCGGCTCCATGCACATCGCCGACGTCGATAAGGGAAATCTCGGAGCCAACGGCATCGTCGGCGGAGGCATCCCGATTGCCGCCGGAGCGGCGCTTACCTCCAAGATGAAAAATCTCGGGTACGTTGTGCTGTGCTTTTTCGGCGACGGAGCGAGCAATGAAGGAAGCTTCCATGAAGCGGTCAACCTGGCGGCGGTTTGGCAGCTGCCTGTCGTTTTTTTCTGCGAGAACAACCAATACGGCATGTCCGGCCCGGCCAGAGAGATGATCGGCGCCGAGCATATCGCGGACCGTTCCAAAGCTTACGGCATTCCCGGCGTTGTCGTCGAGGGAAACGATATTTTCGAAGTGATGCGGGTGACGAAAGAGGCGGTCGACCGCGCGCGGTCCGGAGCCGGCCCGACATTGATCGAAGCGAAAACGTACCGCTGGAAAGGGCACTCGAAAAGCGATGCCAAAAAGTACAGAACGAAGGAAGAAGAGCAGTTCTGGAAAGAAGAAAAAGATCCGATCGTCCATATGGCTCAAAGATTGCTGGACGAACAGGTAGCTTCGCAGGATGAACTGGCGCGGCTGCAGCAGCGAGCGCTGGAAGAAATCGAAGCGGCCGTGAAGTTCGCGGAGCAAAGTCCGATGCCGTCTATGGATGCTCTTGAAGAGGACGTATATGCATAAAGCCGGGGAATCACGGCCGGGAGGAGAACAAACATGAGGGAACTCACCTATTTGGAAGCGGTTAAAGAAGCGATGTCGCAAATGATGAGGGAAAATGAGGACGTTTTTGTGCTCGGCGAAGACATCGGCGTATATGGCGGCGCTTTTGGCGTGACGAGAGGGATGATCGAAGAATTCGGTCCCGAAAGAATCCGCAATACGCCGATTTCGGAATCGGCGATCGCAGGCGCGGCCGTCGGGGCGGCGCTGACCGGGATGAGACCGATTTTGGAGCTGCAATTTTCCGATTTTATTACGATCGCTACGGATCAAATCGTCAATCAGGCGGCCAAAATCCGCTACATGTACGGCGGCAAAGGAAAAGTGCCTATGGTGCTGCGCACGCCTGCAGGTTCCGGAACGGGCGCAGCCGCGCAGCATTCGCAAAGCCTGGAGGCCTGGATGGCGCACATTCCCGGGCTGAAGGTCGTTCAGCCGTCGACGGCGTACGATGCCAAAGGTTTGCTGCGGGCGGCGGTCGAGGACGATAATCCCGTCATTTTTTACGAGCACAAATTGCTGTACAGAACGAAAGGCCCGGTTCCCGAAGAGCCTTACACATTGCCGCTCGGCAAGGCGGATGTGAAGCGCAAAGGCAGCGATGTTACGGTAGTCGCCACGTCGATTATGGTTCACAAGGCGCTGGAAGCCGCGGAATTGCTCGACCGGGAAGGCATCAGCATCGAAGTCGTTGACCCGAGAACGCTCGTTCCGCTTGATATCGAAACGATTGTCGAGTCTGTCAAACGCACCGGACGCCTGGTCGTCGTCCATGAAGCGGTGAAGCGCGGGGGATTCGGCGCGGAAATCGTCAGCCAAGTGACGGAAAGCGAAGCGTTCGATTATTTGGATGCACCGATACAGCGGCTGGGGGGGATGGCGGTGCCGATTCCGTACAATCCGTTTTTGGAAAAGAAAGCGGTTCCCCAAGTCGACGATATCGTCCATGCGGTTAAATTGACGCTGAAGTAAAGCGGCAGGAGGCCTGAGCAACATGTTGAATGAAGTGTTTATGCCCAAGCTGGGCATGACGATGGAAACAGGAACGATCATCAAATGGTTCAAGGAGGAAGGGGAGGCGGTCCGGCAGGGCGAGGTGCTGCTGGAAGTTTTGACCGACAAAATCAATATCGAAGTCGAAGCCTACCACTCCGGACTATTATTGAAGCGTTACTATGAGGAAGATTCCGTTGTTACGGTTAATCATATTATTGGCTATATCGGCGAAGCCGGCGATCTGGCCCCCGACGGCCCGCCGGACGCCGCAGGCTTGGCGCAGGATAGCGGCGGCGCCACGCAGGAGCGGGATGCGGCGGCAGAGCAGGATGCGGCTGCCGCGGCTTCGCCGGACGGCCAAGAAGCGGCCCGCCCGGCGGGCAAGCCGCGCGCTACGCCCGCAGCCCGCAAAGCCGCCCGGGAGCGCGGCATCGAGCTGGCCGCGGTTGCCGGCAGCGGCGAGCACGGGCGCATTCACCGCACGGACGTCGAGCGGCACGCCGCCGATGCTGCGGCCGCGCAGCAAGCGCTGGCGACGCCGCTTGCGAAGCAGATCGCTGCAGCCGGCGGCCTGCAGCTCGACGCGATCGCGGGCAGCGGCGACCGCGGCAAAATCGTCCGCGCGGACGTCGAGCGCGCGCTTCATGCAGGCGCGGCGAACAGCGCCGCCGCCGAGCCGTCATCCGCGCAGGCGGGTGCGCAGCGCACGGTCAAGCTGCAGGGCATGCGCAAAATTATCGCGCAGCGCATGGCGCAAAGCGCCTTTACGGCGCCGCATGTCACCCTCACATCGACTGTCGACATGACGGCGGCCAAGGCGCTGCGGGCCGAACTGCTGCCGGTTATCGAGCGGCAGACCGGACTACGCATTTCGTATACGGAAATTTTGCTTAAAGCGGTTTCAGCCTGTCTGGTTCGCCATCCGCTCCTCAATGCGCGCTGGAAAGACGACGAAGTCGTGCTGAGCGATCGCGTCAACATCGGACTGGCCGTGTCCGTGAAGGATGGCCTGATGGTTCCGGTTATTAACGGCGCGGAGCAAATGGGACTGGCCGAACTGGTCAGGAAGTCGAAGGAGCTGGCGGCCGGCGCGAGAGACAATAAGCTGAAGCCGGAAGATTTGAGCGGCGGCACGTTCACCGTAAGCAACCTGGGGATGTATGCGGTCGATTCGTTTACGCCGATTATTAATCAGCCCGAGGTGGCCATTCTTGGCGTGGGGCAAATTCAGGATAAGCCTGCGGCTGTCGACGGCCAAATCGCTATTCGTCCGATGATGACGCTCAGTCTGTCGTTTGACCATCGGGTTATTGACGGCGCTCCTGCGGCGGCATTTTTAACCGATTTGAAAAACGTGCTGGAGCATCCTTTTCAATTACTAGTCTGAGGTGAAAACAATGAACGCTTACGATTTGGCTGTACTCGGCGGAGGCCCGGGCGGATACGTCGCCGCTATTCGCGCCGCCAAGCTCGGGCTTTCCGTTGCGCTGATCGAAGGGTCTGAGCTCGGCGGGACTTGTCTGAACCGGGGCTGCATTCCTTCAAAAACGCTGCTTCATATGGCGGAAATCGCCGAAGCGATCCATAAAGCGCACGATTGGGGCATTCAAACGGGTCCGGTCTCTTTTTCCTGGAAAACGATGCTGGACCGGCAGTCGCAAGTGATCGGGCAGCTGCGCAGCGGCATCGCCGGGCTGCTGAAAGCGAACAAAATCGCCCACATCCGCGGCTGGGGCAAACTGACCGGACCCGGAGAGATTGCCGTGCAAACCGCTGAAGGGGACATCGCTGTCAGTGCGCGGAAAATCATTTTGGCGACCGGCTCGAAGCCTTTTGTTCCTCCGATTCCGGGACTGGCCGAAGCCTCGCACTATACGAGCGATACGATTTTTCAAATGGAGCGCATTCCGGCTTCGCTGGCGATAATCGGGGGCGGGGTCATCGGCGTGGAGTTCGCAGCGATGTTTTCCGCGTTCGGCTCCGAGGTAACGGTCATCGAAGCTGCCGAACGCATCGTGCCGGGCGAGGATGAAGCGGCTTCGCAAGCGCTGGCGAAGGCGCTCAGGCAGCGCGGCGTGACGATTTTGACGGGCACGAAAGTCGAGCATGTCCGGCAGGCGGGTGCGCACGTCCATATTGCGGCGTCCGGGAAGTCGAGCGAGCTGTCGGCGGAAGCGCTCTTGGTCGCAGTGGGGCGGGTGCCCAATCTCAAAGGGCTGGAGCACTTCGCTTTGGAAATGAACGGCCGCTATGTCAAGGCGAACGAGCGGATGGAAACGAGTGTGGATAACGTATACGCCATCGGCGATCTCATAGGGGGATGGCAGCTCGCTCACGTTGCGAGCGCGGAAGGCTTGGTCGCCGCATCGAACGCGGCCGGGAAGCGGGAATCCGTCAATTACAAAATTATTCCCAGATGCATATACACCCATCCGGAAATCGCCAGCGTCGGCATGACCGAGCAGGAGGCGAGAAACAGCGGGCTGCCCGTCAAGGTACACACCTACTCGCTGAGGGGCAACGGGAAGGCGATATCGATGGGCGAATCGGACGGATTCGTCAAACTCATCGCCGATGAGCGGTACGGCGAAATTTTGGGCGTTACGATGGTCGGGCCCCATGTCACCGATATGATCGCTACTTCCTCCGCATTTATGCATTTGGAGGGAACGGCGGCGGAATGGGCCAAGCTGATTCATCCGCATCCGACGGTGTCGGAAGCTTTCTTTGAAGCGGCCAACGGATGGCTGGGATTGGGAGTTCACTAGAACGGGAGGAAGATATGATGATGAACTTGAACAAAAAGCTGCTGGAGCTTGACCGCCGAGGCGGGGTTATCCGCGTGGGCCTTGTGGGAGCGGGCCAAATGGGAAGAGGGATGATCTCACAAATCGAGAGCATGAAAGGGATGCGCGTGGCGGCGACGGCCGACGTGCGCGTCGAGAACGCCCGCAACGCGTACCTGTACGCCGGTGTGAAGCCGGAGCGGATCGTGGAGACGCGGGAGCTGGAAAAAGCGGAGCGCGCGATCGGGCAGCAGCATGTCGTCGTCACCGACGATATGCACCTGCTGCTGGCGCTGCCGAACATCGACGTGATCGTCGATGCGACCGGGGTGCCGAGCGTCGGCGCGGAAATCGCTTGGAAAGCGATTTTGAATAAAAAGCACATCGTCATGCTTAACGTCGAAACGGACGTAACCGTCGGCCCGCTGCTGAACAAAATGGCGGCCTCCGCCGACGTCGTCTACACGGGCTCCGCCGGGGACGAGCCGGGCGCGGTGATGGAGCTGTACAATTTTGCCGACGCCATCGGCTTCGAGGTTGTGGCGATCGGCAAAGGCAAAAACAACCCGCTCAACGTGCAAGCGACGCCGGATTCGGCGCGGGAGGCGGCGCTGCGTGTCGGAGCGAACCCGAAAATGATCGCTTCGTTCCAGGACGGGACGAAGACGATGATCGAGATGACCGCGGTCGCCAATGCGACCGGATTTATACCCGACCGGCCGGGGATGCACGGCCCGAGCGCGCAGGTGAGCGAGCTGACGGACATATTGCGGCTGAAGGAAGACGGCGGGATTTTAGAGCGGACGGGTGTGGTGGAGTACGTCAACGGCGTCGCGCCGGGGGTGTTCGTCATCGTCACATCGGATAAGGAAGAAGTCCGGCATGAGATGGAATACTTGAAAATGGGAGCAGGCCCGAACTACGTGCTATTCCGCCCGTATCATTTGACGAGCCTGGAGACGCCGCTGTCGGTGGCGAGCGCTTACTTTTACAAGGAGCAGACGATTGCGCCATGGAAAGGGCTTGTAGCGGAGACGGTAGCGGTCGCGAAAAAAGATTTGCAGCCGGGAGACCGTCTGGACGGCATCGGCGGGTTTACGGTATACGGGACGATCATGACGGCCGCGGATGCGAAGCAGTGCGGCGGGCTGCCGATCGGACTCGTGCAGGCGCAGACGGTGAACCGGGCCGTCAAGGCGGGGGAGGTTATTACCTACGACGCCATCGAGCAGACGTCCCATTCTGTCATTTGGGAACTGAGAAAGCTGCAGGACCGAGAAGGCTATTGAGAAATGCGCCCGGCCGGAGTTGGCGCGTCCGCTCTTGGCCTTTTGGCTGTGCGGAAATTTGCTGCAAACGAGACTGCACGTACGTTAGAGCAGCGCATTCCTATTTGTTAGTGCGTAGAAAACTTGCAATAATTAAATTGTTATGAAAGCTGCGGGTTGGGGTAACCAGAGGGGCGCAGCACTGCCCAGCGTTCGCACCACGCACAGCACCCAAGCGTTCGCATCGCGCGCAGCACCCAGCGTTCGCATCGCGCACAGCACCCAGCGTTCGCACCGCTTGAAGTTCCCAGCGTTCGCATCGCGCACAGCACCCAGCGTTCGCACCGCTTGCAGTTCCCAGCGCGCGGTGTTACGCTGCATGACGGCGATCGGTCGACCACTTACCGGGGCTGCTGGAAAACCTGCAAAAGTGCAGGAATTTCCTGTAATAATGGTCCATTTTAGCGAAAAACCTGCAAAAGTGCAGGAATTTTCGCTAAAAGTGAACCTGAACCCATCTCCCCGCTGAAAAGCCTGCACATTTGCAGGAATTTTTCATGGCCGGCGACCAAGAGCGCAAATTCATGTATTTTTGCAGGTTTTTTTCGTGCAGTCAGCCAGATTGTGGTATCGCCCTCTGACGTGGGGGTTTTTCAAGAGATTTCGTGGCCGGCGACCAAGAGCGCAAATTCATGTATTTTTGCAGGTTTTTTTCGTGCAGTCAGCCAGATTGTGACTATCGACTCGGACGCGGGGGGGTTCAAGGGCGCATTAGGAGCAAAAAGCCGCACAATCTTTCACAGGTTTTTTTTCGCGCAGCCGGGCAGAACTTTTCCGCACCCGACACAGCTAGGCGGGTATGTGCGCCCAGCTCCTGCTTACGGGTTTCTCGGCAGCCTGTGCAATCAGGCGGTTTTTGCTTAAACAGGGCTTGCTTCGGCTTGCTGAAATCGGCGAATCCACCTTCGGCGCAAACCGGCAAGGGTGGATTTTTCCTCATTGAAGGAATGGAATCTGTCCTATATTATGATATAATCTGGATATTGATTACGGGTGATGGGATTGATCTATGATGACTGATGAGGAAAAGAAATTTTTGCTCAAAATTAGCCGGATGTACTATTTCGACGAATGGACGCAAGCCGAGATCGCCAAAAAAATCGGCGTTTCCAGGCCGATTATTTCCAAAGCTTTGCAGAGAGCCCGCAATGAAGGGCTGGTCGAAATCATTATTCACGACGACGGCTTTCCGACGATCGATATGGAGCAGGAAATTGAAAGCGTTTATTCTCTGGAAGACGTCATCGTCGTGCCTACGGCCGAAATGCCCCCAGAGATGAGCAAAACCGCCGTTTCCAAGGCTGCTGCGGCGTACATCGCCAAGCACCTGAAGGACGTGTCCAGGCTCGGCGTATCCTGGGGCAGAACGCTGCACGGCATCGTCAAGGAGTTCCCGAGCGACGCTTACGAGCAGCTCAAAATTATCCCTTTGGTAGGGGGGATGGGCTCCAACCGGATTGAGCTCCATTCCAATCAAATCGCCTTCGAGCTGTCCAAAAAATTAAGCTGCAGCTGCGAGTCGCTGTACGCGCCCGCCATCGTGGAAAGCGGCAGCCTGCGCGATCTGCTGCTGCAAACGCCGACCGTCGCCGATGTGCTGGAAGAAGCGAGAAGCATCGATATGGCCGTTGTAGGCATCGGCAATCCGTTCGTCCAGTCGACGATGGAGGAAATCGGGTACCTGGCCCGGGCGGAAATGGAAGATATCCGGAAGGCCGGGGTCGTCGGCGACATCAACTCCTGTTTTATACGCGCAGACGGTTCCATTGCCACAAATACGATCAACGAGCGGGTCATCGGCGTCAATGTCGAGGATTTGCGCAAAGTAAGCAAAGTAGTCGCGGTTGCGCAGGGCACCCACAAAGTGGAGAGCATTCTGGCTACGCTTGGCGGAGGATACATCGACGTGCTTATTACCGACGAGCAGACAGCGCAGGACCTCGTGCGAAAAATGAATAAAAAGAAGCCGACAATCTCATAATAAAGACGCAAAGGGTTGCATGAATACATGCGATCCTTTTGTTTTCAAGAGAAATATTGTTATTGACACCAAAAATGAAAGCGGTTTATAATACAAATGTAATTAAGTAAAACAAATGTAAAACGAGATTGAGGTGAGGTAAAGTGCAATGGTGGAATTCGGCAATATTGCTGCTGATCATTGCGTGGTTTCTCCAAGTCGCCCTTAGCTTTGTCCAAACGAAACATTATCAGCAAACGGTAAGAACGATGTCGAATCAGGGGTCGGGATTTTTAGGAGTGGGAGTGGTGAAGAGGCGGCTGGGCATCGGATCCGTTGTCATCTTGGTAACGAATCCGGAATGCATCGTTACCCAAGCCAAAGAGTTGACCGGAGTTACGGTCTTCGGACGGTTCAAGCCGGCGAAGGACTTCATCGGACGATCGGTTAACGAACTAGAGAATGAGCGCTCGGCGCACTCGCGTTATCATGCGGTAAGACAGGCCGCGGCCAGAATCAAACAACAGCTCGCCCAACAATAAGGAGGGAACTCGAATGGATTTTCTCGTACATGTAGCGGAAGGGTTTATCGGGATGTTTCAAGCCGGGGGCAAAACGTTCGTCGGATTGCTTACAGGCATTATCCCGACCCTCATTTGTTTAATCACGGTGATCAATGCGATCATCAAATTCGTCGGCGAAGAGCGGATCAACCGCTTTGCCCAAAAAACGACCAAATACGCTTTGCTGCGCTACACGGTGTTTCCGATTCTTGCCGTATTTTTTATGACTAACCCGATGTGCTACAGCTTCGGCAAATTTTTGCCCGAACGTCAAAAGCCCGCTTTTTACGATTCGGCCGTATCTTTCGTCCATCCGATTACAGGGCTGTTCGCCCACGCCAACGCTTCCGAGCTGTTCGTATATCTGGGTATCGCAAGCGGCATTACCGCGCTGAACCTTTCGCTCGGGCCCTTGGCGATCCGGTACTTCCTCGTCGGCATTATCGTCATCTTGATCCGCGGTCTCGTTACGGAATGGATTACGGCGTCCATGCTGCGCAAAAAAGAATCTCAAGCCCTCTAATCGAAAGGAGACGGCAACATGACAACTGGCACAACTTATCAAGCTGTAAGGGTCAGCAAAGGAACCGGCGGATGGGGAACGGGCTTCGTCGTTCAGCCGGATGAGAACAGGAAATATATCGTGTCCGTTACCGGAGGCGGCATCCACCCGGTCGCGCAGGCGATCGCCGATATGACCGGCGCAGAAGCGAAGGATGGCTTCAGCACGGCGATCGAAAGCGACGAGATGGCGTGCGTCATCATCGATTGCGGAGGTACGGCCCGCTGCGGCGTATATCCGAAAATGGGCATCTTGACGCTGAACGTGCATGCGACTTCGCCTTCCGGTCCGCTAATGAAATACATTAACGAAGACAACTTCGTCTCGGGCGTAACCGTAAGCTGCATATCCCCTCTGGACGGAAGCGCGGAAACGGTGCAAGCTCCGGCCGCAGCGCCCAAGTCGGTCGCGGAAATTAAAGCGGACGCCAAGGCCCGCGCTAAGGAAATGTATCCGAAGGGCCAGAAATCCAGTTTTATCGTCAACATCGGCCGCGCTATGGGCAACGTCGTCAGCGTGTTTTATCAGGCGGGCCGGGAAACGATCGATATGGTGCTGAAAAATATTTTGCCTTTCATGGCTTTTGTAAGCGCGATCATGGGTATCATTGTCTACACGGGAATCGGCGATCTGATCGCCAAATTCGTCACCCCGCTGGCCGGCAACCTGATCGGTCTGATCATTCTCTCCATCGTTTGCGCGATTCCGATCCTGTCGCCGATGCTCGGGCCGGGAGCGGTTATCGCTCAAGTCGTCGGGGTGCTGGTGGGCACGGAAATCGGCAAAGGATCGATTCCGCCGCAGCTCGCTTTGCCCGCATTGTTCGCGATTAACCCGCAGGTAGGGTGCGACTTTGTCCCGGTCGGGCTAACGCTGGGTGAAGCGAAGCCGGAGACGATTGAGGTAGGCGTGCCGGCGGTGCTGCTATCCCGTCAAATCACCGGACCTATTGCCGTCCTTGTCGCTTACTTGTGCAGCTTTGGCTTGTATTCCTAATATAGAAACGAAAAAACGCGGAGGTGTTGGAGTTGCAAATTTTATACGATGCAGCCATTACTGAAATTGGCGACGATGTCCCCATGATTGTTGAAGAAAGCATGTTGATTTTTTTCGATCAAAAAGTACCGAAAGAACTGCACGACGTAGCCGTTCTGCATAAGGACGGAAGCCTTGCTGACGATATCCGGGACGGCGATACGCTGGTGCTTGGCGATGCCGAATATCCGATTATTTTTGTGGGAGATACGGCCAATTCTACGATTCGTTCGCTGGGCCACTTTACCGTCAACTTCACCGGCGATACGTCGGAAGCTTTGCCCGGAAGCATCTACGTGGAGGCCGGACCGGTTCCCGAAGTGAGCGCGGGCTCCTCGCTCCGCTTTGTTAGAGACAAATAAACGAATCCTGGGAGGGAAACCATCATGAATTTGAATCAAAAGCTGCTGGAACTGGACCGCCGAGGCGGGGTTATCCGCGTGGGCCTTGTGGGAGCGGGCCAAATGGGAAGAGGGATGATCTCGCAAATCGAGAGCATGAAAGGGATGTGCGTGGCGGCAACGGCCGATGTGCGCGTCGAGAACGCCCGCAACGCATACCTGCACGCCGGTGTGAAGCCGGAGCGGATCGTGGAGACGCGGGAGCTGGAAAAAGCGGAGCGCGCGATCGGGCAGCAGCATGTCGTCGTCACCGACGATATGCACCTGCTGCTGGCGCTGCCGAACATCGACGTGATCGTCGATGCGACCGGGGTGCCGAGCGTCGGCGCGGAAATCGCCTGGAAAGCGATTTTGAACAAAAAGCACATCGTCATGCTCAACGTCGAAACGGACGTCACCGTCGGCCCGCTGCTGAACAAAATGGCGGCCTCCGCCGGCGTCGTCTACACGGGCTCCGCCGGGGACGAGCCTGGCGCGGTGATGGAGCTGTACAACTTTGCGGACGCCATCGGCTTCGAGGTTGTGGCGATCGGCAAAGGCAAAAACAACCCGCTCAACGTGCAGGCGACGCCGGATTCGGCGCGGGAGGCGGCATTGCGCGTCGGAGCCAACCCGAAAATGATCGCTTCGTTCCAGGACGGGACGAAGACGATGATCGAGATGACCGCGGTCGCCAATGCGACCGGATTTATTCCCGATCGGCCGGGTATGCATGGCCCGAGCGCGCAGGTGAGCGAGCTGACGGACATATTGCGGCTCAAGGAGCACGGCGGGATTTTGAACCAGACGGGTATCGTGGAGTACGTCAACGGCGTCGCGCCGGGGGTGTTCGTCATCGTCACATCGGATAAGGAAGAAGTCCGGCATGAGATGGAATACTTGAAAATGGGAGCAGGTCCCAACTACGTGCTGTTCCGCCCTTATCATTTGACGAGCCTGGAGACGCCGCTGTCGGTGGCAAGCGCTTACTTTTACAAGGAGCAGACGATTGCGCCATGGAAAGGGCTTGTAGCGGAGACGGTAGCGGTCGCGAAAAAAGATTTGCAGCCGGGAGACCGTCTGGACGGCATCGGCGGGTTTACGGTGTACGGGACGATCATGACGGCCGCGGATGCGAAGCAGTGCGGCGGGCTGCCGATCGGACTCGTGCAGGCGCAGACAGTGAACCGGGCCGTCAAGGCGGGGGAGGTTNGTACGGGACGATCATGACGGCCGCGGATGCGAAGCAGTGCGGCGGTCTGCCGATCGGACTCGTGCAGGCGCAGACAGTGAACCGGGCCGTCAAGGCGGGGGAGGTTATTACCTACGACGCCATCGAGCAGACGTCCCATTCTGTCATTTGGGAACTGAGAAAGCTGCAGGATCAGGCTCTTCTTACTGGAGGGTTGTAATATGCTGCAAGGAATTTCGGCTTCTGCCGGCATCGCGATCGGCCGCGTGCTGATCGTTGCCAGAGAAGAAAGAAACTTGAGCAAACAAGTTATCGACGAAGCACATGTGACGGACGAAATCAACCGGTTTCTGCAAGCTCTTGAACGAGCGAAAGAGCAGCTGAAATCTCTTATAGACGAGTTGGAGCGTACAGGAAACGTCCAGGAAGCCGGAATTTTGGAAGGACAATGGTTTTTGCTGGACGATCCCGAGCTTAAGCAGGACGTAACCGGCAAGATCGGCGGCGAGCGGGTTGCGGCGGCTTGGGCGGTCCACGAAGTTTTTCAGCAATATGCCTTGGCGTTCGAGTCGATTGAAGATGCTTACATCAAGGAACGAATTGCCGATATGAAAGATGCCGAAAGCCGGCTGCTGGATGAAATTACGGGCGCGACCAACACGGACCTTGGCGCTCTTGCCGAGCCTGCCGTTATTTTGGCCCATGACTTGACGCCTTCCATGACGGCGCAAATGAACAAAACGATGGTGCTGGGGTTCGCCACCGAAGTGGGCAGCCAGACGAGCCATACCGCTATTATGGCCAGAACTTTCGGGATACCGGCTGTGGTCGGCGTAAAAGATTTGCTGTCCGCATTCGAGCAAGGCGACACTGTCGTATTGGATGGAGAAGCCGGCCGCATCGTGAAAAATCCCGACGGCGCACAGCTCCAAGCGTATGCGCAAAAAAGAAGCGAATACGCCGATTTCAGAAAAAAGTTGGACGACATCCGGCATATGCCGGCAAAGACGAAGGATGGCAAAACATTCGACTTATATGGTAACATAGGGAAACCGGAAGAAGCCGAAGCGGTTTTGAAGCACGGCGGCGAAGGCGTCGGGCTGTTCAGAACGGAATTTCTGTTCATGGACAGAAGCGAAATGCCTTCGGAAGACGAGCAGTATGAAGCATACCGAAAGGCGCTTGACACGATGGAAGGCAGACCGGTGATCATTCGGACGCTCGATGTCGGCGGAGACAAGGAAATTCCTTACCTTCCGATTGACAAGGAATTCAACCCGTTTCTCGGCTGGCGCGCGATCCGTTACTGTCTGGCTGATCCCGTCTTGTTTAAAATCCAGTTGAGAGCTCTGCTGCGCGCGGCCGTTCATGGCGATCTGCGCATCATGCTGCCGATGATTTCCGGCTTGAAGGAAGTGGAGGACGCCAGGAAGCTGCTGGACGAAGCGAAGCAGGAGCTTGCTGCGCGCGGCGCCGACTTCAAACGGGAAGTTCCCGTCGGCATCATGATCGAAGTTCCCTCCGCGGCGCTCATTTCCGACCGGCTTGCCCGGCATGTGGACTTTTTCAGCATCGGGACGAACGATCTGATCCAATATACGGTGGCCGCGGACAGAATGAACGAAAATGTAAGCTACTTGTACGACGCGCAGCATTTGGCCGTATTGCGGCTGATCGACATCGTCTGCACGAACGCCAAAAAATACGGCAAGCACGTCGGCATGTGCGGCGAAATGGCCGGAGACCCGCAGATGGCTCCGCTGCTCGTAGGGCTTGGCGTAGACGAGTGGAGCATGAGCCCGTCGCAAATTCCGCTGGTCAAGCAAGCGATCGCGGGCCTAACGGAAAGCGATTGCATCCGCCAAGTGCGCGAGCTTTTGAACTGAAACCGGGAAGGAGCACAAAAGATGATAACGCAAACAGTGACTGTACAAAATCATACGGGTCTGCATACGCGTCCCGCCAAAGAAATCATCAAAATGGCCGGCTCGTTCCGGGCGCAAATTACGCTGCAAAAAGAAAACAAGGTGGCGAACGCGGCAAGCTTTATCAGCGTGCTGTCCTTGGGCGCTCCGAAAGGAACCGAGCTTCTGATTAGCGCCAGCGGCGAAGACGAAGAGCAGGCGCTGCAGACGATCGTCGCCTTTTTTAACAATAAATTCGGGGAAGAATAACGAACTTGCAGGCAACTCTAGCTTTGACAGTAGATTTGCCTCTTTCCTTTTTTATGAACGATCGCGGATTGCGGCTTCATCCTGATGTTGCCGTTACGGATTTAGGTTATACTATGCATAGAGAGAGAAAAGACTGTTTCGGGAGGGAGTAATGTTATGAAAGAGACCGAAGTGAACACGTTTCTTTTTTGCGTCCGCTGCAAAGAAGAGACGGAGCACACCATCGTCTATCTGAATCAACATATCTCTCGTATCGGGTGCGACCGCTGCGGAAGGCACATTGATATTAACATCGATATATCCCATGAAGTATACGACGAGGTTTTAAAAAGAATTATGAGCAAGCCTGTCCGCATGACCGAGGAATACCGCGATCATTTGCGGGAATTTCTGCTTTCATTGCCCGGAAGAATCGTCAGCAAGCCGTACCGCGTATACCGCGAAGCCAAGGAAATCAAAGGCTATTTTAAAAAATACAGCGTTCGGAAAAAGAAACAATAACGGGCTCTGCGGAATTTTCCGCAAGCCCGTTTTTTGCTCGCCGGAGCGCAGCGCTTGCGCCGGTTGAGCGGGGACTCGCGGGCACATCCATCCGTGGGCATGGCCCTGTGAAGCAGCCGCAGATGAGGCTGGCGAGAAACTCGCCACGCTTGAGCCAGCAGCAGCGCATCTGCCCGGATAAGCCCGGCAATGAGAAGAGAATCTGCAAAAACTCTCATGCCGCCGCGGACGTCACCACACAGAATGGTATACTGCGTTTTCGTATAAAGTTCATAGCCAGCAGAAACACCTGCCCGGCAGCGGGAAGAAAACTAGTCAGACTGATGGAAACTCATACGCTAGAAGGTAACACATTTATTCGAAAACGCGAAGAAAACCTGCAAAAGTACAGTTTTTTGCTCGTCGATACGCTAGCAGTGAAAAATTCCTGCAAATGTGCAGGCTTTTCATCGAATCTAGGGGCGCAGCCTCATTTTCAGCGAAAATTCCTGCACTTTCGCAGGTTTTTCGTCGAAACGAGCCGCATTCATCGAAAAAGCCTGCACTTTCGCAGGCATTTCAAGCTGCCAGGCCGCTTTTACGGGCGGTTGCGCGCGGTTTATGGCGGCGGCCATGTCCAGCGCCACCCTTCCGGTTGTTTCAACCGAGACCTGGTGTCACGCCCTCAACCGAGGGACTCGGACATCTTAGTTCCGAGGCGGCGGAGTCGGGACGGTGATGCCGTCAGCTGGCTTGAAAGAGAAAATGTCGCGCCATATACCCGTCTGAAGGTCGAGGTCGTTCATGTATGATTCGGATGCGCGTGGGACGAGTCTGTAACAAACGCTTGTTCCAATATCTCCGAAAAACACGCTGTCCGGTTTGTAAAAACGCTCGACCCGATAAAGCTCCAGTACTCGCTGCTTCGCTTCCTCCTTCGAGATGAGGGGCGGCCTTTGCGCCGGATAGGGAATGGCGGAAAGCTTATTGTCAAAAAGAATCAGTTTGCCGTCGTAGGCGCTGATTTGCAGTTCGACCTGCTCGTCGTCTACGGAAACCCCGTCCACGCGGCGCTGGTACGTAAATTTGTAGCCTTGCGAAGATGTGACGCTGCCATCCGTTAAGTACAAATTCATGGCGCTTAGCGATAGCTGGTTCGTCATATGGGGCAGCAGCGTCTTCAACCATTGCTCGGCGATAGCTTTGGCTTCCGCCTTGGATATCTCCGGCACGGTAATCCAATCATAGCTTTGTCCGTCCGTTGAGGAGTAGGACAAAAGAACTCCGGTGTCGGCATTCACGGAGGCATATGCGTAGCGGAAACGGTCCTGGTCCCCGGTCGGGATTTGCAGCCTGATGTTCCAGTTTCCGTTTATGCCGTCCGCTTGCACCGCTTCCGTCTGTTCAGGAAAAGCGAGCGCCTTCTTGACGATGTCCGCGGCCTGCGCAGAAGTCAGGCCCAGGCCTCCCGAAGGCTGCGCAGACAAAGGCTCTTCCGTCACCGTTCCGGACGAAGACACCTGGGGAGCGACAAGCCCTGTCTCGGCATCGACATACGAGTAGCGCTTGGAGAGAAAGGGAACAAGAGCTTCGCTGCCGCTTGCCTTGCTTCGATAAGGAGTGGTGTACGTCATATGGTCGTACCCGTCATCCGCCAAAACTTGCGCAGCCTCGTCGGCGGAAAGCTTCGGCGCGGGCGGATCGAATTGTTGGGCCGGACTCCAGTTAACAAGGTAGCTGCCCACCGTGCCGTCAGGAAGCATCCGGACTTCAAACGTGTCCTGATCATACGGAAGGCTGCCCACGGTTCGGACAAATTTTACGTTCACGGAAGCATCCTGATCCCGGCGATTACGCAGCGGATTGACCGGCGTTTGATCCAGTGCCCACACCACATCCGGGTCAGGGCTGTAGCGCTTGACGAAGTCGGCTGCGATCTGTTTCAAATCCTGCCCCGCACCGGCAGGCGCAGTCGTTTTCGAAACCGGCAGCGTTTCACTCTTCGTGTAAAAATAGATCTTGCCCGTTTCGGCATCCGACCACAGGTTGACCGAACCTGCAATGTGATCCCCGCTTTTTTTCGCCAAGCCAAGGGTCCATATTTTTACATCGCTGCCCGGCGTGAGCAATAAATGGGCCGAATCGACGGCATAATCGGATGAAAGCCGCAATTCTTTGGCGGCAGCTGCAGCCGCCTGCTCCTTGCTGATTGCGACCGGCGCATCGTCATTGTTGTTATCCGGTTCCGCCATGCCGCCCAAGTAAGCCCAGCCGTCGCCGAATGCGCCTTGCAGATGATACCAGCCGCTCCCTTCCTCCACGGGCATCACCGTCTGAGCGGGAAGCGAAGCCGCAATCGTCTCGGACTGTCCGAACGGGTACCGGTACAAAATAGTCCCTTCGGGGACTTGAACCTGTTTGCCGGAAGGGGCTAGATGCTTGGGCAGCTTGTAGCCCATATTCAGCCACTTATCGCCTTCCTCCGTCCGCACGTGATACCAGGTCCGCCATTTTTCGAACGTATGCACCGTTCCGGCGGGCAAAGTTTTCCCGGTATTGCGCGACAGGACCGGAGCGTCGAACAAATAAGCCGGCGTTTGAAGCAGCAGCGGCAGATCCTCTTGTTCTACATCTTCGAGCACGCCGTGCTGCGGCAAAATCCACTTTGTCCCGAGCCAGGTGGCAATCGGATAAAAGCCGTTGCGCGGCTCCACGATTGGCGTCACCTGCTGAGAGGCAATTTCGGCGCCGGTCAGGGCGCCCTTGTCAGGGCTATCGTAAAGCTGCTCCGCTCCGAGCAAAACGATGCCCGCCGGCTGCGGTTTCGAGACGCCAACGCCGTCGTCATGCCGGTCTTCCGCCGCATAGGCAGGCGCGGTTCCGAGTACGAGCAGCGCAGTGCAGACCGCGCCGAACAGATGCTTTCCACCATGCATGGAGGCTTCCCTCCTCCTCATAAGTTTGTAAACAATATCATACATTAGACGCGAAATGCCGGGATTAGTTGCATCCATACATGAACAAACAAAACAACCTGAGACCGGCCGAACGGCCGATTCAGGTTGTTTTTCGCACAAGGCCGCAGCCTTTATTTTCGCGACTGTGCACGCAATTCGTATTTTAATGGCTGAGCCAATAGGCAACGATTAAAAGGGTGTACAAGATGCTCGAAAATCCGATATAAACCGGCTGCTTCAATCTGATCATCCGTTACCAACTCCTTTTTTTTGAATATTTGTATGATATCACAAAAGTGTGAATGGAGTATGAACAAGGATGAAGGGCGAAATATAGGCCCTTTTCACCACAAAATCCGGCATCAATAAAAAAACCGCCGAACGCCCGGGAATCCGGGCATTCAGCGGTTTTTTCGGCAAGCGTCTTACACCATAATTTTGCAAATATCGTTTGTAAATTCGACCGGGTCCTGGATCGGCAGTCCTTCAATGAGGAGCGCCTGATTGTACAAGAGCGCCGTGTACAAATTCAGCTTTTCCTTATCTTGCTCGAAGGCGTCTTTCAACGAACCGAACACGTCGTGATTTATATTGATTTCCAACACTTTATCGGCTTTTACGTTAGGGTTGTTCGGCATCGCATTCAAAATCTTTTCCATCTCGATCGTCACTTCGCCGTCGGTAGAAAGGCAAACGGGATGCGATCTGAGCCTTTTCGACGCCCGCACGCTCGTTACTTTGCCCGCGAGCAAGCCGGCCATATGTTCGAACAGTTCTTTGTTGTCGGCTTTCTCCGCATCGCCGTTATCCTGGTTCTCTTCCGCTTCGATACCGAGATCGCCGCTGGATACCGATTTGAATTCCTTCTCTTTGTAATTCATGATCATTTTGATCGCGAACTCGTCGATATCATCGGTAAAATAAAGAATCTCATAGCCTTTTTCGGCTACCAGCTCCGTTTGCGGCAGCTTCTCGATTCTTTCGTTCGATTCTCCGGAGGCGTAGTAAATGTATTTCTGATCTTCCGGCATTCTCGATACGTACTCGTCCAGCGTGACCAGCTTTTTCTCCTTGGAGGAGTAGAACATCAACAGATCTTGCAGCACATCCTTGTGGGTGCCGTAATCGCTGTAAACGCCGAATTTCAGCTGTCTGCCGAACGATTTGTAAAATTGCTCGTACTTTTCCCGCTCGTCCTTTAACAGGCTTTGCAGTTGGCCTTTTATTTTGCTTGAAATGTTTTTGGCAATGAGTTTCAGCTGCCGGTCATGCTGCAGCATCTCGCGCGAAATGTTCAGGGACAAACTTTCCGAATCGACCATCCCTTTGACAAAGCTGAAATAGTCAGGCAGCAGGTCGGCGCATTTGTTCATGATCAGCACGCCGTTCGCGTACAGCTCCAGCCCTTTTTCATATTCCTTGGAATAGTAGTCAAATGGAATATTTTCCGGGATAAAGAGGATCGCCTGGTAAACTACAGCTCCGTCGGCGCTGATATGGATATGCTTGAGCGGCTTATCGAAACCGTACCGTTTTTCCGTGTAAAATTGCTCGTAGTCTTCGGCAGTCAGTTCGCTTTTGTTTTTGCGCCAAATCGGAACCATGCTGTTGATGCGCTGCTCTTCTTCGTAGTCTTCGAATTCGTTGTCGCTGCCTTCTTTCAGCCTTTTTCCGGTAATGTCCATCTTGATCGGGTAGCGGATGAAGTCGGAATATTTTTTGATGATCGCTTTTAACCGATATTCCTCCAAAAACTCATCGAAGCTTTCGTCCTCGGTGTTGTCTTTGATTTTCAGGATCACTTCCGTGCCGACCGAATCTTTGTCGTACGGCTCAATGGTGTATCCGTCTGCGCCGGTGGACTCCCATTTGTATGCGCTGTCGCTGTGTAACGCTTTGCTGATGACCGTTACAACGTCCGCTACCATAAAAGCGGAATAAAATCCTACGCCGAACTGGCCGATAATATTGTGCCCGTCTTTCGCTTCGTTATCTTTTTTGAAGGCCAGGGAGCCGCTTTTGGCAATGACGCCAAGATGGTTTTCCAGCTCTTCTTTGGTCATGCCGATGCCGGTATCGCGGATGGTTAGCGTTCTGCTGCTTTTGTCGACCAGCACTTTGATGTAGTAGCTGTCTTTATCAAAGACCAGCTTTTCATCGGTCAGAGCCGTATAATAGATTTTGTCGATAGCATCGCTGGCATTGGAAATCAGCTCTCTCAGAAATATTTCTTTTTGCGTATAAATGGAGTTGATCATCATTTCCAAAAGCCGTTTGGATTCCGCTTGAAATTGTTTTTTTTCCACTGGAGTTTCTCCTTTCAAAATATGAAATGAAGCTGTGACCCTCTGCAGATCACTGAATCAATTTCGCGTTAGCACTCTCGGTCAACGAGTGCCATTCCTTCTTTTTTATACCATTCCTTATTTTTGAAGTCAATACGCTGCTTGGGCTAGCCCGCGATAGTCAGGCTGCCCCAAAACCCCCGCGTCAGAGGCGATAACCACAATCTGCCTGGCTGCAGGGAAGAAAAACCTGCAAAATACATGAATTTGCGTCCTTGATCGCTGGCCACGAACAATTCCTGCAATTGTGCAGGCTTTTCAGCGGGGACGTGGGCTCAGGTTCACTTTTAGCGAAAATTCCAGCACTTTTGCAGGCTTTTCGTCAAAATAAGCTAATTTCAGAGAAAAAACCTGCACTTTCGCAGGTTTTTCCCTACCACGCTGCCTTCTGCCCATTATGTTCAGTTCCGCGACTTCACAAGGAGAGGCGCGCGCCCAGAAAAAGCGGCTGTCACTCTAAGCTGGATAAGCAGGTCGTTACCGCCGGCACACTAATTTCTCTCATACAAAAAAGCCGCTAACGCTCGGAAGCCCGAATGTTTAGCGGCTTTTGACGATTATAAGGCATCGGCTTTCTCTTGAATGCTTGTTTTCCGCGGCCTGAACTGAAAATAATAGAACAGCAAAATGCCTGCGTGCAAAGCGGCGAGAACGAGATAAATGTTGCTGAAAATCGAACTATCCGGGTTGCCCGGATACATACGAACAGGGTTCCAGGAAACCGCGGAAGGAAGATCCACCAGTTTGCTATAAACGCCTGCGGCCATTCCCTGGGTAATGAAATTCAACATGGAAAAAAGTCCCATGCCGACTCCGATCCGTTCCTTCGGCAGCATCCTTGAAATCGAGTTCGACATCGCGATCAGCATAAAAGATTGCCCCACATTGCCGAATATGAGAATCATAGCAATAATGACGGGGGAAGCTGCCGCGAAGGCCGAGAGCAAAACAAAGCATGTCAATAGCGACCCGGATGCGACGAAAAATAAAAACGGGTTTCCTTTCAAGTCCGCCAGCTTGCCGCCTTTTCGCCCCAGGATGGCGGAGGCAATCGCCGCCGGAACCATGGCAAAGCCGATCCAGGACGGCGGCAGCTGCTGCACGCGGGACAAAAGCATCGGACTCAGAAAATACAGGGAGACGCCAATTCCGTTGATCAGCACGGCAATCGTCAGACCGAGCGTATAATTTTTGTTTGTAAAAAGCTCAGGCTGAACAAACGGTTCCGCGGCGGACCGAATCCGCACAATAAACATCGCCACAGCAACCACACCGCCAATCAAGTACCACAAGCCCCCGTTCGTGACGCCAAGCAAAAGCAGCGCAACCGCAGCAGCCAGCAAGCTCCCGCCAATCCAGTCGAATTTTCCGGGTACGGCTTGTTCGTCCCGCAAATATTTGCGGTAAAAGGGGAGCGTGAACAAAATGAGAAGAGTCACGCAAAATAACCACCGCCAATGAGCGACACTGACGATCAACGCGGAAATAACCGGACCCAGCGCGCTGCCGAGCGCCAAGCCTACGGCCGACATGCCTAAAGCGGTTCCTCTGCGTTCCGGAGCAAAGTAGCGCACAGGGATGATCGCAGCCGTTGCCGGAATCGCCGCGGCGCCCGCCGATTGCACGCACCTTCCGACAAGCGCCATCCAGAACGATTGGGAGGCGAGGCCGATTACCGAACCGACGGCGAACACAAGCAAGCCGAACGTCAGCAAATTTTTGAGCTTGTACCGGTCGGCCAGCTTGCCGTAAGTCACCGTTCCTATTGCATAAATCAAAGTATAAGCCGAAGAAATCCAGCTTACTTGAGCGATAGTCAGATCGAACTCTTTGCTGATTTGCGGGAGTACGATGTTGAACATCAATGCGCTCATCGATGACAAAGTCAGCGTAAACATCAGAACGCGGATCAATTTCTCGCCCATTTGCCGCTGCGCTTCCGGTTCCATTTCCATTCCTGCATCTCTCCTTCCGGGTACCGTGCATAACGAAAACCAACGTGTGTATGCATGTACTTACTTGCAGATTTTTGATAAAAAAACTAGGGGGATAGCGCCCTAGCGAAGGTCTGTACACTCTCACGGATAAAATCTTCCATGGACACGGCGGGGAACAATGTTCCCTCGGAATTCATATTGCTTACAAACGCACCATAGTTCATACACATGAAAGCTAACGCCTGTATGTCCGGATTGACCCGGATCAGCTTGCCTTTCTCGTACATGGCATTGAAATAATCGATCAACAATTGTTTTAATTGCTCAGGGTGTTTGTTTACTTTTTCCCGGAACCCGGAGAATACGCTGCTTTCCTTGAGCGCGATCTGAATCATTTTCCGGTTGCGGTTCATGATTTCATGGTACGTCCGGCTGATGAGGAGCAAGTCGGCGTACAAATCCCATACCAGCTTTTCGTTAAAAAGCTTTGTCATCTCTTCGGTATAGTGGAAGCGATGAACGGCGGATTCGAGCAGATTTTGCTTGCTGCCAAAATGGCGGAACAGCGTTACTTCGTTCAGGCCGGCCGCGGCGGCGATTTCTTTGGTGGTGACGCCGTAATAGCCTTTTTCCGCTATTAAATCGATGACGGCCGTCAACAGCTTGTCGCTGCTGCTCGCATGCTTATCGATGGACATGTCTCTCCTTTCGAAACGATTGCAAGTACTTACTTGCATTTAGGCTAATCATATTTTGTTTATCTTAAAAAGTCAAGATCCCGGCTGCTGCTCAATGTGCAATGGAAGCCCGATCGCCTGGCCAGTAATAAAACCCCCGGATTCGCACTCCGAGGATTTTATTTGAGAGCCGAAGGGGCAAGCCCCTGGACATGCCGATGCCGGCGATGCGCTCCTCGCCAGTTTTTACAAGTTGATCCGGTTTAGCCGATAAATCCGCCTTTTTGCAGCATTTGCTTAATTTCGTCTTTGGTCATCAAAACATCATTGGCCGAATAATTCCGTGTTTTAAAAGGTGGACTGTCCGAATAAAATTCCTTTAGCTCGGCGCTTTCGTACGTAGGAAAAACGACGATAACCCGCTGATTGTACTCAACCGCATTATGGCTTTCGTATTCGGAAATGAGCAGTTCGTTGATTTTTTCGCCCGGCCTTATGCCGAGCTCGACGATCTCGACATTTTTTTTGCCGGATACATCGATCAAAACTTCGGCCAAATCGAGGATTTTGCAGGCGGTCATCGCCTTTACGAACGTTTCCCCGCCTTTTCCTTCTATAGCGGCATTAATCAGCAGTTCGCTCACTTCTTGCGGCGTCATGAAGAAGCGGACCATTCGCTTATCCGTAATGCCGACCTGATTTTTCTCCTGAATTTGCTTCATGAACAGGTGGAGCACACTTCCGCTTGTCCCCAGGACGTTGCCGCCTCTGACGCACACGAATTTCGTATCCGCGCTCAAATGATTGGACAAAATCATCAGTTTTTCCCCGATCGCTTTGGTCATGCCGTAAAAATTGCTAGGATCGGCCGCTTTGTCCGTGGACATATTGATTACTTTTTTCACCCCGTTCTGCAGGGCGGCGTCGATAATGTTTTGCGTGCCGAGCACATTCGTTTTCAGCGCTTCGATAGGCTGTTCCTCGCAAACCGGAACATGCTTCAGCGCAGCCAGATGGAATACGTAATCAATGCCTGCACACGCTTTGACAGTCGCTTCTTTGTCTCGGATATCGCCGATGGAAAACTGTAATCTAGCATCGTCAAAGGTCCGTTTCATAGCAATTTGCCCTGATTCGTTCCTCGTATATATGACGATTTTTTTCGGATTGTATGCAAGTAGTCCCCGAATCAATGCATAGCCGATAGAACCGGTTCCGCCGGTCACCAAAATATTAGATTGCGTCAGCATGATGTAACTTTCACCATCCTACATTTATTTTTACCACATAAGAATGTTTAAGTTCTTTACAGCGCTAAAGCGTGAAGAACAGCCTTCTTATTGGCGAATAAACCTATCTCATATAAGATGAATACCTCCCAGAATCGCTGTCCAGAGGTGGTTGTTGCCTTCCCATTTTTCCGCGTTGGGCAGTTGAATAGCGCACACCTTTTCCAGAGGCCAATCGAGTTCCACAATTCCGCTGACAGGGGCATGGTTAACGAGCAGAACCCGAAAATCGTGCCGGACGAGCCCCGATAAAACCGTCTGAAGGTCGTAAGTACCCTGAAAATCCCCTTCTGTTCGAATAAAAAGAATGCGCTGGCAGGTATCCGCCTTTTCCAATAAACGTTGGATGCGTCTATCAAATTTAGCTTTTACTTCCGGATAAGTCGCCAGGTTTCCGTGTGGATTAGCGGCTTTGGTGAAATCATGGTTGGAAAGAATGTGATAGAAATCGTCCGATACGAGCAGCATTTCTTCAGTAGCGTCCCCGACCACCCTCAAATTTGCCAATTCCATAAATCCGTTAAAGCGGTTCATCAGCAGCCGGTTTACTTCCGGCAATTGCGGCGATCCCATCCAATCCAACACGCCGGCATAAGGCCGCATGCCGTTCTTTTCAAGCTGAATGGAGGCCAGGCAAAGATCTCCCAAACTGAAAATGGCGTCATAATTTCCTTTCAATTCTGATAATCTCATAACGTTCCAGCTCCTAAATGGTAAGTTTTCATCATACATATCGATTTTGCATGCCGCAGCAAACCGACCGGATGATGCAGAATGGTGATACGCATGTGTTTTCCTGCCTCCTTTTCTATCCTTATAGTTCTATTTGATTCAGTTTTCGAAAAATTGCTTGGACGAAGTAGCTATAAAAATATGCTTTTATACAATTTGGGATAAGTTACCAGTAGTTTCGCCCGAACTTATCCACCTTTTCCCAATAAGCTATAGAATGTACAGGTAAATAAGAGTAGGAAGGGAAAGGTGATGAACGGTGAAGATACTTCTTGCAACATACTGGCCCGTTCCGCATGTAGGAGGAGTATGGCCTTTTATGGTGCAGCTTAGAAACAAGCTGGAACTTATGGGGCATGAAGTGGATATGCTCGGAAACGGGGACGACGACACAAATTCATTCATTTATATGGTGAACCAGAACCGGCGGCTGCCTAAAGAAAAACTCCTTCCGCTCCTCAAAGCCAAGCTGGGTTTAACGTCATTTCCGGTTATGCATGCGAATCCGCTCGTTCAATATGCAGAATTCCAAAGGTACATGTTCGAACTGGCGGCAGCTTATTTCAATATAAGCGGGTATGATGTGATCCATACGCAGGATGTCATTTCCACAACGGCGATGTCCCGGGTACGCTCCGGCAATACGGCGCTGGTCGCTACTTTGCACGGGTGCGTCGCTCATGAAATCAGGCATATCAATCATCCGACGGATTATATCGCGCACGCTTATTACGATGCGATCGAATACACGGGAGCAAGTTCCGCCGAGGCGACCCACGTTGCTAACCGATGGTTAAAAAAGATTTTGGAAAACGAGTTTAACGTGCCCGACAAACAGCTTCATGTATTTCCGTATGGCTTCGATACGGACGGTTTTATTAAACAGATGAAGGTCAAAACCGACGTAGAACGGCCGCACGGCAAGAAGGTCATCATTTTTACAGGACGGTTGGTCGAACTAAAAGGCGTTAATTTCCTGTTAGCCGCTCTTAAAAAATTGAAAGAAAAACGAAAAGATTGGGTTTGCTGGATCGTAGGAGAGGGCCAGGATATGACCGCGCTTAAAAAACAGCGCAGCGACCTGGGGCTGCAAAAAGACGTCGTATTCTGGGGGAAACGGAACGACATTCCTGCGCTGCTGCAGCTTTCCGATATTTTTGTGCTGCCCAGCATTATCGAAAACCAGTCGGTTTCCTTGATCGAAGCGCAAATCGCAGGCAAAGCGGCCATCGTCAGCAATACGGGAGGGCTGCCTGAAATGGTGGAGCACGAAGTTACGGGCTTAACCTTCCCGGTAGGGGATATCAATATGCTTGCTTCCAATATGAATCGTTTGCTGCAAGAGGAAAGTTACCGCAAAAAACTTGGAACGAACGCCCAACGATGGGGCATGCAGCATTGGTCGATGGATGCCATGACGAAGCAGCTGCTTACGCTGTATCAAAGCGCTATCCAACAACGAAGAGGGGGGTAACGCGTATGAAGCAAATCCCGGCTTTGACTAAAAGTTGGCTGCGTCGCTTGTATTGGAAAATTCGCATGATGACGGTATGGGATCGTCTGCAGAAAACTTATTATTCGTACTTCGACAAAAACCGGAAAGAAACCGTTGACGGGAAAGAATTCAACTACTTATTTATTTCACCGCCAAGCCCTGATGTTTTAGTAGACAGCAAAATCTGGCAGCGTATCGCGGATCACTTGCCCGAAAACTACCGAATTCCGGATCAGACTTCGCTTGATGCCCTGCTGCCTTCGACAGGCGATTATTACCACGCCCTGTTTTCCAACCCTGTGCCGATGTTTGGCTTGTACGTGGATAGTTCCGTTTGGAAGCCAATCAAGGCTGCCTTGCCTGTGGGATATACGATTCCCGATCCCGTTTCGCTTAGCATTTTTAAAGAGATGAAGGCGGAAAGCTATGATTCTATGTTCAATTCGAAGGCGTCTGCGCCTGGAATTATAGTCGATAGCGAGGTATGGAAGCGGGTTGTGAACAACTTGCCCAAAGGGTATACTTTGCCGGACTCTATAACGATCAATGTTCTGAACCAAATAGAACGGGGAGTGGGAGTATGAAGGCCGTTGTGACCGGGGGGGCCGGATTTATCGGTTCCCACCTCGTAGATACGCTGGCGGCAGCCGGATTCGAAGTGCATGTCATTGACAATTTGCAATCCGGATACGTTTCCTATGTCCATCCGCAGGCGGTATTTCATAAGGAAGATATTCGCAGTCAAGAAAGCAAGGAGATTATTGTAAGGGAACGGCCTGACGTCGTATTTCACCTGGCCGCTCAGGCGGATGTGCAGCGATCTATGAACGACCCGCAGTACGATGCGGACGTCAATATTAAGGGAACCATCAACCTGCTTGAGGCTTGCCGGGCGGCTTCCGTTAAAAAACTGGTCTTCTCCTCGACCTCCGGCGTTTACGGGAATTTGCAAAAAGAACTGATTTCCGAGGATGACGCTGCGTCGCCGATCTCTTACTACGGTTTGTCCAAATGGGCGGGGGAATCGTACATCCGCATCTATGCCGCGCAGCACGGCGTTCCTTTCACGATTCTTCGCTACGGCAACGTATACGGCCCAAGGCAAATGCCCAAAGGCGAAGGGGGAGTCATTGCCGTTTTCATCCAAAATATGAAAAACGGGCTGCCCCTGCACATTCATGGAGACGGCGAACAAACGCGCGACTTCGTATTTGTAAAAGATGTCGTTCAGGCGAATATCGCTGCGATCGACGCGGGAAACCGGGAAACGATTCATGTCAGCACGGGCCGCAGCATTTCTATCAATAAGCTGGTTCATTTGCTAAAGCAAATACACGGTTCCGATATTGAGACCCGCTATTCGCCGGCCCGGGAGGGCGATATTCTTCACAGCTGCCTGGATAGCAGAAAAGCCGGCCGCGAGCTGCAATGGCACCCTCAAGCGGACATGGCGGCCGGATTGTTGGAAACTTATCGCTCCTTGAAATGATGGGGATACCCGCGCCCTTCATGTCGATTTATGCAAAATGGCCCCCTTTGGCTCATAAAGGGGGCCATTTTGTTACCGGACATTCAAACAGTCGGCGAAATGCTCCTCCCTGAGACCGGCGTGCGCACCGCATCAGGAAAGCGGAGCAAAGATCGGGGAAGCCAGAATGATCGCGGAGATGAAAACGATCTGCAGCAAAGTTCGGACAAGCAGCTTTGGCACAGGCTTGCCGTCGATCGTTAAGCGTTCCCGGGCCGCTCTTATGTTGGCCGGGAACATGGCGATCAGCAGCACCGTCAAGCAGACGGATGCGGCAAGCGAAGTGGCGGGGATCAGCATGCCGATGGCCCCGGCGATTTCAAGCCACCCGGTTATCGTCACGATAAAACCGGGGTTCGGCAAAGAGGGCGGAACCATCGCGACGAGGTCCGGCCGCCTTTTTCCCCAGTGGGCGGAAGCTGTAAGCAGCAGCATAGCGGCCACGGCCCCTTGCAAAGACGGATGCCAGCCGTCGAAATAAGTCCAGCCGAGCCAACCGGCGGCGCGGAAAAGCACAAACGATCCGATAAGCACGATAAAGGGGGCCATCTTTGTTCCTTCTTTCTTTACTATTTGTTGTCGGATTTTAAAGCCTGAGCCACAAAAGACGAAAAATCGTGAGCGGTGAAAGAAGCGGGCGCGACTGGAAAAGAGGAGCGGATGCGCAATCCGAGCGACATCAGGACAAACATTTCGGCTGTTTTGCCCGCATCGACCGATTCCGGAATAACCCCGTGCCGTTGGCCCGTCTCTATCCATTGATAGGAAAAATGCACGGACCGCTCGTAATAGTTTTTGAGCGCTTCGGCGACGGCAGGATCATCTTCTTTGCCCAGCAAATATACTAAAACCTTATTGGTCACATCATGCGCGTCTTCCAAATGGGGGAGCTGGCTTGCGACTTGCTGCATCGGCCCCTCAAACGTTCGACCGCCTTGCTCCACTTCGTCCATGAAACGCCGGTTGTTCTCTTCAAGCCGCTCTTGCAGCACCCAGGCAAAAATTTCGTCCTTGGTTTTCACATAGTGGAAGATGGCCCCTTTGGAAATGTCCGATTTTTCCATAATGTCTTTCATGGTGATGGCGTGGCAGCCTTTTGTCCGGATCAGCTCTTTGGCAGCATCGAGCAGTTTCTGAATCGTCCGCTGTCTGCGTTCCTCTTGTTTCAAAGTGATTCCTCCATGTATCGTTATAACCACATTATACATACCGACCATCGGTTTGTAAATGGAGTTCATGTCAAAATACGGCGGTTCCGCCGCCGCGAGGATGCGGCTTTGCGAAGGCAGCGCTGGCCGGCATCGCGCGCAGAAAAGCCCGCCAGAGCTGATGCTTCCTGCTTGCAATGCGCAGAATTCCTGCAAAAGTGCAGCTTTTTGCGCATTGATGCGCCGGCTGGGAAGAATTCCTGCAAAAGTGCAGGCTTTTCGCGGAAATCTGGTGCCCAGCCCATTCCTGAGCGAAAATACCTGCACAATCGCAGGCTTTTCCGCCAAACGGGCCGCTGCCGTCGAAAAAGCCTGCACTTTTGCAGTTTTTTGGACGGTTGAGGAGTTGTTCACCGGTCTCGCTTTAGCAGCCCCGACTATTTTCACTCTGTGGGGACGTCCACGCAGTTTTTGCCCGGCCACCGGCCGTTTCGCAAAAACGGGAAAAGCCCGCCAGGAAATTCAACCTGACGGGCATTACTGCCGTGCGAATGCCGGGTCCGGCGATTCGCCTTATTTTAAGAACCGCTTAAATATTGCTTTAACCATTTCAGAGCGGGACGCTCGGTTCCCGAACTGGAGATCAGGTGCGTATTCGATGCCCACGTTTGTCCTTGGATGTAGCCCCACAGAGTAATCCCTTTAACGGCCGAATGCTGCCATAAAACCGGGAATTTTTGCTGGTATCTGGCCAATTGCGTATTGTCGTCGCCGGTCATGTCCAGCTCGGATACATAAATGGGCAATCCCGTTGCCGCAAGCGTATTCAGAACATTGGTCATTGTGCTTACAGATACAGTGTCCATATTGAAATAATGGCATTGAATGCCAATGCCGTCGATTAGCCCTCTGCTTTTAAGCAGATTAATAATTTTGACATAGTTTGCCGCGGCGTTGGGATCGCTTATAATTCCATACTCGTTAATCAGCAATTTCGAATTGGGAAAAGCCTGCCTTGCTTGCTGGAATGACCAGATCACCCAATCCCAGCCCGTGGAACCGTCTCCGCCTATCGCATTCCTATAAGATGGCTTGGCGTGCAAAGGTTCATTGACAACGTCCACGAACTCCGCGTTCTTATATCTCTGGCCGGCTGCCTGGATCCACTGCGTGACCTCGGCCTTTTGATCGGCTGCCGAAAGACCGCTGATCCAGCCCGGCTCCTGGTTACCCCATACAAGCGTATGGAATTTGAATGGAAAACCTTTGCTTTTCGCATAATTATAAGACGTATCGGCCCCTGACCAGTTCATGCTGTTTCTGGTAGATTCGACGGAACCCCATTTCGTGGAATTTTCCGGTGTCACCTGGTTCCAATACGTGCCGAAGTTAGAAGGAACGCTGCCGGCAATAATGTTTCCTAAAAATTTGTTGCCGGTAGCGATACCCGCACTGGCGCTCGGAGCGATCGCCGTTGAGATCAGTGCGCCTGCCAATACAAGCGCTGTACTTAACTTTGCCAATTTTGACTTTAACATAAAATACCTCCTCAAAATAGTGTTTTATCCAAGCTTCATCTTTCCTTGATACCGCTTTGCCGCAGTTGTCATCCCACCTCCTCACATGGATAAGAACATAAATAAAACGCTTACATTTCTATATTATAAGGATAGATAAACGCATAAGATACCAAAAAAGTATAGATTTTACTTTCAAAATTAATGGAGTTACTCCGCCAGACGGTGTACGCCGCGAAACTGCTGGCGGCTGCGTTCATCGATGCTGGGGATCGCATACTCCGTAAAGGGATTCTGACCGCCGCCATGCGTCGGCGACACAACGCGCGCCCGGGATTCGCGAGCGTTTACTTTTCTCGCTTGTTCAATGCTACGGTGTTCCAGCGCCTGTACGATTTCCTTCAGGCAGTGCTGCACGCGGTGCACAAGCCGTTGTCTTTTGGCCGACACAAGCGGAAGCCGCTAATGGCTCCCGCTTGCACGACGTTTACAGAGCTTTTGCTTGTTTCCACTCTTCGTGTTTTTTCTGCACCTTTTTCCATAAATCGTCCCGCTCCCGGCTGCTATAACGAACCAGATGCTCGCCAAAAATATTTCCCAAAACTTCGAGCCATTGCGATTTCGTCCGAATCTCCGTTTTTTCAATACCGGCACTATCTCTTTTGCTCCATATGCAGCCTCTAAGTTCATTGCTTCCCTCTGCATGTCTTTGCCGGATAAGAAACAGATTGATCCAGGGTGACTCCGCCGACTGGCAGTAATGGTCGTGTTTCGGCTTAAATTCATTCATATCGTATATGACCTCTGGAGCAAAATCGACTCCGGCAAACGAAGCGCCAGAATCATGCTCCAACCGCCAGCCATTGTCAACTACAGCCGACTCCATGACCTTGTAAACGAGTGGGCCCTGCTTATAAACTCCTGTTTGAAGCGGCAAAGGTTCGAATGGCATGTCTCCGAGGCCGACATCGACGATCCATTTTTCTTCCTTCTGCGATTCGTTTGCCAAGTCGACTGTTAATCCGAGGTGGAACGAATTGACGCGAGGCTCTTCCCCGAGCGGCTGGACCCCGGCCCTGTGCCAGGAAACTTTATAGCCCAAGGAGCGGAGAAGCGTGCTGAACGCGCCATTGAGATGAAAACAATAACCGCTTCTGCGGTTAATGATAAGCTGCACCGATTCCTTGACGTCGATGGAAACCGGTCTTCCGGCAAAAATATCGACGGTTTCCCACGGAACGTTACTTACATGAGCTCTATGCAGTTCAAACAGATAGGCTTTGTTGGGCGGCTCTATTTCTGCAACACCGATTCTTTTCAAATAAGCTTTGACTTCTTCGTTCGTCATTATATTGAAGAAAGTTTTCACGCTGCACATCGCCTTTCCCGGAAATTAGGTGCTCCGTTTCGTCGCCGGACGGCAATTAATGGGTCACCCATATAATAAGTTACCAAATGGTAACATGTCAATGGGTATTGGGACGATACGGCCTGGCAGCTTGGGCAAAAGCCTGCGAAAATACAGTTTTTTTCGCTAGTAACGGCTCGTTTCAGGAAAAAGCCTGCGATTGTGCAGGAATTATCGGTCAAAATGGGTCTAAGCTTAAATTTGAGCGGAAAAGCCTGCAGATTTGCAGGAATATTTCGCGACAAGAGGATCAAGGAGCAAAAAGATGCACTTTTGCAGGCTTTCTGGTGAGCTCCTGGAAATTTCCAAGAAGAATCATCAGGATTATATCTGGCTATTCCAAATCCGGGGTTGTATAATTCATCCAAAGACCGCCGTATTGGAGGATATCGAATGAAAACGATTATGATCGTCGAAGACGAGGACGCGATTTCCCGGGTTCTCGCGGCGTATATCCGCAAGGCCGGATTTGATTGCCTTATCTTCCGGGACGGCTGTCAGGCCGTGGAGTCTTTTGATTCGGTACAGCCGGCTCTTGTCATTCTTGACGTGCTGCTCCCTGGAATGAGCGGCTGGGAGGTTCTGCAGCATATTCGCAGCAAAAGCGTATGCCCTGTCATTATGCTGACAGCCAGGGGCGGTGTCGGCGACCGGATTACGGGACTGAACGAAGGGGCGGACGACTACATGTCGAAGCCGTTCGAGCCTGACGAAGTCATTGCCAGAATTCATGCTGTGCTTAGACGCCCGCCCCAGTCTCTGGTCGGTTCGGATCAAGTCAGCTTCGGGAGCTTTCGCATCGACTTCAAGTCCCGCAGCGTCTTCCTGAACGGAGCGACCTTATCGGTTACGCCCCGAGATTTGTCGCTTCTTATGTTTCTGGCGGAGCATCCGAACCAGATTTTCAACCGCGAGCAGCTGATTGAGAAGGTATGGGGCATCGATTATGAAGGCAGTGACCGGGCCGTGGACCTGGCTATCAAGCGTCTGCGGAAGCTGCTTCTTCACTGGCCGCCGGAAGAAGGGGAAATCAGAACATTGCGCGGGACGGGATATCAACTTTATGCCAACACATCCAATTAGGCGCCGGACGCTGCTCAGTCGTTGGACGTTTCGTTATATACTTACTCTTTTCTTGGGACTGCTTGCCATCGGACTTGTATCCATTCTCTATATCCGGCAGGAAACTATCGACGAGCGGAAGCATGCTCTCCAGGAATTTTCCCAAGCGGCAGCCCAATATGTGACAGACGGTCATGGCAGCATCGTCATTCCGGGCGATTTGTATGAATGGATTGACCGTACGCAGCGGCGATACTCCATTCCCGGACAATTCGCTTTCGTTGTGTTCGAGCGCGGCGATACCCCTGTTTTTGTCAAAAAAGCGCCCCCAAGCGCCCCCGGCCGTTCCTCGCTGAATATCGAAGCGAAGCCGGAGCTGACCGACCGACTGCGTGCAGCGAGAATCGGGGAGGATTTTGTCGTAACAACACCGGTGATGGACAAAAATTCCCCTATCGGCGCTATCGTTATTGCCTACAGCTATCTTGAACTCTCCGATGTCAATCAAAACTACATTTTGATTATCTCACTGCTCTTCTGTGCGGGCTTGCTTGGCTGGACGATCATCTATTTCCTGTCGTTGAATTTAAGAAAACCGATCATCCAACTGTCCGAAGCGCTCAACAAGATGGAAGCCGGCGATTACAATGTAACCGTCCCTGCCAATGTGAAGGAGAAAGAAATTCACGATCTTCTCTTGTCCTTCCAGGCAATGGCTTCGCGTCTGGGACAGCTGGAAGAGCTGCGTACGGAATTACTGGCTGGCGTCAGCCATGAGCTGAAGACACCTGTCGCCTCGATTCATGGCTTGATCCGCGCGGTTCGCGACCAGGTAGTTACGGACGGCGAAGCGGTGGAGTTCCTGGACATCTCCCTTGAGCAGACGCGCAGGCTTCAGCATATGGTCGCCGATCTGCTGGACTTTAATTCTTTTGCTTCAGGCATAATCAAAGTTCGGGAGGATTCGATTGATTTGGGCAAGCTTTTGAGCGAAATCGCTTATCAGTGGGGGCAGCTCGATCAAGAAGAAGGGATAGAGACCACGGTCGATATTCCAGACCGGATTTTTATGTGCATGGGGGACGCCAGCCGCATTCAGCAGATCGTGGTGAATTTGCTGAACAATAGCAAACAGGCGTTCCAAGGTCAAGGGCATATTGGCATAACGCTATCGGAATATTCGGACCAAACCTATGAGGTCATCGTTTGGGACGACGGTCCCGGCATACCGGAAGCCGAGCAAGCTCATATTTTCGAAAAATACTACCGGGGCGAGCGTAAAAAGCTATCCGTTGGCGGCCTAGGACTCGGCCTGACCTATAGCCGGATGCTTGCTGTTGCGATGAAAGGCCAGCTTCATCTAAAAAACAGCTCTCCCGGGGGCACCGCGTTCCAGCTGTTGCTGCCCAAGCAGTGTTAGGCATTGAAGCATTTTTGGGAACTAGCGGCTTCTTGACGTTTTCCTGACACATTGGTGCATTAATCTATCCCTAGGAGTCAATCCGAGGGAGTTACTTTTGTGCATGCGGGGTAAACGAGTTCACCGGACAGACTCCTAACACAGTCATTCCCAATGTGAGAGGAGAACACAAAATGAAAATCAAAAAATTTATCATCGTCCCGACTTTACTGTTCGCTTGCAGCGCAGGTGTATGGTTGGCATTCGCCGGCGGTTCCCAATCCTTAACCAGAGCGGAGGCGGCAGCCGCTAAGAAATCTGACCCGGTTCATGCCGCTCCACAGCAATCCGCAGGCCCCGCAGCCGAAAACGACAGCAGCATCACAACCGATCAGAACGGATATACCATCGCTATTTCCGGAGGGTATAATACGGACCCGCAGGATCATGGCAGGCCGATCGTGCTCATTGCTGCCGCGCTCGGCGTCCCTGACGATGTATTCAGGCAAGCTTTCAGCGGCGTAAAACCGGCAGGCGCCGGAAGCTCCGGCCCGACATCGGAACAGGCGCGATCCAACAAAGCGGCATTGATGAAGGTGCTGAAACCGTACGGCATCACCAACGAACGCTTGGATGAAGTATCCAACTACTACCGCTACAGCGGCGTCAAAGGCGAAGTTTGGAAAAGAACGCCTGCTTTGCTGACCACAACGGTCAAGGACGGTATCTTAAGCGGGGTCACGATAATCCATGCAGGTTCCGGCTATTCTTCAGCACCGACTATCAAGATTACAGGACCGAATGGAGCGATCACCTCCGCAACTGCAACCATCGCCTACACGTCGGATTTCAAAACCAACGGCAGTATTGCCTCGATTTCAATTCAATAGGCATCGACTTCGCAGAGTGAAATTACCAGAGCTATACATTTATTCGCCATTTTCAGCGATCAGGCGCTTGTTCTCAATCGCCGCGGAAAGCACGATCAGCGTCGAAGAGAAACCGTGCGGACCGCACGAATCGAGAAAAGCGCTCAACGTTTCCATCGATGCGGTAATTATTTTCAGCATAAAATTATACTCCCCGCTGATGCGATACAATTCGACGACATCCGGGGATTGCCAGCAAAATTCCTGGAAGTCCTGACAATTGTTCGTTTTGAACAGCACGAACGCCGTGACGTCTTTGCCGAGCTTCTTAGGCGATAGAACCGCTTTGTAGCCGGCGATGATCCCCTGTTCTTCAAGCATGCGTATCCGTTCGGTAACGGCAGGCTGTGTCATCGCGATCGTGCGGCCGATTTCGGCAACCGGCATTCGCGCATTCTCATGCAGCAGCGATAAAATTTTACTGTCGATTTTGTCCATAGCGATTGTTCCCCTTTATTTTGTGTGCTGAAATCGTATTTTTAACTTTAATATAAAGAAAATTGCTCCAATATAACATGATTTATATATGTAAATTATATTCCTAACCTTATAAAATGTCATTGAAAGAGATTTTAAAGGAGTGGATAACGAATGATCGCGACAAAATCACTTAACCTTGATACCCCTCTCGCCATTGGCGGCGTCGAGCTGCGCAACCGGCTAATTATGGCGCCTATGCAGCAGTACAGCGGCTCGCCGGAAGGCTATGCGACCGAGCATCATATTCAGCATTACTCGAGAAGGGCAAAAGCGATCGGATTAATGATCGTGGAATCGACGGCCGTGTCCGATAACGGCAGGCTGGTGCCTAACGATATAGGCATTTATTCGGATCGGCACGCCGATGCGCTGAAAAGGGTAACCGATGCCGTCCATGCCCACCATACACCCGTATTCGTTCAATTGTCCCACGGAGGAAGAAAGTCGGCGCCTGAAGTGACGAAACGGCTCATTGCCCCAAGCGCAATTCCATATGACGATACTTACGGAAAGCCTGCGCAATTGTCGGTCTCCGAAATCGAGGCCCTCATTGAAGATTACCGAATAGCCGCCAGACGCAGCGTCGCGGCGGGTTTTGACGGGATTGAGGTACATGCGGCTCATGGATTCTTGATTCACCAGTTCCTGTCGCCGATTACGAATCTCCGCAGTGACGAATACGGCGGAACGCCCCGTGGCAGGACGAAATTTTTGCAGGACACGCTTGCTGCAATCCGCTCCGAAACCGGCCGGGATTATCCGGTTATCGTACGGATCTCCTCGACCGATTACGTCGACGGCGGCCTAAATCCGCAGGAGCTGGCGCTGATGCTCAAACCGCTTGAAGCGGAAGGGCTTCTTGACGCGGTTGACGTATCATCCGGCGGCCTGCTGCCGATTCAGCCGACGGAGACCCATCCGGGCTACCAGCTGCCTGACGCAGCCGTCATGAAGCAGCATCTTCGCGTACCTGTCATCGCCGTCGGCAAAATCTATACCCGCAGCTTTGCCGACCGGATCATCAGGGACGGGCTGGCGGATGCCGTCGCTATCGGACGGCCGCTGCTGGACGATCCCGATTTCGCGCAGAAAATGATTGACCGAAAAGAGTGAAGCCTCCGGGGCCGGGGAGCGATTCCCGGCTGTCCGAATAGCCCGGGGGATAAGGGATTGCTCCCATTTAAATGAGAAAGCCCTATCCGGTTGCTGGCCGGCAGGGCTCTCTCGGTACTAAAAATTAATTGAATGAAACCTTCGATTCTGCTCGATGCACGTCCTCTCAAAACTTTTTTGCGCAGGGGCTTGCATACTCTGAATTTTTCATGTATAATTCGAAAAGTCGACATCAATAAGGGGCCTTAGCTCAGCTGTGAGAGCGGCGCAGTCAGTTACATTGCTCCAAAAATTGAATACCAGCAACGATGTAATACGTTTCCTTGATTGGAAATATATGGGGAATTAGCTCAGCTGGGAGAGCGCGTCGCTGGCAGCGACGAGGTCAGGGGTTCGAGCCCCCTATTCTCCACCAATACCACACACAGACGGCAGAGATGCCGTTTTTTTGTTCTTTTAAATACTTCTTCTATGCTACTTTGTGTGACAAAGCTTCAAAAAAATTTAGATTTCCACTTGAACCTTACTTAACGTAATGATTTATAGTGAACATAACGGCAGGACGAAACACGGGCCACCGGCCAAAAAATCGGCAAAATAATTTCGAAATCGGAGGAGAAACGAATATGAGGAAACTAGTATTGTTCATGCATGTGTCGCTGGATGGGTATGCGTCGGATTCGAACGGAGGACTGGATTGGATTCCATACAACGAGGAATTCGAGAAATACGCCGAGGAGGTCGTAGCCGAAGTCGGCTCTCCTGTTTACGGACGCACAACGTATCAATTGATGGAGGGCTACTGGCCCACGGTGCTGGACAATCCGAATGCTTCGAAGCACGGTTTGGAGCATGCCAAATGGCTGCAGGATGTGAAGAAGATCGTCATTTCCAGTACGATGGACAAGGCGGAATGGAACAATACGATGCTGATCAAGGACAATATAGCAGAGGCAATTAAGGCGCTCAAGGAACAACCTGGAAAAAATCTCGTCATCTTCGGCAGCCCGGGTGCGGCGAAGACGCTGCTTGAGCTCGGCCTGATCGACGAATTCCTGCTGACGATTTGTCCGGTCGTCCTTGGCAGCGGAAAATCGGTATTCGACGGCGGCGGCGAGAAAATCAAGCTCAAGCTGCTGTCCAGCCGAACGTTCAAGTCAGGCGTAATCGCGGCCCGCTACGAGTTGGAGAAATAACCGCGCCGTACAATCTGAACAGCATGTCTTGATCATGATTGCCTTAGGGCATCATCCACCCAGCCGACGAATTCCTTGTTGCGCCAGAGCGCATCGCTGGCAGCGATGAGGTCAGGGGTTCGATCCCCCTATTCTCCACCACATATAAACAACCAAGCAGCCGATACGGCTGCTTTTTTTGTATATGGTGAGCCTTGGGCAGGAGAGAACCCCTGGCGGGTTCGTCCCGCGCGGACGGAGCGTTCTTCGGTGCCCCCTCAAAGGCGTTCAGTCCCACGTTATTTCAGAATAAACAATTCTTCGACGGGAAGACCAAAAACTCTTGCCATCTTAATGGCTAACACTGTACTCGGTATGAACTTGCCATTTTCAATCGTGTTGACCGTCTTTCTGGTGACCCCAATCAATTCTGCTAACTGTTCTTGTGTCAAATTCATTTTGGCTCGTTGCACCTTTATAGTATTTTCTAGAACATCTTCACTCATCGCCGAGAACCTCATCTTTGTCAAGGATTAAGTAACTTACTAGGGGAGAAATGACACCAACGACGAGCAATATGTGTAAAACAAGCTGGATATTTAATGCAACATACAAGCTGAGCGTAAATAAAATCCCTACCAACCCCAAAATAACCCAAAAGCCTATCGTAAAGCTCTTAAGTCGAATCATTTGAAAATACTCATTATTTAATGATATGGCCAATGGGCGCTTCTTTTGCATGAGAAACGATAACAGGACAATTTTTATGAGGTAATACGCCCAGACAATCCCACCAATAACAGAAATAATGGCAGTGAAGCCTGTGATTAATTTGACGGTGTCTAAATGTAGATACCGAATCAAATATGTCAGCTGCCATATTGCAAAACCAATCAGGCTTCTTTTAATGAATGTTGTCCTGTTTTTTTCCAACTGTGTTACTTCAGATGCCAAATGGATTTCCCCCTCAACAATGTAACCTTTATTACTCATAATATCACCTTAGTGTTACAAAGACAAGGTATACTTTCAAGCATCGCTCGTTTTGCACGGAGCGAATGGATACCCATCTTCATACATGACGTCAACGTCTTTTACTGCTATAGATTCGGGTGAGCCGAAGCGGCCATTAATGTCTGCGGTGTCGCCTTTTTACAATACATCGGAATTGCGGAGCTCCTATAATAGAGACGATCAGAAGAAATGGAGGAATGGAAATGACGAATGACAGAAACAATGAAGGTATAACCGGAAAATATACCACAAATGGGAAACCAAACGGGTACACGGCCATTACACCGTTTATCGTCGTGAATAATCCGGCTGAAGCGATTGCCTTTTACGAAACCGTATTTGGGGCAAAAGCGAAAAGTGTGACAGATATTGGCGATGAAGGCAATAAAATCATTATTCATGCCGAAATCGATTTTGGCAACGGGTTTCTGCAACTGGGAGCCGCTAACCCTGCTTTTCGATTGGTTTTACCGCCAGGGGAAGGCGATGCGTGCTATTCTTTAGGAATATATGTCTCCGACGTTGACAGTACCTTTTCCTTGGCCCTAGCCAACGGAGCGAGCGTCAGAGAGCAAACAACGAACTTTATTTCAGGGGATCGGTATTGCAGTATTCTGGACCCGTTCGGAATCAGATGGTCAATTATGACTCGAATTGAGGATATTTCGGAGGAAGAAAGTTTCCGTAGGGTGGCCGAATGGAGCAAAAGTTTGGGGCAATGAAACCGACAAGTGTGGGAGAACGCTTGCATGGCATGCATGGGTAGGGGTTCGATCCCCCTTGGCCCACCAATATAAAAATTCAATCCACCCGACAAGGTGGATTTTTTATGCCTTGGCTCCACCAATATAGGTTAGCAGACCAGTTCGCCATGGAAGTGGTTTTTTTCTATTTTTTTGATGGGCCCTGAAATAGAGAGGCGTTTCACGGGTTTGAGTAACTACAATCGTAACATGAACGTTTGAATATGACATACAGTTGTCAGTTTCTAAATGTTAATATATACAAAAACCATACAAAAGGAGAGACAGGCTTTGAATAAAAAGATAGATTACAAGAAAGATTTTAACCAACTCTATATGCCTGATATGTTACCGGAAATTGTGAAAGTGCCGAGGATGCCTTTTTTTATGGTCAGTGGTTCTGGAAACCCTAACGGTGAGGAATTTTCCAGGGCGGTAGAAGCTTTGTACAGTTTGAGTTATGCGGTGAGAATGTCTTACAAAAGTGACGATGTGCCGGCTGGATACTACGAATATACGGTTTTTCCGCTTGAGGGCGTGTGGGACTTGCTTGATCGGACCAAGCCGGCGATGGACAAAAACAATTTGAAGTATACGATTATGATACGCCAACCCGATTTTTTGACAGAAAAATGGTTTATGCGGTTTCTAGAACAGACGAAAAAGAAAAAGCCAAATCCGTACCTTGAGAAAGTCCGGTTTGAGCATGTGGATGAAGGTTTGTGTTGTCAAATGATGCATATCGGCAGCTTTGACGATGAACCGAAAAGCTTTGCTCGAATGGAAGCATTCTGTGAAGAGAATGGTTATATCCGTACCAGCAAAATTCATCGGGAGATTTATTTGTCAGATCCTCGAAAGACGAAACCGGAAAAGCTTAAAACAGTGTTAAGATTCCTGATAATGAATGCAGATTCTCGTCCTTAGGCAAATTGGGGCAGTGAAACTGGCCACGGCGGGAGAGCGCATCACTGGCAGCGATGAGGTCAGGGGGTTCAATACTCCTAGGCTCCACCATACCTATTCAGATACGGCAAATCCATAAAATGTTACCTTCCCTTTGCTTTATCTCCACGAAGGATCATGCAAGTACTTGTTGCATAGGCTACAAGACTTTGGTTTTTGTCAAATACACTGCAATCAATAAATCCTACGGTTTGTCCTTTCTTCATTACCTTCGATTCCGCCCTGATCGTACCATTCCATACCGGTTTCAAAAAATTGATTTTTAATTCAATGGTCGTAAAGCTCTCATCCGGCTGAAGGGTCGTCCCGAAAGCCACACCCATCGCAATGTCTGCAAGCGTACTTGTTACGCCCCCATTTAGTGTTCCTTAGGGATTGGAGTGGCTCTCGGTCGCCTCCATCTCAAACATGACACCCCCAACACGCCCATTAAGGCGTGTTTTTTGCGTTTGGCGGATCGATTCCCAGGACGCCATACCCTAACGGACACTAGGGACGTTAATTTGCTAAAAGCAGCCGTTTTCAAATTATAACGGTCACCACAGCGCTTATTTAATCCGAACCGCCCCCCAAAGCGGCATTTTCACCAAATATCTGCAACTGTGTCCGTTAGATATCTAAATGGTCGAGATTTCCCTCAATAGGCGCCACTGTGTCCGTTAGAAGATTTGGTCTTACAAAATTCACCTACGCTCCCATCGTAATTGATAAGTTCGATATCGCTGCTTCCCGCTGGCTACCGTTAACAAATTTCGTTCGACTAATCCATGCAATAGACGTCGAGAGTGACGATCGGAAAGACGGAGATGACCAGCCAGTTCGGCAGCAGTAAAAGGATGCAGCAATCGGCGTGCGAATCGAATTGTTTCAGTTTCAGCCCAATCCAAGTCGGATGACACAGGAGTGGAAATGAATTTTCCGATAAAGGCAAGCACAAGTTGTCTGCAAAATTCAGGTTCTTCGACGATGGAGAGATAGGCAACGGTGAGGAGTGTCCAATCGTCAAGAATTAGCATGGAGTGCTTCTTGCATAAATCCTTGAAGCGTGTAACACCGATGTCTCTGGCGTGGGATCGGTAGTCTTGAATTTCAATGCAGCCCTTGGCGTCTCCCGGCATATACGCCAGATCCAGGTAACGCATGGAATTATGAATATCCCTGACCTCCCATTCGGGGTAAAGATGATCCAAATTTCCGACTGCCGGATACCAACAGGATCGTAGAAACTCCACGGAGCTGTGGGTCAATCCTTTCTCAAGAATTTCGCGTCTTCTTGGTTTTTTCTCGTTTGCAATATGTCGTTGCAGCCATTCCTCATAAGTTTTCGTAAAGAAGCCCATTGATGCAGATTCCCCCTTTTGTCAGCAAGTAAAAAGCCGCTCCAATACGGTAGCCGTAAACGGACGCTCGTATTAAAGCGGCATGTGCTTCACGCCGATTCGATTTGGTTAGAGTATACCCCATTATCCCGAATACCACAACTGATTTAGACATTAATAAAAGGCCGCGAAAGCGCTGAATGAGCATGAAACTAATCGGAACGAGCTTCAATGCATGGCTTCACTTTGAGGGGAAGAAAAACTTCCGCTGCGATTTACTTCGGCGAAAAGGCTTCGTCAGCAGTTATAACGAGATATCTTATTCAGGGTCGATCTTTTCATGCGAGATGATCCGCGAGAGGATATCGATAAGCTGGGTGCGCAAATCCATGGGCAATGGTTTAAGCAGATCCTCTTTCACTTTTTTCGCGGCTACACGTCCTTGTTCAATGAGAGGCGGAGCAATGTCCGTCAGCTTGACCAGCATCGCTCGGCGATCCTTGGGGTCGGGTATTCGGACAAGCAGATGTTCTTTCTCCAAGGCATCGACGAATTGGGTAACCGAAATGGCCTTGATGTCCATCGCCGCGGCCAAATCGCTCATTCTGACCGGCTCCGATTCGGAAACGGTTATTAACAGGCGCAGTCTCGGCCCGGTTAAAAATGCAGGCAGATCCATGGAGGAAAGGCGCAGCTCAAATTCGTGCTTGATATAGTGGGCAGTACGAATAAGCGCATCAAGCGCATCGACTTCCGAAGAGACGGATTCTTCCGATGAAAACGGCATATTGGACATGAAAAAACTCCTTGACGGATAAATAATTAATAAGTAAACTTACTATCAGCAACCATATTAATAAGGTTGCTTAATATATCTAACCTTTGTAATTCTATTGTACCGCATGATCCGTTTGAAGGGAAGCGCAACAAACCGAATGGATTCTTTTTGAGGAGTGATCGCTTATGTCCGAGCAAGCAAAGAAAACCAACTATATTGTCGCCGGATTAATGCTGGGAATCTTGATGTCATCGATGGACAATACGATCGTCGCAACGTCGATGGGGACAATCGTGTCAGATCTGGGAGGGATGGAGAACTTCGTATGGGTTACATCATCCTATATGGTGACTTCGATGGCAGGCACCCCGATTTTCGGAAAGTTATCCGATATGTATGGCCGCAAACGTTTCTTCGTATTTGGTCTAGTTGTATTTCTAATTGGGTCCATTCTATGCGGGCTTGCATCAAGCATTGTTCAGCTCAGCGCGTTTCGGGCGATTCAGGGTATTGGCGGCGGAGCCATTATGCCTATTGCATTAACGATCCTGTTTGATATATTTCCTCCGGAAAAACGAGGGAAAATTTCGGGTATATCCGGAGCTGTGTTCGGCGCATCCAGTATTTTCGGTCCGATGCTTGGAGCCGTTATTTCGGACCACCTTGGATGGAATTGGATTTTCTACGTCAATGTGCCGTTCGGCATAATCTCTTGCCTGCTTATTGTACTGTTCTATGAAGAATCGCTTGCGCATTCCAGGCAAAAGATCGATTGGCGCGGAGCGGCAACGTTGATCGGATCGGTTGTCTGCCTTATGTTCGCACTAGAACTTGGTGGCGGCCGTTATGCTTGGGACTCCGGCGTAATAATCGGTCTTATTCTGTTGTTTGTTATCCTGCTAACCGGATTTGTAATCGCGGAAACGAAGGCGGAGGCGCCGATCATTTCGTTTCGCATGTTCGCAAACCGCTTGTATACGGCCAGCATCGCAGCAGCTTTTTTTTACGGATCGGGTTTTGTTATTGCAACGGTATATGTGCCCATCTTTATTCAAGGTGTATTTGGTGAATCGGCGACCGGTTCTGGCATGATCCTGATGCCGATGCTGGTAGCCGGAGTCCTGTTTAGTCAAATCGGGGGCAGACTGACAATGAAAATAAGTTACCGGAATTTGATGATCGGTTCCGCCTTGTTGTTCGGTACCGGCATGTATTTGCTTAGTCTTTTGTCGCCGGCTTCTTCGCGTTTCATGACAACGGTGTTCATGATTGTAACCGGGATGGGGATCGGCGTGTCCATGTCCGTCTTGATGCAATCGGCGGTCCATCCCTTTGATATGCGGCAGCGCGGAACCGCGACTTCATCTGTCGTGTTCATTCGCTCGCTGGGCATGACGATAGGAATCACTATTTTTGGCATCATACAGCGGAACATCTTTAATCGCAAGCTGGGTGAGTCTTTCGAAGGATTAGGGGGGATTTCGGAAAACTCCTTGATCGACCCGCGCTCAGCATTGACACCGGGTCATCGCGCTCAACTCTCTCCGCGGACACTGGACATAATCATCAACTCTCTCTCTTCGTCGATTGCCCATACTTTCCTATGGGCGCTCGTCCCGGCGGCGCTTGCCATGATCGCCGTTATGCTCATGCCAGCGGATAAGGTATCGGGGACAAGGAAAGCAGGCGAAAAGGGTTGAAGCATCGACCGAAAGAGCTTTTAGAGAATGTCTGGAACGAATTGAGGTCTGGTGGTAAGATTGGGTTATTTACGATCTTTACTGTGCGTTGCACGAACTGAGCAGCTCAGATCATCTCATAGGTTTTTGATTAGCGGCACCGGCATAGGTCTGCAGTTGATAACGGGAATTATAGGTTGAACGCGGGGGTTCTCGCTTGAAAGTTTGGAACGGGAGGAAAATAGGTGTCAAACGTGCAGCGTAGTGATGCTGAGTATCCAATGGTGAAAATTTCTGCAGGTGAAATTGAATTAAGAGACGATCGAATAAAGAAGACATGGACGGCCAAGGTGAATTCTTTTTTGCTTGCACCGGTTCCTGTTACTAATGCGTTATATGGCTCGATCGTGCAAAAGCCAGCTGGACCTCATGACGAACCACAGGCTCCGGTTGTGGGTGTTTCATGGAATGATGCTATTCTCTTTTGTAATTTGCTTTCTCGGCATTCGGGTCTACTGGAATGTTACTCGGTAAGCGATGATGGTGAGAATGTCGTCTGCAACTGGGAGGCGGATGGATATCGTCTTCCTACGGAAGCGGAATGGCAGTATGCGTGTAAAGCGGGAACGGGCGGTTACCGGTACGGTGAGCTTGATGAAATAGCTTGGTATCGCGAAAACTCTGAGGGCATGGTGCATGAGGTCGGTAAAAAGCTGCCGAATGCATGGGGGCTCTATGATATGTTAGGAAATGTTTGGGAGTGGTGTTGGGATTTATACGATGTAAAAGCTTACGGCTCCTACAGAGTTTTTCGCGGCGGAAGCTGGGCGGAAGAGGCCCGGGGCTGTGGAGCGACGTGCCGCCGCCGCAGTCACCCTACATTTCGCATCGACGATCTTGGCTTTCGTCTTGCCAGGTCGCTACAATCGGGATAAATAGCAATTGAGAAGAACTCCTATGCTGTACTGCGTGATATGATAAGGGAAAGTTATTAATCCTAGGTTTAACGAGTAGCGCCAGCAAAAATTAAACGTTAAAGGAGTGCTTCCCGATTGAGTGATCAAGAATTGATTGAAACATACAAAAGCTATTTACATAGTTATTCCATGGAGCAGCTTAGGTATATACCCGCGCAAGGGGTTTGGTCTCTCGGCCAATTGTACAACCACATGATTCTCACTGCTCTTGATTACCTTGACAAAGTGGGAATTTGCGCGACTGAACGCGAAGAACAAGAGCTCGGGAAGACGGAGGCCGGCGAGCATTTGTTCAAAATCGGCGGTTTCCCGCCGATTAAAATCAAGCTGCCGGACGGGCCGGAAAACACGCCGAGCAATTCGGATAGTAAAGAAGACCTTATGCGCGGACTCGATCAAGTGCAGCAAAAGATGAAAGAATGGGAAGTGAAAATAGATGCTGTAAGTCCAAATTGCAAAGTCAATCATGATGGCTTTGGCTGGTTGAACGCGAGGGAGTGGTTTGCCCTTGTCGATATGCATTTCCGTCATCACTTGCGTCAAAAGAGCGAGCTGGATCAGATGCATGGGTTATGACCGCCGCGGTGGGGACTGCTGCTGTGTAGCTTGCCAAATATTTTGGAGCGGAAGTTACCGGGGATGCAGCAGGGTACCGGCACCATAAACGTAAACGGCAGAAATGCCGTTTTTTGTTTTGCCGTTTTTCGGGGGGGCAATCTGTCAATAATTTGAAACGCTTATTCGGCTCATGTTACGATGAAACAAGACGTAAAATTAAAGTGCAGAGGGAGCCGTTAACACGATGTCACACAGAGTATATTTATACAATGTCAGCGAACCTTCTCAAGCGCAGAGTACCGACAAGATGATGATGGAGTGGGGCTATGAAATGCCTCTTTTATTGCAGCCGCTCTTAGTCGACGGAGGGTTCGCCGCCGGCAATAATTACAACAACCATACAGAGTTGGACAATACCGGACTGTATTTTAATACCCGGACGGGTATCGAAAATATGAAGCGGTTTTATGATTTCCTGGAGAAGCAGGAATCGTTGATCGAAAATAAAGAAGCTTTTATTGAAGCGAAAAACAATCTTTTGCACTACCTCGAAAAGCTGGAACTCCCCTATTTCCACCTGGATGCCTGGGATGTGTTCAATATGGACGATATCCCTCACGCCGAGCAGGCGGAAACTTGGCTGTCCAACATTAACCATAACAATGAGATCATTACAAGAGCGATGGAAAACGACGATATTTCGATGCTGCGCTATTCCGATTTCAGGGACGTAAGCCCCGGCTTCAAGTCGTTCGCCGAGCTGCTCAACTATGAGGATTACCAATATGGGTGGGAACATATTTGGCAATCTGAAGAAGATCGCGATGAACTGATCTTTGAAGAAAATGGCTTGTGGGGGCTTAAAGACAAGTCCGGCAATGTGGTGCTCAGCCCGCAATTTGAGGCGTTTTACAGCTTCGGATCCGAAGATCTTGCCGTTGTCGTCAAGGACGGAAAGTACGGCTATGTACATGTATCCGGCCATATTGCCATCCCTTTGGTATGGGACGATGCCTTCGATTTTGAATATGGCTCCGCTTCGGCGATTGTCAAACTGAATGACAAATTCGGTCTGATCGACATCAAAGGCCAGCCGGTTTCGCAAATGCAGTATGAAAGCTTGGAGGTGCTCGGCTACGACGGTTATTTTACGGCCAAGCTGGATGGCAAATGGGGAGTGCTTGATAATTCCGGTTCGGTAATTATAAATTTTGAACACGACGCCCCTTTCGAGAGCGGTGACCGCTTTTACCACACGGCAATCGAAGGGCAAAAAAACCGGAAAATATTTAACGGGAATTTTACATATATAGGCGAATTTCCGGTATCTGCACTGGAATGCATCGGCGATGGACTTATTCTGGTAAAAGCGCACAAAAATGTGAACCATAACACGCTGTACAAAAAAGACGGAACCGTGCTCGCATCGGGCTTCGATAAAATAAACCGGCAAACCGGCCTCTCCAATATGCTTATACTGCGCAAAGGGAAAAAATACGGAGCACTGGGCATGCAGCAGGAAAGCTTTCTTTTGCCCTATGAATACGATGCGCTGATTGATATGCAGGTTAATGTCGATGCAAGTACAAGCAACCTGGTACTGGCGCAAAAGGATGGGGAAAAAGGCGTTTTTAGAGGAGACATCGCTCATCCGTCGTGGTTAATTCCTTTGGATCATTACAATAAAATCGTTTGGCTGTATGAACACTATTTTGCTTTGCAGCAGAACGGGGCATGGTGCATTATGTGTTTGCCCGATAACCTTTTGAGCGGCTATGAATTCGATCTTGTAACCCGGAAAATGCCTCTGAACGGTTTCGCTTATGCTTTTAAAGGTTCCGAAGTTTTTACAGCGGATGCGTACGGGCTTTCGAGGGCTGATAAAGCATTGGTGCTGGAAGAAATCGAGAGCGGATATGACGACTATTATTTTGATGTCAACGTACGCAATCGCCTGCTGGCCTATGCAAAAACAGATGTTACCGATGATGGCGGCATGGATGAATATTCACCGGTGGAGACTTTACACGACTTGGGCTTGGATGCTCTTCAAACGGACGATTTTGAAACTTCCATCCGCTATAATACTCTTGCTGCCGAAAAGGGCTACGCTCCAGCCATGAACACTCTTGCCTATATTTATTACAGCATAGAGGGCTGCCTCGATGAGAATAAGGCTTTTTACTGGTACGAAAAAGGCGCAGCCGCAGGCAGCATATACGCCATGAACGGCTTGGGCATGTGCTACAGCAACGGTACGGGTACGGCCCCTGATGCGGAAAAAGCGCTGTACTGGCTGGGCCGGGCCGCACACAATGGCAACGCGATCGCAAACAACAATCTTGGCGAATTGTATTTTCAAGGGCAGCTTGTATCTCAAAATATCGATAAAGCGATATATCATTACGAACAAGGTGAAGCATTCGGCACACCTCACAATGACTGGCTCGGCTACCTGCATTACTATAAAGGGAACTATGACAAGGCGATGCACTATTTCCAGCGCGATTATGAAGACGGCGGCGATTTTGGGGCGTATTATATGGGGATATTTTACAGCGAGGGCTTGGGCACTGCCAAAAATATCGCCGAGGCCATAGCCTATTTTAACGCCGCAGCGGATAAGTCGTATCCTCTCGCCCATATCGAATTGGCGAAAATATATTTGAGCGAAAGTGATTTTGCCGACGAAGCCTTGGCGAAATACCATATAGCCCAGGCCGAAAAGGCGGGCCTCGAAATTCCCGATGACCTCAGACCTGATCATTCGAGGTCCTAAAATGATTGTGTATGACGATTTTGTTGCAATGGTTTTGGAAACGTTGTTTTCGGTTCCCGGTTCGTGCTAACCTAGAATAATAGACAAGTTTTGGCTAAAGGAGTGGGGCTGGGGTGTCGAACGGTTTATTGTACTGGATTTTTCTGGGGGCGGCGTTTGCGGTTCCGTTTATTCTCGGTGTCTGGATGATGCGAAGGACGGACAGGCTGCAGTTTTCATTTTGGATCTCAACGGCATTGAATATAGGTATGACGGCGGCAGCCATGCTGTGGTGGAAATCCGTCAGTCACGACCCGTTTCGGATGATGTTCGGGATCACATTTTTCGGGGTTTCGGCCGTGAATTTGATGGCAATCGAATTTTTCGCATTGCTCAGCATCCGCAAGAAATCAATCGCTGGGGGACAAGCAGAAGGGGAATGAAGACTGGAAATGCATAGAAGAAACTCTGTTCGTTTTTACATATGGTTGGCCGCTTCCGTTATTTGGATGGCGGTTATTTTTATCAAATCGGCTGAGACGTATCAGCAGCAGAGCCTGCGGCCGCTTCTGACGGAATGGTTGGCGGGATCGGATGCGCTCAGCAATTTGCCTCATTGGGAGTTTAATTACGATCATGAGGTAGTGGGCTGGCAGGACCCGATCGGCTTGCTTGAATTTTTTATCAGAAAAGCAGGGCATATCACCGAATACGCGATCCTTGCCCTGCTCTGGTCGCTCACTTTGCTCTCTAAACCGATGAAAGCATCCATGGCGCTGCTCGCCTCCTTTATGATTTCAATCATTTATGCCGCATCGGACGAATGGCATCAAACTTTTGTGCCTCAAAGAACCGGTCATCCCATCGATGTGGCGGTTGATGCCATAGGCGTCTTGCTGGCTGTGCTGGCAGTCGGGCTCGGCGTCCTGATTAAACGAAGAAAAACAGGCTAATTATCATCATTATATGCAATTTTTTTGCAGGCTCTTTGATCGATCTCCACATCCATAGCTCCTTCGCTTCTTTTTCCAATTGCCGCTGCTGCCACTGCATCATTTTCTCCGACGAATACATCATGTTGGGTAACATGTCCATCACCTCCTTTCAATTCCTTGTAGCAACAGCATACAACTGGTATAAGGGGAAGAAAAAGAGTATAATTTACTTTATGAATTTCCCCTTTTGTAAGGGCATAAGGATAGGACGGATAAGATGCAGCTAATGACGCATTATTTGGAGCTTCGCGGATGTTTCGGGCATGTGGAGGAAGGGCAGCCGGTACGCGTCACGCTGGAGGAACTGGCCGAGGTGCTGTACTGCTCAACGCGCAATGTCAAGCTGCTGCTGAAAAAAATGTCGGAGCAAAGCTGGATCGCCTGGTCTCCGGGGCGGGGGAGGGGCAACGCTTCGGAGCTTGTTTTTTTGAGATCGATCGAAGAGATGGTCACCAAGCACATTATGGAATTAGCCGGTAAAGGAGATTACAAGGGAGCGATCGAGCTTATCCATCGGATGGAAAAAGGGGATGCGCTGCAGGACTCGTTCATCGATTGGATTTTCAGCTATTTCGGCTACCGGGAAAACGGGCCGGAAGAGCACTCGGCGGATACGCTGCGGTTCCCGATATTTAAGCCGATCGTCTCGCTCGATCCTGCGCATGCTTTTTTTGCTTTTGACTGTAATTTGCTTTATCAGATTTTTGATACGCTCGTCCGGTATGATCAGAAGAAGCCGGATATCGAACCCCATTTGGCGCACTATTGGGAGGTAAGCGAGGATCGATTGACGTGGACGTTTTATTTGCGCAAGGGCGTGATGTTTCATCATGGCAGAGAGATGACGGCGAGTGATGTGCGGTTTTCCCTGTTAAGAATTCAGCAGCTCGGGGAGGCGTCAAGCCAAAGCTGGCTGACGGAAAACATCCATGCGATTGAAGTGATGAACCGAAGCACGGTTGTGATCCGTCTCAAACGGCCCAATGCGCTGTTCTTGAAGCAGCTTGCTTTTGTGTCCATGTCCGTCGTTCCGGAGGAAGTCTGTTTTGGCCACGAGGATTTGTTCGCGCGGGTGCCGATCGGAACAGGGCCTTTCCGGCTGGAGCGCAGCGACGAATACACGTGGAGGCTTCGCGCATTCGATCGATATTTTGATGTAAGGCCGCATCTGGATCAGATTGAAATTTGGCTTTTGCCGAAGGATTTGTCGGACGCGGGCCCGAACGCTAATCTGATTCAGGTGCTGTGCGGCTACACGAACGGCAGACAGCCTATACATCTGGGGAAAAAAGGCCCGGAATGGCACAGCATCGATCAGATGATTCTTGGCTGCAGCCTGCTGACTTTTAATGTGAACAAGCCGGGACCGCAGCAGCATCTGAATTTTCGCAAGGCTGTCGATTTGCTGCTCGATCGGGAGCGGATGGCGCGTGAGCTGGAAGGAAACCGCGAAAAACCTGCGGTCAGCTTTATACCGGATGCCAAACCGTTAGCCGGAGTTCAACTGTATGACCTGGAAGAGGCGAGGCGGCTGCTGGAAGAAATGGGTTATGACGGCAGCGCGGTTCACATTTACGTGTATCAACCGCATCAGGAAGATGCACAGTGGATCAGCGACCAATGCGCAGCGGCAGGTATCAAAATCGAAATCATGATTCTTGACGAGACGGGAATGACGGAGCTGGAACATATCCGCAAGGCGGATATGATATTGTACCAGAACGTGATGGAGAGTGACTACGATTTGCACGTCATTGAAACGCTCCAGCAGAGCAACAGCTACGTCCGGGCCCATCTCAACGGCGGGCTGGCCCAGTCCGTGGACATTGAAATCGCCGCTCTGCTTGGCGAGGACGACCAGCGGGAGCGCATTCGCAAGCTCGATGAGATGGTCGAGGCGCTTCAACGGGAAAAGTCGTTTTTGTTCGTGCTGCACCGCTCTTTTCAAACGACATATCACGCTTCGCTCAAAGGAGTGGCGCTCAACGACTTGGGATGGATTGATTTTCGCAAACTGTGGTTCGCACCGAATATGCCGATCAATGAGTCCGGGGATGGAAATGCTCACGGACAATAAAGAGCGTGCTGCGGACAGACTCCTATGGCCGTTCTTCCGGGGCGGGCTCATATTTTCGTTCCATGGACTGCCAGCGGGTGCTTGCGACGAAAAATCCGGCCAGAGCAAAAACGATCAGGCGGACGGGAATCCAATTCCAGATGATTTCATGTGTGTACAATAATTCGATGATTTCGATGATGAACGTCAATCCCAGGCCCCACGGGAGCACGCCGTAATAAAGCAAATACTTGGATCTTCCGAGTTCTTTTCTTTTGACCCATAGGTTTGTCTGCGAATCGCTCATATGTAATCTCCTTTTCTTTTCATTATAGCATCACCCGATAAAAATCTCGAATAACTCATCCATTGCGCTTTTCAAACCGTTATGATAAAAAAGGAAGTACTGTAAATCGCGGGGAGATATGACGAATGACTCGTATTATGATCGTAGACGATGCGCCGCTTATGAGAACACTGCTTGCATCTATTTTGACTGAGCATGGTTTTGAAGTCATTCATCTGGCGGTCAACGGCAAGGAAGCTGTGGAAGCGTATCCGAAAGTCAGACCGGATGTGGTGATCATGGATGTTTCCATGCCGGAGATGAATGGTGTGGATGCGTTAAAGCTGATTTTGGGCGCCGATCCCGAGGCCAAAATCATTATGTGCTCGACCTTCGGGCAGCAGTCTTTTATTTTGAAGGCCATTGAGCTCGGCGCCAAAGATTTTATTGCCAAGCCTTTCAGCCCGTATCAGGTGATAGATGCCGTACGGCACGTAATGGGTCGCTGAGAGCCTCTGGGCACAGTCTCGGTTTTATAGCCGGAGGCTGTTTTTATTTGGGAATGACCGGAGCAAGGAAAATATGGTAATATAGTAAGTTGTATACGACTAGCGGTCGGTATTATTCGCACGGGAGGGTTATCGTTTTGAGTAAAATTTTTGCTTTCGGATTTTTGTGGTATTTGACCGGAAATCCTTTTATCGCTCTTCTTATTTTGCTCGCTATTTTGTACGTTCTGGACCGGAGATTCGTCGGGTTGACCCCGAATATTTTCAGACCTTTCCAACTCGGCCGCAAAGCTTCCCGATTAAGACAGGATCTGCATGCCAATCCGCACAACACGTCCGCCAAGCTGGAGCTTGCCCGCATTCTGATCGAACGGAAAAAGTACGGCGAAGCCGTGCCTTATTTGGAGCAGACGATTGCCGTCATGGAAGATTCGGCGGATGTGCACGCCGAGCTCGGCCTTTGCCGCCTGAAGCTGGGCGACTTGGCGGGGGGCGAGCAGCTCGTGCTCAGGGCGCTGGAGCTGAACCCGCGGGTCAAATACGGGGAACCGTATTTGCGGCTCGGCGAAGCGCTGGCCGGCGTTGCGCCGGAAAAAGCGGCCGCTTACATGGAGCGGTTCCGCGAGGTGCAGTCCTCCTCGGTGGAGGCGTACTACCGCCTCGGGCAGCTGTACGACAAGCTGGGCCGCACCGCGGATGCCAAGCGGTCTTTCCGCGAGGCGCTGGACATATACCGCGGCCTGCCGCGGTACAGCCGCAGACAACAGCGGCGCTGGGCTCTGCTGGCGCGTTTTAAATGAGAAAAAAGCAAAGATCCGCGTTCACGGATGCTTTGCTTTTTTTACGGCGCTTCGGCAGAGGTGGGTCAGCGCCCATGCCCCGAACAGCGCCAGCGGAACGGCCGCCGCGCTGTGCAGGTCGAAGAGCAGCAGCTGCGCTTTCGGCGGCGCAGCCCGGTCCCACAGCGTCAGCAGCATCGGATGGGCGAGATAGATGCCGAACGAGGCCGCCCCCAGGCCGGCGAGCAGGCGGGAGCGGGAAGGGGCGCAGCGGGACAGCATGCTTCGCCCCAGGCGCGTGAAATATAACGCCGCTGCCATGCAGTAAAGGAGGAGCGCCAGCTCGTACCAAGTGTTTTCAAAGGAACGTATGCCGTATTGATTCAGCAGCAGCATGCCGACAAACGCCGCCCCGCCTGCGATGAATGCTGCGGCGACGATGCCTTTATGGGCGTCGGCCCATTTCATTACGGCTGCATAATGGATGCCTGTAAATGCGCCGAAGGCGAACAGCGCGGAGTATCCGGCAAATAGAGAAGCATACTGGGGAAGCGGGTATACCCAGTGGTGAATACTATATATGGCGGCTTGAAAGCAAATGCCGAGCGGTATAAGATTTTTTTCGGCCCAACGGTATTTCCTCACAATCGCCAAGATCCAAGGAAACAGCACATAAAACTGCACGATGATGACCATATAATACAGATGATAGCTGGCGTTGCCGGAAATGAGCAGCTTTATGAAGTGAATGAGGTCGAATCCGATGCGCCCGTGATACATAAGCTGATTGAACAAATAATAGAATAGCGACCACAGCACGTAGGGAATCACGATTCTACGCAGTCTTTTTGTCCAAAATTGGAAGGCTGTTCCGCTGCCCGCACGGTCATAGTAGTTGTAGAAGAGCACGGCTCCGCTGATCCAAATAAATACAGGCACCGTGAACAAGGATGCGCGATTGATGATGTAAAATACGGACTGCGAAACTGTGCCTACGGGCAATTGGGTGGCGCTTGACGTTGCGTGAATAACGACTACGGCGAGTATGGCGATGGCGCGAACGATATCCATTTCGGGAATTTTAGGTCTTGGTTGCACGTTTCTGGGAGTCTCCTTTTTAATGCGGCAAAGCGATGATAGAATCGAAAGTAAAGACTTTCTCACTTTATCATGAACCGGGCCGTTTGAAAACAGGAACTGCGGCGGACGCGCAAGCTTGACGCTCCCAAACCATAACGATACACTGAAAGGTAGAATGTAACCCAGTGCTGATCAAGAAGGTGATTCTTTCGTGAGCTATGAGTATTTGATGCAGGCGGTTTTGCTGATCCTGCTGGTAATCGCTACGTTTGTTGCGATGGTGTTTTGGACGAAATGGAGAAAAAGAGGACGGAGATAAGCGGCATGTATTTTATTAATCAAGATCAGATCGATGAAAGAATTCAATTTCTGAAAGTTTTGGCTGACGCTTGCGGGCAATTGTCCGATCGGCGGATCGATGGAGAGGACAGCCTCCTACGGCATTTGTCGCAGGAACGAATCCTTCATTTGGCGATTGAAACGGTAACGGATGTGGGCAGCTTGCTCATCGACGCTTTCATATTGAGAGACGCGAGCAGCTACGAGGATATCGTCGATATTGTGCGCGGCGAAGGGGCTTATTCCGATTCGCTGGCCGAAACGCTGCTGGAGCTGGTCCGATTAAGAAAGCCGCTCGTTCAGGACTATACGGCCTGGAAGCGGGAAGGTGAAGGTCTGCATCCTCTTATCGGCAAGCTGCCGGCAGCGTTAGAAGAGTTTGCCACCAGCGTAAAAGCGTTCATCCAAAAGGAATTGGCATAACATACATACATGTTTCTTAATTTACTTATTCTATCGGATGCTGTAAAATGAGACTAAAATCACAGTTCCGGGAGTAGGTGAGCTTATGAATCATGACCTTGAGACATCCACGCGCAAAGTGATCCTTTCCATGCTGAAAACGCAAGGGCCTTTAAGTGTTCATGACATGTCCAAGCAGCTCGGAATTACCGAAATGGCTGTAAGACGGCACGTGAACACGTTGGACCGTGACGGCCTCCTGGAGACGAAGCTCGTCCGGCAGGCAATGGGCAGACCGACAAGCTTGTATTCGCTGGCCCCGCAGGCGGACGAATTATTTCCGAAGAAATATTTGCAGCTTACCCTTGATCTGCTCGGAGAGCTGGTTGAGGACGAAGGGCAGCAGTTGGTTGACCGGTTGTTTGAGCGCAGACAGGAAAAGATGGAGCAGCGGTATCATGCAAGAATGAAAGCGGACAGTCTGGAAGAGCGCGTTGCCGAACTGGCCCTCATTCAGGATGAGAATGGTTATATGGTGGAATGGTCGCAATCGGATCAGGACGAGTTCATTTTCAGCGAACACAACTGCCCGATTACCCAGGTGGCCAACCGGTTCCAGCAGGCCTGCCAATGCGAGCTGAAGCTGTTTCAAAATTTGCTGGATGCCGATGTGGAGAGGACCGAGTGCCTTGCAAAAGGCGGAACCAAGTGCGTATATAGGATCAGCGGGCGCAAATAGCCATCATCCTCCTTTTACGGAGTTGTGATGGCTATTTGTTTTTTTTCAGCCGGTCCGGGCGTGCCGGACGCCGTCTCAGCGTGAAGCAGCCAGAAGGCGCTCCGCTTTATCGGTGATCCAGGCATAATTGCCGGCTTCGATTTCTTTCAAATTAATCAAGGAGCCGCCGATACCGAGCCCGTAACAGCCGATGTTCAAAAACTGCTTGATATTGTCTTCCGTTACACCGCCAACGGCCATCAGCGGAATGCGGTCCAGCGGACCCATCAGTTCTTTGATGAAACCTATGCCAAGGCTTGCGCTTGGAAAAACTTTGACAGCCGTAGCTCCGGCTTTCCACGCCTTGACGATTTCCGTCGGAGTCATCGCTCCGGGGAAGATCGGAATGTCGTTCGCTTTGGCAAAGCGGATGACCTTCTTATCCACATTAGGCGTTACGAGGAAGGCGGCGCCGGCTTGAACCGCTTTTTGCGCATCCTCCAGATCCAGTATCGTTCCGGCTCCGATGTACATCTGCTCACCCAGTTTGCTTTGCAGATCCGCAATCATCTGCAGCGCGCCCGGCGTGTTCAAAGTCACTTCCATGACAGTAATCCCGCTCCGGAAGAGCGCTTCCGCCACCGGTAAAATATGCGCTTCGCCGACTCCTCTGACAATCGCTACGATTCGCGTACGTTCGATTTCCGCAAGTCCTTGTTCCTTTTTCATGCAAATCCTCCTTGTAATGCTTCCCTGTTCAAAAGCGTGCTTGCTCCGTAAGCAAGCTCATGTACTGCTCCGCCGGAGCCGATCGCCGCATCGGCGAAGCCAGGGGCTTGATTCTTATTATGACAGGTTCCCGAACTTTTTCCACTGCGGTTGTGTCAAGACGAGCAGCGCTTACTTATACTGTATTAATTCATAGGCATTCGTCTAGAAACAGCCATCGCAAATGCCAAGGTAACAACTCTAAGCCGATGCTTACGAAGCCTGTTATGTCAAGGCATCATTCCCGGGAGGTGAACTCATGACATGGATGGAGATCAGCTGCGTCAGTGCGGCTGCTGCTTTCATCGTGCTTGTCGGTTATGCGGTTGTTACGCTTATTGCCGCGAGGCTAGCCTTGCAGCAGATCAGCGATGCGGTGTCCGAGATGCGTCAGGCCGTGTTGTACACGGCTGAGCAATCGGACCGGCTGCTGCAGGAGGCGAGGGAGCTCACGGCAGACGTGCGCAGCGGGGCGCAGACGCTGCAGCAAAGCCTCGAGCATGTTCAACAGGCAGGGGCGGCTGTAGGAGAGGTGGTTTCGTCGCTTCGCTCCGCATCCAGGACAATGAGCCAAACGATCCTGAACGCGGAAAGGGCCGTTCAAGCCCATAAGGAGCGGCTGCAGGACGCCTTCGAATGGGCCGCGACGGGGGTTGAGCTTTGGCAGCGATGGCAGGCCAGCAGGCAAGCAAAAGCGGACTTAAACGAGTCCGCCGAAAAGACAAACAAAGGAGTGCATGAACATGTCTGATGCAAAAAAAGGAAAAAACTTCCTCATTGGTGCGGTAGTAGGCGGTGTTCTTGGAGCGGCGACGGCTCTGCTGTTTGCCCCGAAGTCAGGCCGTGAACTGCGAAGCGATATCGCGGAGCAAGCGCAAACGGTATCCGAAAAAACCGTGAAAATAGCCAGAGCAGTAAGCTCCCAAACTTCGGGAATTTACAATAAGGCGAAAGATACCGCACTGACGGTAGTGGATAATGTCCGTTCCTGGAAGGGCTCGGGGAAGGAAGAAATGATGGAGGACGATTTCGAAACTTCGGAAGCCGCCGAAGATTTCGTAATTTTGGGAGACAACCGATAACTGCAAGCCTCATAACAAATACAGGGCGCTCTATCGAAGAGCGCCCTGTGTTTGTTACCATTTGGAAGGATCGATTTTTCGGATATCGAGCCCTTCCCAGACGTTTTTGATTTTGGCGTTCGCGGGATTGTCGAATACGAGCCAGGCGGTCGGCAAGTAGCGCTCGCCATACTCGCTGGAAGGTTTGTTGACGATCGTGTTATTGTGCACGAGCACGGTTGAAGCGCCTCCGTCCAGATTGGCCGCCGTCACGGCGCCGTGTTCTAGAAATATTTGCTGCACGTCGTAGAGCGTGGCCCCTATGCTGCTCTTCTGTCTTCCGTCGATAATGGCGAACAAAATCGAGCCGTCCTTCGTCTGCGCCATGCACGTTCTCGGAGCGACGCCCCAGCCATCGGCTTGACTCTTGATCTGCCCGACGCCGTTAACGATGAAGCGGGGGCTGAACGAAACAGCTTCCTGCACGCCCATCTGGAGCAGTTCCGAAACTTTATATTTGCCTGCAACCATCCGGCCGTCTTTGTCGATTCCAACGACTTGTACCGTGCCGTTCGTCCCTTTGTCATTGTAAAATATTTTTCCTCCGGAAATGACGATGCCCTCAGGCTGAAAGCCGTTGCCTTCCCAGTTCGGGTCGATAAAACCGCCGCCGTTGACGCCCAGGACCGCACCGGTCCGTTTGACCATCGAGGAAACTTTTTCGCCTTTTCCGGCTTTTTCGGGGACGGCGATTCTCAATTTTTTCGGATCTGAAACGGTGACCAGATAGCCTTTGAAATTCGTGCCGGAAATCGGCTCGATAGTGACGAGATCTTTTTTCGTCTCCTTTTGAGCACTGGTTTTGGTCTCAAGCTTGACTAGGCCCTTATCCTTTTCATCGCCCATTTCGTCGAATTTTTTCCAGTAAGCTTCCACCCGTTTTTGCAATTCATCGGAGCCGATTAAATATTTGGCCCAATCCCGATGCTGCGTCGTAATTAGCGTATCGGCCATCAAATAACGAACACTTGTTCCTGATGAAGTCAGAAAAAACCAGCATAGTCCTACAAGGGATAAGGAGGTAAAGCATGCTAGCAGGAACAGAAACATTCGAAGTCCGAAAGACTTTTTCTTGCGCTTTCCTTTGCCGACTCGCCGGGGAGGAAGCTGCAAAGCAGACTGCTGTGCCGCCATTCCTTTCCATTCCTTTCTATTGCTTTTATGTCATCTCTACATAGACGAAAAAAAGGAAACAAAAGTTTCAGATTTTTTCTGAGCTTCTTTCCTTTTTCACTTAAGAGCATATAAAGTTTTGTTTTCTTTAATCAGACTTTCGAACTTCTCGGCCGGCAGCGGCGTGCTGAAAATGTAGCCCTGAATCTCATTGCAGCCGCGCTCGCGCAGAAATTGCAGCTGTTCGGCGGTTTCGACGCCTTCGGCCAAAGATTTTATTTTGAGCTGCTGGGACATAGCGATCAGAGCCGTGACTATCGCAGCGTTGTCTTCATCGGTCGTAACATCGCGGATAAACGATTGATCGATTTTCAAGGTATGGACCCGGAAACGTTTGAGGTAGCTGAGAGAGGAATACCCGGTGCCAAAGTCGTCGATCGATATTTGAACGCCAAGCTTTCTCAGCTTGTCCATAGTTTCCATAATGAAAGATACGTTTTTCATTGCAACGCTCTCGGTAATTTCCAAACATAACAAATTCGCAGTGAGCCCTGTAGACGACAGCGTATCTTCGATAAACTGCACAAATCCGGCCTGCATGAATTGATTGACGGAAATGTTGACGGAGACGCAAAGCGGAGGCAGCCCCAGCGAATTCCAATGCTTGTTCTGGGCGCAGGCTTGCTTTAACACCCAATTGCCCAGCGGAATGATGAGTCCGGTTTCTTCTGCGAGCGGAATGAATTCGCCCGGCGAGACCATGCCCCATTCCGGGTGCTTCCAGCGGATCAAAGATTCCATGCCGATGATTTTGCCTGTCGTTAATTCGACAAGCGGCTGATAATAGATCATGAACTCTTCCCGTTCGATGGCTTTGCGCAGCTCAATTTCCAGGTTTAAGCGGTGCAGGGAGCGCATGTTCATATCGGGATGATAAATTTCGTAACAATTTCCGCCTTTTTCCTTGGCTTTATACATCGCTACATCGGCGTTTTTGATCAGGGATTCAACGCTGACGCCGTCTTGCGGATACACGCTGATTCCGATGCTGGCGGTAATATAAAGCTCCTGCTTATCGAAATAAAAAGCTTCCTTCATGCACTCGGGAATCCCTTCCGCAAGAGCGGTAATTTCGTCCAGATGGGTAATGCCGGTCATGAGAATGATGAATTCGTCCCCGCCGAATCGGGCTACCATATGCGATTGCCCGACATAATCAAGAAGCTTCCCTGCGACATGACGCAGCAGTTCGTCGCCGGCGTGGTGCCCCAAAGTATCGTTAATAATTTTGAACCGGTCGAGGTCGAAAAACAGCACGCCAAGCATGGAGCCGGAGCTTTCCGCCTGCGTCAAGGATTGTTTCAGATGCTCCTGAAACTTAAGCCGGTTCGGCAAATTGGTGAGCGAGTCGTGGTAAGCCATGTGAATGATTTTTTCTTCAGCTTGGCGTTTCGCATTCATTGCCCGGATCGTTGCGTAAGAACGGGAAAACTGGTTGTCCTCGTTTATGACAAAATCCGGAGGCTGCATGTCCTCCCGTTGACCGTAAATGGCGGATGCCTGTTCTTCAGGCTCAGCGGATGTTTGCAGAATGGACATAACGGTTTCGATATGTTCTTTATGAATGCGTGCCGCGGAGGCGATCTTCGTTTTCTTGGCGGTGGAGTCGTCGAAGTAAACGATGCCTTTGCGGGAATCGTACTCTTTGACCTGCTTCATGTTCACAATATTCGTGCTGTCGAGAAGCCGGAAGCCGTCTTCATAGAGCCACTCTTCAATGCTGTCGAGAGAAAAATCCAGATAATACTGATGATTTTTAGTATGAATGACATAATCGCGATTGCTGATCTTATCGATCTTGACTACTTTATGAGAATCGATAAGCAAAATATCGGATCCTTTTTTGCCATCACGGGTTACAGGTATTTTCTGGGACATTCGATCAGCTCCATGAGTAAAAAAGATACACCTATCCTTTTATTTTATTATACAAATGTTTACACGACAAGCGAACAATGTCGAATTATATCGAATATAATCACATGGGCTATTTAAAAGACGGTTTGAACAAATCTGCCGATGAATTGCGTTCAAAATTGTATTCAAGGCTCGTTCCCGAATTGCGGGCGACACAGCGCAAAAGCAGTTCATGATAATTTTTTTGGCGGATGGCTGCAATGACGACGTGCTTGCCGATGCCGAGCGGATCGAAGAAAAGCTTTCCTTCTTTTTCTACGTACTTTTGCACGTGGTGCAGGTTTACGAACAAGTCCGTATCCATTTTTTTGAAACCTTGTTCTTCCAGTTTGTCGAGAAAATCGCTAAAGTCGAGCAGTGAATTCACGCTCCGGTTGATTCTGTTTTGCTGGGTGTGGAACGTAATTTCTTTGGCGCTGACTTCGATAAAAAGAACTTCCTTGACAGATATGTCGACACCTGCGACAGGCCGATCCTCTTTCTCCAAATACCCTGCTTTTTCCATGAGTTCGGTATACGAAAAATTGTAAGCGTCGGAAAGCTTTTTCAAAGTGACTGGCGACGGTTTGATTTTTTCATTTGTCGAGCGATTGCGTTCCAGTTCAAGATCACGAATGTACGCATGCGAGAGACCGCTTTTGTGGGCCGCTTCACGGAGTGACATTTTGCCGCGCAAGGTTTCCAAAAATTTGCCGAATCCTTCTAATTGCTTCATTGTTCATCCCTCCATTTGTTTCATATTGTAAACGAATTTTATGCAAATGAAAATGCATCCCGCACACTTTGGCGATATTTACCTGAAACCTGAAAATAGGCTTAAAACGGGCTTAAAATGGCCTGAAAACAAGCTGAAAAATTTCTTAAATCACACGGTCCGGCGGTTGGCCGAATCGCTTTTGCACAGATGCATATTCTACCTGCCGCTATGGAAAATTAACAGCAACATCCTTGGAAAGAGGCTGATGGTATGGCAAGAGATCTGCCCATTGGAAATGGGAACGTGCTCATCAATTTCGATGCTGCTTATAATATTCGCGACGTATACTTCCCTTTAGTAGGTCAGGAGAATCAATCCAGCGATCATCTTTCGCATTTTGGCGTCTGGTGTCAGGAAGGCTTCTTCTGGATCGACAATCCCGAAGTTTCCAGAAAAACCGCGTATGTCGAGGACTCGCTGGTTACGAATGCGGAATTCGGCCATGAGCGTTTCGGGCTCCGGATGCTGATCCGGGACGGCGTCGACGTGCAGCAAAATGTATTTTTGCGCAAAATAAAAGTAGAAAACACTTTTAACGCAGAGCGTAAAGTAAGGCTGTATTTTCATCTTGACCTGCAAATTTACGGCAACGGCATCGGCGATACGATCTACTTCGACCCGGAGCTGAATTCGCTTGTTTTTTACAAAGGCCACCGCTATTTGTCGTTGTCCTGTTTTTCGGCCGACGAGGTACAGGCGAAGCCGAGCGGTTACGCGACCGGTCAAAAAGGCATTAACGGCCTCGAAGGCACATGGCGCGATGCCGAGGACGGGCATCTGGAGGGCAATCCGATAGCGCAAGGCTCCGTGGACGGCGTTATCGAAGTGGAATTGACGCTGCCTCCGGCCGGTTCGAAGGAAGCCTGGTTCTGGATTTGCTTCGGCAAAAGCAAGCAGGAGATTGAGCAGATGGAACGTTTGCTGCGCACGGAGACTCCGCAGGCTATGCTTCAGCGGACCCATGATCATTGGGTCGAATGGGTGAACCGCGATAAGCACGACTTGTCGCTTCTGAAGCCCGAGCTTGCGTCTTTTTACAAAAAAAGTCTGCTGATCGTCAGGACGAATCTCGATAATCGGGGAGCGATTGTCGCGGCCAACGACTCCGATATTTTAAAATTCGCCAAAGATTCGTACTCTTATATGTGGCCCCGCGACGGCGCGCTCGTAACCCATGCGCTGGACCGGGCGGGTTTTCACGAGCTGTCGAGAAAGTTTTTCGACTTCTGCCTTAAAGTGCTCACTCCGGAAGGGTATTTGATGCACAAATACAATCCGGACGGTTCGGTCGGATCAAGCTGGCATCCGTGGGTGAACAGCCAGGGCAGCAAGCAGCTCGCGATCCAGGAAGATGAAACGGCGCTTGTCGTCTACGCGCTGTGGCATCACCATAAGCTGGCCGGCACTTTGGACCAATCCTTCGAGGAATACGAGAAGCTTGTCATTCCGGCCGCCGATTTTCTGGTGCATTACCGGGACGCTTCCGGTCTTCCGCTCCCGTCTTACGATTTGTGGGAGGAACGCTATGGCGTGATGGCCTTTACCGTTTCCAGCGTATATGCCGGATTGATCGCCGCTTCGCGCTTCGCCGACTTTCATCGGGACAAAACGCGGGCCGTTTATTACGCCGATTCCGCCGAACATGTCCGCAAAGCGGCCGAGGAACAGCTGTATTCGCATGAAAGAAAACGGTTTTTGCGCGCTTTGTACTGGAATTACGATAAAAGCACGTACGAACCTGATTACATCATGGATTCGAGCATGTACGCATTGTTCGATTTCGGCTTATTTGAAAAAACGGATCCGCGAATCGCGGCGACGATGCAGGCGATGAAAGACAAGCTCTGGGTGCACACCGACATAGGTGGCTTTGCCAGGTATGAGAATGACTACTATCATCAAGTTACCCAGGATGTGTTAAAAGTTCCGGGCAACCCTTGGTTCATTTGCACGCTTTGGTACGCCGAGTGGCTGATCGCATCCGCGAAGACAATGACCGATTTGACCGAAGCGGAAAATATGATGCGCTGGGCATGCGGGCATGCGCTGCCTTCCGGTGTCATGGCTGAGCAGGTCCATCCGTTCTCGGGAGAGCCGATGTCCGTCTCACCGCTCACTTGGTCTCATGCATCGTTCATCAAAGTAACGCAGGAATATTTGACGAAGCTGAAGCAGTTGGGCCAGCTCGGAACGACCCGGGAGACCGATGCAAGCGAAGACGAAGTGCTTGAGACTGCGAGCAGGTAGAAGGAGGGATGCGCCGGATGAAGGCGATTCGAGTCAAACAGCTTACCCAAGGAAATCCTTATATCGAGCTTGCGACAGTCGATAAACCGGCGATTGCGTACCCGCAAGAGGTGCTTGTCCGCGTCCTTGCCGTCGGTCTGGATGGAACGGACCGGGAAATTTTACAGGAAAAATACGGCACGCCGCCCGAAGGCGAAGACGAATTGACGACAGGCCACGAGTCGTTAGGCGTTGTTGTGGAAGCCGGCAAGGAATCCGGGTTCCAGCCCGGCAACCTGGTCACTGCGATCGTCAGGCGGCCGTGCAGGGATCAAAACTGTGTGAACTGCCGCAACGGGCATTCCGATTTTTGCCAGACAGGCAAGTATGTAGAGCGCGGCATTAAGGGCGCGCACGGCTTTTTATCCGAATTTTATAAAGAAGAATCGCGCTATTTGGTGCAGGTGCCCGATTCTTTGCTTGATCATGGCATGCTCGCGGAGCCGCAAAGCATCGTGGAAAAAGTATGGGATCAGGTGCAGCGCATCCAGCAGCGCTTGATCTGGGAGCCGCAAACCGCGCTCGTTCTCGGCTCGGGACCACTGGGTCTGCTCGCGGCAATGACATGCCGGCTGCTTGGGTTGAACGTGTATGTATGGTCCTTGTCGCAGACGGACTCCTTGCAGGCACAGCTTGTCCGGGATTGCGGGGCTGTGTATCAGCAGGCCGGAGCCGCCGACGAAACAGGCCAGGCGTTGACACTGACGGCCTATGCCAAAACGGTCGGCAAGCCGATCGACATGATTCTGGAATGCACCGGCTACAGCCCGCTTGCATTCGAGGCGATGTCCGTGCTGGCGCCGAACGGCGTGCTGGCCCTGCTCGGTGTCACGCCGGCGGACCGGAAGCTGGAAATTCACTCCGATGCGCTGAACGAAAGCATGGTGCTCGAAAATAAATGCGTCATCGGTTCGGTGAACGCGTCGCGCAAAGATTTTGAGACAGCCATCTACCGCCTGCAGCTAATGGAAGAGCGGTACAAGGGCTGGCTCCAGCGCCTGATCACAAACAGGCTCACGCTGGACGATTTGCCGAAGCTGGACTTTAAGACGATTCCGCTTAAAGCGGTCGTCGATATCATCCCCGCGGCTCAATGGAAAGATCTCGTCAAGCAAACCGGAGATGTAGCGTACAGTTTTTCCGTGTAAAAGGAACCGATAGGTTCCTTTTACACGTTGAACAATGAATAACTTATGGTTCAATGCCCCATTGGAGGCTGCCGGACACGTATGCGGTCACTTTGTCCCAGTCTACGTAGCTGTTTACCGACGGGTTGAACGAGTAATCTCCCGTTTGCGTGTAGTTGCTCCAGTCGTTTTTGGCGATGCGTCCTTGGACTTCAATGCTTTGGCCTGCCGCCAGGCTGCCTGCTTGGCTGGAGAATCCGATTTCAGTGTAATAGTCGGCGCCGGATACAGGCGCGTTCAATTTCACGAACGTGCCCGTGACATTGGAGCTTCCCGCGTGGGACCAGTCGCACCAGAAGCTTTGCCCTTTCTCGCCGTCAATAGTGTAGTAATAACGCAATTTGACATCGGCCAACGAGATGGCTGCCGTTCCCGTATTCACAAGCTTGAATCTTGTGTACAGGGTGTTGGACGTGCCGTTGGTGTTCGCGTTGAACATTTGTACTTTCAGGTTCCCGCCGGTTTGGCCCGTCGTGTCCGTAATGTTGACGGAAAGTACACGATCGACGCCGGCGCTGAAGTCGAACGCCAGGTTTGCCGTGCCGACCGGCAGAGCGGCCAGATAGCTTTTCATGATCGTGACGGTGCTGCCGGAGACGGTGTAGTCTGTGCCCTCAACGAGCGCTGCCGCGCCGTTTTTGATGCCGTTTAAGGTGTTGCCGTTAAGCGTTAAAGTGATAGCGATATCGCTTTGCTTGTCCGCTTTTTTGTCAAAGGCTGCCGACGACGGCGAAATCGCCGAGTTGTTCTCGGCAGCGCCGGCAATGTCCCCGTATGCGATGCCGCGCCCGTTCGTTCCTACATAGACGCGTCCGTATACTTTGGGATCGCCTGTAATGGCGCTGTTGGTCACGCCGTACTGATGCTGGTCGTCGTTAACCCGGACCCAGGTTGCGCCGGCATTGTCGGAACGGAAAATGCCTCTTACGTTATCGATTTTGGCCGATACGTAAAGAGCCGTGTAGCTTTGTCCTGGCGCCGCTTTTCCGAAGCCGACCACATCGGCTTGCTGGACACCGGGCAATTTGACGAACGAAGCGCCGGAGTCGGTGGAATGCCACAAGCCGTAAGCGCCGTTTACGCTTCCGCCGGCCAGCCAGATATCGCCTTCGATGCCCGGTACGGCTTTAAAATTCAACACGCCGTCGCTCGGCAGGCCGGTCGCCTCCGTTTGCGTAAACGAAGCGCCTCCGTTGGTGCTAATATAAAATTTGCCGCCTGAAACGGCATAAAATTTGTTTTTATTAACGCGGTCGGCTGCGACTTTCGCATTCGCCGGAACACCGGTGCTGGCTGCCCAGGAGTTGCCGCTGGAGCCGGAATATTGCACGCCCACATCCGGAGTGCTCCATACCAGGGAATTGCCGCCGGCGCTTACGGCTATCATGCCCCCGCCTTTAGTGCCGGAAGGTTCCGCGCTGTTGAACCAGTTGCTGCCGCCATCGTCGGAGAGCGCGATAGACTTGGCATTCGCATTGTTCTTATAGTCCCCGAATCCGACACGGGCCATAAAGTTCGGGCTCAGCTCGGCAAAATCGAGGCTGGACGTGCTGCTCGGATTGATCAGCATCTTGGCCGGAGCTTTCGTCAGGTCGTTATGGCGGAAGCCGGAGACATCGCCTACGGCGCTGATCAAAGGCGCGCCCGACGACGGGCTGACCAGATCGTTGACAGCCATTTCTTCCAATCCTTTGGCGGCGACGGATATATGAATTTTACCGCCGTTGTCCCAATCGGTCAGATTGTCGGTGCCATAGATGGTGGCCCCTGTACCATACATCATACGGTTGGAGTTGAACGGGTCGATTTTCAGATCGCCGACCATCCAGCCGAGCTTCGGCGTAACTTCGGGAGGCTGCGGATTCGCTCCGAAATCGAGCCACGGAGCCGCCGAAATATCCTGCGTATAGCGCAGCTTGCGTCCCGGGTAACCGTCCCAGTCCCAGATTCGCGTCCACGTTTTGCCGGCGTCGTTGCTGCGGAAAATAATCGTATCCGGCCACCAGGCGTTCAAAGCCGATACCATAATCGTATCCGGGTGCTGCGCATCGGAGGTCAGTCCGCCGTAACCGAAGAAGTTGTCGTTGCTGCTGCTTGGAACCGGACTGATGCTGGTCCATTCGCCGGTCGTCGTATTAAGCTTCCAGACATCGCCCTTTTCGCCGTCGTATGGTCCGATGCCGTTGTTGTAGGTGATATACAAATTGCCGTTGGACAATACGCCGTGATGCGGCAGGTAGCCGTTAGGCTGGCCGGGAACGGCGGACCAGGTTGCACCGCCGTCGGTACTGCGGTAGATGCTGTTGCCTTTGTCCGCTACGCCGACATAGATGGTTTGGGTTTCGCTGCCGGGAGCTCCGGCCGACTTGTCGAACGTGATCCAGGCCAGTCCCATAATATCGTTTTGATAGGAATTATCAGGATTTTGCACATAGGTGCCGACATTCGTAAAGCTTGTTACCTTGTTCCAGGTGACCCCATAGTCCGTGCTTTTCCAGAGACCGTTGCCGCTTCGCGCTCCGAAGTAGAGGACGCTGTTTTTGTTCGGGTCGATCGTCAGGCGCTCACCCATGGACCGTCCCGGCATATTTCCGCCGACTTTGAACGGAAGCTGGGTAGCTTGCCATGTATCGCCTTTATCGATGCTGCGCAGGATGTACCCGTTGTTCGGATCCCAGTCGTTCGTATACATGCCCGCTGCGACGTATAAACGGTTCGGTTCGACCGGGTCGGTAGCGAGGGCGTCTGCGCCGTTTTTCCCCCAGTCTTCCCATCCGACCGTATCCAGCAGCGGAATCCAGCTGTTGTCGGCCGGGTTCCAGCGGTACACGCCTCCGATATCAGTACGGGCATAGATCAAATCGGGCTGCTTCTCATTGAAAATAATGCCCGGCACGTACCCGCCTCCGGCGCCCGTAACGACATTCCGCCAATTGTAAGTCTGGCTTCCGGCCGCCTCGGCTTTAGGAGGCAAGCCGATCCAAGATGTGCCTACAACCGTTGTTGTTAGAAGAACTACTCCAATTCTGCCAAGCCACTTTTTCATCAATACATCTCCTCACAGGTTAAAATTAAAGCGATTTCGGTTTTATAAATCGCTTTGAAGCGGAAACTGGCGTATACCCCCTCTTTTGAGAAAATATGATTTTGCAGTAAACTGATGCCCGGAATAATCTATGAAACTCGACAAATTATACCATTTTTAAGGCTTAATAGTAAATTAAACATGAATTTGGATTGATTTCAATAGTCTAAAAGTCCCCCGTCCGATCCTGCAATCATCCCGACGAATCAAATTTTTCGTTAGGAGTGCCGCCAGGGGCGAATAAATAAAAAACGCCCTTTGGCCGCGAGGCTAAAGGACGTTCTTCGTCTCTCTTAGTATACTACTATTTCAGTTACATTCCAAGCGAAAAATTAATTGCCAGGGAGTCGTCCGGCGGAGTACCTTCTACGGACTTCATCAGAGCATGCTTCTAGAAGCAGGAATGATTAAAGTTTACGTTCTCGCGGCCAAACACTACATGATGTAATAGACTTCTTTTACAAATTTACCTATAATGAGGGAGAAAGGGAGGACGAGACCACATGGTTCTGAATAAATGGTTGAAAGACAACGGTATGCACGTCTCATGGTTTATCGCGCTGGTGGCGACGCTGGGGAGCTTGTATTTTTCCGAAATTATGCATTTCCTGCCGTGCAAATTGTGCTGGTATCAACGCATACTGATGTATCCGCTGGTCATTCTGCTTGGCATCGCTTCGGTCCGCAAAGATCATAAGCTCACGATCTACGTGCTGCCGATGACGATTGTGGGGGCCTGCATTTCGATCTATCACGTGCTGCTGCAATCGGGCGTATTCCACGAGTCCGCCACAGGGTGCGGACCTGTTCCGTGCGATGTGGACTACTTGTATTGGTTCGGATTTATTACGATTCCGATGCTGGCGGGGACTGCTTTTATCCTGATTACAATCGTTCAATTTCTTACATATCGGGCTGCCAAATAAATGCGGTCTGGCAAAATGGGGCTGTCCCGCAAAGTAGCTTTTTGGCTGCTTGAGGGGCAGCCCTTCTATTTTCGGCTGCCGAAGAGAATGGAGCGCAGGCGTGCAGCCCGGAAACATATACGCTAGAGTCGATCGCACAATGGTCGCGTGAAGAAAACCTGCAAAAGTACAGTTTTTTCTCGGTTGATGCGCTGGCCACGAAAAATTCCTGCAATTGTACAGGCTTTTCACTACGAATATGGGCTCTGGTTCAAATTTATCGAAAATTCCTGCACAATCGCATGCTTTTCGCCAAAATGAACTACTTTTACGGAAAAAGCCTGCACTTTTGCAGGCTTTCTCTCTGCCAAGCGGCTATGTGCCTCCTTACTTCAGCGCCGCAACCTGTGCGGAAGAGGCACCGGCGCATCAATCGTTACGGTGAGTGGGTTGGGAAGAGCCCTAACCCCTACCTGTTGCAGGCATTCTTCGCGCAGCCTTGCATAAGGGCTGCTGCCTCTAGCGTGGCGTTTTTTTCAGTAGTCAGACTTTTGCAGGCTTTCCTCGCGCTGCCGTGCAAAAGGGCTGCCGCCTCAGACTTTTGCCAGGCTTGCGTGCTGCCGGTTCATTTTTGTAGAAAAATGCCGAGAAATGGCAGGTAATTCGGCTGGGGCCGTCGAAATGAATACGCGAAAATGTATTCATGAATGAGGTGCCAGGATGATCAGACATACGAAAAGCGCAGCTTTGCTGCTGACACTCGGCGCAGCGCTTGTGGGCTGCACCAATGACAAAGGGGCCGCTCCGCCGCTGTCCGCTGCAAATGCAAGCGCGGCACCGCCGTCTGCGACACCGACGGCTCCCGCCGTTTCGCGGACGCCGTCGCCTGCAGCCACTCCCGCCATGCCGGCAAAAAGCCCGAGCCCGACTCCGGCTCCGACCGAGGCTCCGAAGCAGACGGCTGCGCCCACCGCCAAAAGCTCAGCGGCTCCCGACCAGGGCTCTGCCAAAGCGGCAGCCGGTGACCGCACGCCTTTTTCATGGTACTACATGAAAAAGAAAACGGGACAAGTCCCCGACTTCCCGAAGGAGACGAAATCTTTTACAGCCGATCAGAAAGCGGTATGGGTAGGCACGGGGAAAAAGGTGTACCTGACCATCGATGCCGGCGGGCCGCTGATCGATGTGGACTTGATGCTCAAGTCGCTGAAGGACAACGATGTGAAAGCGAACTTTTTCATCTCGGGAAACAATATTAAGAAAAATCCGGACTATTTGAAAAAGCTGGTAGCCGACGGCCATTTCATAGCGAATCATACGATGACGCACAAAGATTTCAACGAATTGACCGACGATCAAATCAAAAAGGAAATAACCGATTTTGAAACGATGTACAAAGAAATTACCGGCAAGGAAGTGGAAAAATATTTCCGTTTTCCGTACGGGCGCTATAATATGCATAACCTGAGCCTCGTCTCGGGGATGGGCTATACGTCGGTGTTTTGGTCGACGGCCATGAGAGATTGGGAGCCGCGCAAAAACGGGGCCGAAGATCCGTACAACGATATTATGAATAATTTGCATGACGGCAACGTGATTTTGATGCATCAAGGGTCCAAGGAAAATATGGAGGCGCTGGACCGGATTTGTAAGGAGATTAAGAAAAAGGGCTATGAATTCGGGCTGGTGAACGAGCTGAAGCCGTCCGCGAATTAAGGATTTGCGCTGGATTACGATCACAAACGCACAGGTACCTTTGAAGCTGCGGAATCATATTCTATCCATGTAGACTGAAAGCGGGCTTTATAAGCAGGCCCGCTTTCGGCGCAGCTAAGGGCATACAAAAACCGGCAAAGGAAGCGTATACTGTGCAGCAATCGATTGCCATTCTGGACTCCGGAGTCGGAGGATTGACGGTAGTAAAAGAAGTCATGCGCCAGCTTCCGCAAGAAAAAATCATATATTTCGGAGATACGGCCAGAAGCCCGTACGGACCCAGGTCTGCGGATGAAGTCCGGACGTTTACCAAGCAAATCGTCGATTATTTGAGACAATTCGATCCCAAAATGATTGTGATAGCATGCAATACGGCAACTGCCGTAGCGATTGAAGATATACGCGAAAGGGTATCGATTCCGGTGCTTGGCGTTATTTCACCCGGAGCGAGAGCTGCGATTAAATCGACCCGCCGCGGTGTCGTCGGCGTGATCGGTACGGACGGAACGATCCGCAGCAACGCCTACGTGCAGGAGCTGACCTCGATTTCACCGGGCATTCGAGTATACAGCGCGGCTTGCCCGCTGCTGGCGCCGTTCGTCGAAAAAGGGCTGTTCGATGCGGACGAAGCCTATGCGGTCGTTGAACAGTCGCTGCGGCCTTTGACCGGGAAGCCGATGGATTGCCTGATTCTGGGCTGCACGCACTATCCTTTTCTGATGGATGCGATTTCGCGCGTGATGGGGCCGAAAGTGACGCTCATCTCGTCGGCGGACGAAACGGCCCGGGAAATCAGCACGATTCTTTATCACCGCGGGCTATCGTCGGCAGCGGCGGACGTGCCTGTACACCAGTTTTTTTGCAGCGGCGACACGGAGCTGTTCAAAACGATCGCCCAGTCCTGGCTGAAAGAGCAGATTTCCTTAACGCCTGTCGTTTGGCAGGTGCCCAACATTATGTAAAAGAGCGCCGGAGCGGGAACGACAAAGCCGCGACGGCGCTTTTTTGCATGAATGAAATCGCGGCGGCATAAGCATATACGGCATCGACAAAGCTATGTCGCATGGCGGCGGCAAGCTTGTTCCGGAGGTGGCTTCATGCAACAATACGGCTACTTAAAGCTGTGCGAAGAGATTGCGAGACTTGGGGAGACGTATCCGTTTCTGCGTTGTTCTTCGATCGGGTGTTCGGTGCTGGGCCGCAGCATACCGGCCGTAGCGATCGGCACAGGCGCCGGATCCATTCATTACAACGCTTCCATCCACGCGAATGAATGGATTACGACGCCGATTCTTATGCGGTTCTTGGAGGAGGCCGCGGCAGCGTATGCCTCGGGAACGCCATGGCGAGGGCGCAGTGCAAGGCGGATTTTTGCGGATATAACGCTCTGGCTTGTCCCGATGGTAAATCCCGACGGGGTCGAGCTGGTTTTGCACGGCGTTTCATCCGCGCCGTTCCCGTGTGCGGACGCGCTGATCGCCATGAATTGCGGCTCGGGCGACTTCAGGGGCTGGAAGGCCAACGCGCGAGGGGTCGATCTGAACGATCAATTTCCGGCGCATTGGGAGGAGGAGCGGGCCCGCAGAGGACAGCTGTGCCCGGGCGAGCGGGATTACACAGGCGAGGCGCCGCTGACCGAGCCGGAGGCCGCGGCTATTGCGGCTTTTATGGTGGAGCGCAATTTTGAAATGGTGATGGCTCTGCATACTCAAGGGCGGGAAATTTATTGGAACTACAGGGATTACGAGCCTCCTCAGGCGGCAGCGTATGCCGAACGGCTGGCCCGGGCAAGCGGATACAAAGCGGTTAAGCTGACCGGCAGCGACGCGGGTTACAAGGATTGGTTCATCGAAAAGTTTCGCCGTCCGGGCTTTACGATCGAAGTCGGGTATGGGGTAAATCCGCTGCCGGCGGAGACGTTCCCGGCCTTGTACGAAGAAGCCGTGCCCATTTTGCTGGAGGGACTGGAGCTGTTGGGACAAGACCAAGGCAAGTAAAAATACGCCGCGAAAGAAGGCCATGCCCGGCAAGAACCGTTCCCCCGGCTCCTCATATACTGATGACAAGAGCGGTTGCTGAAGAGGAAGCTTGGGAGGGATCGGCATGGCCCCTAAAGGAAAAGCAGGTAAAGCAAGCAAGAAAAAGGAAGTTTCATCCAGGCCTCAATATACGATGAAAATTGTCGAATCGTCGACATGCGCGGTTTGCAAGCAGCAGTGTGCCCGGGGATTGCGGTATTTGGCCGCGATGTCGGAGCCTGGCGCAGTAGGCAAAGGAGTTCCGTGTATCCTGACCAGAAAACGGATTAACTGACGAAAGGGCCGAGAAGGAGACGCTGTCATCGATGCGGAGGCGAAGGATTGCCAGGGCAACCCCCCACGCGCAGGCTTCCTTCTCTTTGCCGTTTTTGCCTGTTTTCTACATATTCCTCTTTTTTGTGGGAGATATTAGGTTTGTTGAAATGACAAACCATCCGGAAAGAGGCGAATCCTAATGAAGGGCACGGCACGCATGATCGTACTTAACATAATTCTGCTCATCATTCTTGTTGGGGGAGCGGCGATAGGCTACTACTTTTACAACCAGTCCATCAACTACTTATCGACGAACAATGCACAAATCACGGGCGATCAAATAGTGATCAGCGCATCCGCTTCCGGAAAATTGACGGATTGGTACGGAGAAACGGGCAAAAAAATGTCCCAGGGAGACCGGATCGGAGCAGTCGCGGCAGCGTCGGGCGCCGTAGATATTTTAACGCCCAAACAAGGAACGATCGTTCAGCAGAGCGCAATCACCGGATCGCTCGTATCGGCAGGGGTGCCGCTGGCGTATCTCTACGATTTGGATCGGCTCTGGGTGACGGCGAACGTAAAGGAAACGGAAATCAATGACGTGAAGCTGGGACAAGCCGTCGACGTTTACGTGGATGCGTTTCCGGGTACGACGTTAAGCGGCAGGGTGGACAGGATAGGGCTGGCGACAGCCGGAACTTTTTCGCTGATGCCGGCCTCGAACACAACCGGCAACTATACGAAGGTGGCCCAGGTCATCCCTGTTACGATCTCGCTGGAGGGCAACCGCGGGCTCGGCCTCATACCGGGAATGAGTGTCACCGCACGCATTCATAAGTAAGGGAGCGGACATATGAATGCGTATGCGATAGGCTATGCCATATTCAGTCTTGTTGTCATTGCGGCGGTGAACCGGTTTGCCGTCAAAAGATGGAGGCGCAAAGCCGAGGGAGCGAGCGGGCATTACACGCCGGTACCCGAGCCGTCCGATCTGCTGGTCGAAATGTCGGAGGAGCTGAACGGCAGCCGGAGGTCCGCTGCAAGAAAATCCGCTTCCCCGCGAACGGCGGAAGTCAAAGTGGGCCAACTGCTTGCGGTGCTCATGCTGGGGGCTTTCGTCGCCATTTTGAACCAGACGCTTATCAATGTTGCTATTCCTCATATTATGACCGATTTCAACGTAGCGGCCAACGTCGTGCAGTGGCTGACGACGGGTTACATGCTGGTAAACGGCGTCATGATTCCGATAACCGCCTTTTTAATAGAACGGTTCGGCTCCCGGGTGATGTTTTTAACCGCGATGATTTTGTTTACCGCAGGGGCTCTGATTTGCGCGGTCGCGCCCAACTTCGCGCTGCTGATGACGGGGAGGGTCGTGCAGGCCTCGGGAGCGGGCATCATTATGCCGCTGATGATGACTGTATTTTTAACGGTTTTTCCGCCTGAAAAAAGAGGGAGCGCCATGGGCACGATGGGCATCGCGATGATTTTCGCCCCGGCGATCGGCCCGACGCTTTCGGGATGGCTCGTTCAGACGTATACGTGGCGGCTGCTGTTTTATATCGTACTGCCGATCGGTCTGGTCGACATTTTGCTGGCCATTGCGCTGATGGGCAACGTGACCAAAATATCCAAAGTAAAATTCGACTTTTGGGGATTTTTCTTTTCAACGGTCGGCTTCGGCGGCCTGCTGTTCGCTTTCAGCGAAGCGGGCACAGCCGGTTGGCAGAGCACGGAAGTGCTCGGAACGTTGACGACAGGGATACTGAGCCTGATCGGTTTTGTGTGGCGGGAGCTGACCGCCGAGGAACCGATGCTCGATCTGCGGGTGTTCACCTACAACATTTTCACATTGACGACTATCGTCAGTTCCATCATCAATATGGCGATGTTCGCAGCGATGATTTTGCTGCCGATCTACTTGCAGAACATTCGCGGATTCACCCCGCTCGCTTCGGGTTTGCTGCTGCTTCCGGGCGCGATACTGATGGGCATTATGCAGCCGATCGCAGGCATGGTGTTCGACCGGATCGGGGTCAGACTGCTGGCCGTCACCGGCCTCGTCATTACGACCGTCACGACCTGGGAGTTCAGCAAGCTGACGGCGGATACGTCCTACAGCCACATTTTGCTGCTGTACTGCCTGCGGATGTTCGGCATGTCTTTCATGATGATGACGATCATGACCGAAGGGATGAACCAGCTGCCCAGACATTTGCATAGCCACGGAACGGCGATGTCCAATACGCTGCGGCAGGTGGCGGGCTCATTGGGAACGGCGCTGCTGGTGACCGTCATGAGCAGCAGGACGGATTTCCATATGGGGAACACCGGCAACACGTTTACCGCGACGAATCCGGTTATTACGGCGGAATTGGCCCGCCTGGGGCACGGAGTTGCCGAGATGGCGCATATCCCCGTTGCGGCAGGCAGCAAGCTCGTAACTACGCTGATTTATGGAACCGCGATGAAAGAATCGACGATCAGCGGCATTAACGACGCGTTTGTGATCGCCACAATCATAACGGCCGTTGCTCTGGTGCTTTCGTTTTTTATAAACAGGGTGAAGCGGGTATCGTGAGCCTTGCAACGCGAAAAAGCCCATCCGGCCTGAACATGAGGCTGAATGGGCTGCATTTTTTGCGCTTAATGACGGATGGAGCATTTATTCTCAATAAATCGGATCTGATTTTCGATCCGGTTCAGCAGTTCCTGAGACTCCCGGTCAGGAGTTCCTTGCGCTTTTAGATCATCCAGCTCTTCTTTCAGACTGTGCAGGTCGGCGCCGGCATTGGCGCAGTCGTAGTTGCTTTCCAATTGTTCCATCATGCTTGCCGCCTCCCGGGAAATGTTCGGTTGATTTTCATTTTCTGCCTTTGCTGCTGCTCTTGTCCGAAGTCCGGTTCGTCGTGTTCTGGCTGCCGTGGCCTTGCTGTTTATTGTCAGACATGTTCATCACTCCCTGGTCGAATAGAATGGTCGATGCGCTTTTAGTATGAGCGAATCGGTACGCCATTAACCGCCAGGCCGTGAAAATGAAAAAGGCCCTGCGCCCCGATGAGCGTATCATCGAAACGCAAGGCTGTATGCAATTAGTGGTTCGAATGAAGCAGTTTATCTTCGAGAGATTGTTTCAGCTTTTTAACGGCGTCTGTTTCAAGCTTGTGATTTTGCGGGAATTTGGCACCGGACAATGCAAGCGCTTCCTTGACGGTCATTTCCACACGAATAACTTCTTCGCCCTGAGGGATGTGCAGTGAGTTATTGTTCATCATAATCACTCCTATATCAACTTTTTGAAGTGAAAACCTTGATTTAACGCACTTTTAATATAACACACCATGTTAGGTATATCAAGAGGGAAAAAGGCCCAACTCTTGAAAAAAGCTGCCCGGGCGAATGTCGGCCGTTGGACCAGGAACCGCCATAAAAGCGGAGCTTTTGCGCCCAGCCGGGCAATTGGCGGCGTCCGCCCGCTTAATTGTAACAGCGCACTTCTACAATTTCCGCCCGTGAAGCTCCGTTCGCTGCCTCGACGGTAACACGGATGCGGTCCGTACGGACGGCTTGGGCCAGCTTGTGGACGCGTTTGCGGGTGTAGTTGCCGCGCACTTCGGCCAAAGTGAGCCAATCGCCATGCGCAAACGCCTGCAGCGTATAATCTTTGACCAGCTCCGGAATGGCTTCAAACGGCGTCAGGTGATGATGAAGATTAATCAAATCTTCATTCACATCGTCGTTGAAGGTCAGATGGACGGTGCTGATTTCGACTTCATCCGGCCAGCTGAGCTCCAGCCATTCGGGTGATTCGGGCTGCACGGTGTCCGAGGACCACATATGCGGGCCGGCGTAAGGCCGGGTGCAGCCGTCCACGGCTTTGTCCGGTGAAAAAGCGGAAGTCGCCGAAGCCAGACGGAAACAAATCGGCTTGCGCACAAATGCCTGCATGCTCCACTCCGCTACAGGTTGAGCGTGTACGGTTTCTTTTGTTAGGCTCGGATCGCTGCCATGGAGGAAAGAAAGCACGCCGGTATGCGGGCGATCCGATACGTGTACGGACAAATCCGGATTGCTGCGTATGACGATGAAGGCGTTGCGGGCGGTTTCCGGATGCCAGGAGAGATCGGTCCGCACCCACTGCCGCGAGCCTTTCGTTACGCCGGTGCGCGACGTGGCGATAAGCGTGTGCGGGACATAGTTTTGCGCTTTGCCGGTGCTCCAAAGCTCCACAGTCAGCTCGCTGTCCCGGCCGGCATCGAGCAGCAGCTCCAGCCCGGACAGGTGCGGATCGACGGGCAGCAGCAGGCCGAGATCGGCGGTCAAATGAACCGTTGCCGCGGAGTCGGCAACTTCCAGCTTGGTTAACACGCTGGAAGCCGATGTCATGGCGAGGCGCGCCAAATCCGCCTCGTCGCCGTTCTTCAGGCCGAGCACGGCGGCGTCCTGACGCAGCAGCGTCTGCTGCAGCGCCTCCAGATGGCGCTCCCGCAGCTCGCGCGGCGTGACGCCTTTCTGCACGCAGAGCGCGGCTCCCGTGCCCGCGGCTTCGCCGATAACCGCGCACGTCGCCATGACCCGCGTCGTGCCGAAGGCGACGTGCGAGGCGCTGATGTTGCGGCCGGCCATAAGCATATTGCGCACGTTGACGGAGTACAGCGAGCCGAACGGGATATGGTAGTTGCCGTCCATATGCCAGTGCTTTGAGCCGTTCTCCGCGGCATACATGCCTTGCGGCGGATGCAGATCGATGGACCATCCGCCGAAGGCGACGCGGTCGGCGAACTCCTTTTGCTCAAGCAGATCGTTCTGGTTCAATACGTAGTCCCCGACGAAACGACGATACTCCCGCTTCCCGGGTAGCGAGCCGATCCATTCAAGCGTCAGATGGCTGCTGTCGAATTTGCCGGAGTTTTTAATGTAATCCCAGATGCCGTAAATGACGGCGCTCAGCTCATCGCGAATCCGTTCGTTATCGTGCACCGTGTCGAGCTCGCCGCCCCACTCGATCCACCAGTAAGCGCAGCCGTTATCACCGCTGCGGATCATGCGTCGGATCGGGATCGACGTTTGCGTAATGTCTTTGGCAAAGGCGGGAGGCGTGTATTTGACGGGTTTTCCCGCATTTTTGGTATAAAAAAGCAGCGTGCTGCCCAGCGTAATATCGTCCGGGATCAAAGGCGCCCAGTCTTCGCCGTATTCTTCTCTCGCCTCTCGCCCGATGCGGTGCCGGGCCCCGGCCAGAAAGCCGACGAGGCCGTCTCCCGTACAGTCGAGATAGATCGGGCTCTCAAAGCGGATCCGCCGCTCCGAGCCCATCATCCAGCCCGTTACCGAGCGGATCGTCCGGTCGTCTTCCGAGCCGTCCGCTTCGACTTCATGCACATCGGTGTTCAGGAAAAGGGTGATGTTGGGCTCAGCCTTCACCTTCTCCAGCACGACCAAATCCCAAATATACGGATTCCCGTCCATATTGCGGTACTGGTTCTCGACGAACAGCTCACCCATAATACCGGTCTCACGGGCATACCTGTGAACGCCGTGCGCCGTTGCGCCGCACACCCATACGCGCACTTCGCTGCTGGAGTTGCCGCCAAGCACCGGCCGGTTTTGCACGAGCGCCACGGTTCGGCCTAACCGGGCTGCGGCGACGGCCGCGCAGACGCCCGCCAATCCGCCGCCTACGACGGTAATGTCGCTTGCGAAAGTTTCGTTTTTCATCCTGATCGCTCCCTGCTCAAAAGGAAATATATATCTTGTATTTCATTGTAAAATACGATATGTTCATTGAACATGCAATCCGTTGCATATCGCATATACTTTATTTCATCGATATCCTTAAGGGGGAGAAGGATGGTTCGGGTCCCGTCCGCGCGGTTGATATCTCATGTATACTGGCATCGGAAACGGCAGTTTATGTTGGGCAAAGACCGGTACTCCTGCTGGACGATGTTTGCTGTCGAGGCAGGGCGGTTCCAATATCAAATCGGTGAGGAGAGCGGAGAAGCAGGGTTCAAAGAGCTCGTCGTCTGTCCGCCTCACGAGTGGTTTCACCGCAGGACAGCGGAGCCGCTGTCGTTTCATTTTTTGCAATTCGCCTGGATTCCGCCGTTTCTGCCGGAGGAAGAATCCGAGTGGTGCGGCAAGCTGGCCGTCCGGGATGCGGAGCGGCTGCTGTCGGATTACGAGTACTTAAGGAAGCTTCCCGATTGGGACGAGGAGAGTGCAGCGCATAAGGAGCATATGTTGAATGATTTGCTCAGGCTGGTACGGATGGAAAAGGGGAGGATCGAAGTCCCGGAGCCGGTCGCGGACCGGAAAATGGAGCTTGCCCGGAACATGTTGACCGAGCGGGCCGACGAAGCGTTCAGCATGTCGGAGATGGCTGAGCGGCTGGGGCTTTCGCCCGTGCAGCTGACGCGGCGGTTCCGCAAGGCGTTCGGCCTGAATCCGTCGGAGTATGTGCAGGACGTCCGCTTGGCGAAAGCGCGCCGGCTCCTGGCGGAGACGACGCTGACGCTGGAAGAAATCGCCGGAGCTTGCGGCTACGAGAACGGCTTTTATTTCAGCCGCGTGTTCAAAAAGAAAACCGGACTCGCCCCATCGGATTACCGCCATATGCACAGAGTGTGAGCCGAAAAGCGTAGTTGCCGCCGTCAAGCGGCGCCCCACCGCACGCTGGGGAGTTGCGCCCGGCGGGCCGTTCCTTTTGCTGCGCGGTGAGGTGGGCTGCTCCTTTTGCTGCGCCTGCGGCGGGTCGCTCCTTTTGCTGCGCCTGCGGCGGGTCGCTCCTTTTGCCGCGCCTGCGGCGGGTCGCTCCTTTTGCTGCGCCTGCGGCGGGTCGCTCCTTTTGCTGCGCCTGCGGCGGGTCGCTCCTTTTGCCGCGCCGCCCGACGCTCCACTCCTTTTACTTCGCCGCCCGGCGGGGTATTAGGGGGCTTGGCAGGGCGGTCTGTGGAGAGAGTCTGTGAAAGTGCAGCCATAATGAACTTGAGCAATTTTGTAGCGGTGAAAAGCCTGCACAATTCAGGCTGTTGAAAAGCTTCCACGTTAGGGGGGATAGCCTGGCCGCACGAAGAAAACCTGCAAAAATACATGAATTTGCGCCCTTGATCGCTGACCATGAACAATTCCTGCAAAAGTGCAGGCTTTTCCCCGAACAGATGGACTCCGACTCGCTTTCAGCGAAAATTCCTGCACTTTTGCAGGTTTTCCGCCCAAATAAGCCGATTCCGCAGAAAAAACCTGCACTTTTGCAGGTTTTCTCTCTACCAAGCTACCTTCTGCCCAGTTGTGCAGTTCCACGACCTATACCGGGAGGGGCGCGCATTAGCCACTGGTTCCCCCAACCCTCACAGAGTATCGCTACTTTCTCGGGCAGCCTGCACAATCTCCAATTGCAGGAAGGGTTCGTGGCAGGGGGCTAAACAGTCAGCGAGCCCCGAAGCTGCATGTTTGCAGGCTTTCTCAGCGCAGTGCAGAAGCCTCGGCAGATTGTTCATCCAGCTCTAACGCATACGTTTCCGACAAAGCAGTTTGTGCAGGCGGTCTCCGCCGCGGCATGGCAATAGCCGCCCTTTTAACCCCTTGCATGGGGAAAAGGGCGGCTATCATTTTCGCGTTTAAGATCCGCCATAGGGGCTGCGGTTGTCCGAATATTCGTCCTGCGGCTTGCTGATCCATTGTTGCAAATATCCCTGGTCGTACAGCGCCTTGATCAAAATGATCAGCACCGGGGACATGATGACGCCGGCGACGCCGAACAGGGACAGCGAGACGATCATGAAAGCGAGTGTCGTAAAAGCCGATACGCCGAGCGATTCGCCCGTAATTTTGGGCTCCATAAACTGCCTGACGAGGATGACAACCACAAGTACGATGGTCAGCCAAATGGCCAAAGTCGTATTGCCGACGATAAACAGGTAAATGATCCAAGGAATGAACAAGGTCGAAACGCCGAGCAGCGGCAGCACATCGAAAATCGCCGACAGCAGCGCAACGGAGAACGCGTTGTTGACGTTCAAAACGAGCAGCGCGGCAAAAATGACGACAAACGTCAGCGAAATCAGCTTCAGCTGCGCCTTGATGTAGGAAACGATGCCTTTGATCACGTTTTCTTTAAGAAAGTAGTAGGCCGTTTTAAACGTCCGCGGGGTTTTGTCGCTCGCAAACTTGTTCCACGATTCGATCTCAATGCTCAAGAAGTACGCCAGAATGATGCCGACGATAAAATTAAACATGAACGTGGAAAACGACGTCAGCGAGTTGACGAGCCCCGATAAAAAGCTGACCAGCAGCTTGGACGCTTTTTCCGCGAATTGAGCGGCGTAGCTTTGCGCTTTCACCACGACGTCGTCGGGCAGGTTCCGTATCGAGCCTTGCAGCTGGCTGACTTTTTCCACGATCTGCGTTTGGAACACGGCTTTGTATGTATCGATTTTTTCCGCCAGACTCATGATCTGGTTCGTAAAAATCAGGGCCGCACCTGCAAGTGCGCCTAAAATAATAAGCACGAACACCAGGGTGGAAATCGCGGAAGCGATGGACTTCGGCATCCCTTTGCGGTGCAGAAAGCGAGCCAGAGGCTCGATTATCGCATAGATAATCAGAGCCAGAAAAATAGGCGTCGCGATGCGGTACAAATAGCTGAAAAGAAGCATGAACAAATAGACGGTAAGCACGATGAGCGCTATATCAAAAGCCGTCCTCCAATATTTCCTGTAAAAAGAAATCACCTGGGTTCCTCCGTAACCAAAGCTGCTATGATTGGTCGGTCAAAATGATCGGTCCGCTGCTTGTGATCGCTATCGTATGCTCGTATTGGGCCGAGAGGCTGCCGTCGACGGTACGGGCTGTCCATCCGTCCAGATCTATTTTGGTAAAGTATTTGCCTACATTGAGCATCGGCTCGATCGTGAACACCATGCCTTCTTTAATGCGCGGGCCTTTGCCGGCCGGGCCGTAGTGCGGCACTTGCGGCTCTTCATGCATCTCGGAACCGATGCCGTGTCCGATGAAGTCCCTGACGACGGAAAAACCTTGGGATTCGGCGTACACCTGAATCGCATGCGATACGTCGCCGATCCGGTTGCCCGGGACCGCTTTTTCAATGCCTTTGTACAGCGATTCCTTGGTCACTTCCAGCAGCTTTTCCGCTTCGGGGGAGATGCTGCCGACCGCGTACGACCAGGCCGAGTCCGCCAGCCAGCCGTCCAAATTAACGACCATATCGATCGTGACGATGTCGCCGTTCTTCAACGGCTCTTTGCCCGGAAAGCCGTGGCAAATGACATCGTTTACGGAAGCGCAGGTGGCGTAGGGGTAGCCGCGGTATCCTTTTTGCTCGGGAGTCGCGCCGTGTCTGGCAAGGAAGCCTTCGACGAATTGGTCGATCTCCCATGAGGTGATGCCCGGGCGGATCATCTTGGCAATTTCTTTATGGCAGTCCGCGAGAATGCGCCCGGCCTTGCCCATTTTTTCAATCTGTTCTTTTGACTTGATTATGATCATCCAGTAAACACTCCTCAGTTGTAGTAAGCAGCCATGCAGAAATTGGCTCTCTTAAACGAAGCTTTGTCCTTAATGGACCATTATGTCCATTTTGCCGACCATAACTTCATTTCTTTCAATATTTGATGCAAATCCTGGCCTTTAGGTGTCAACGTGTATTCGACGGTTACGGGAACTGTCGGATAAGCGGTCCGCTCCAATACGCCGTGATCCTCCAGATGCCGCAGCGTATCGGTGAGCGATTTGGGGCTGATGCCGGCGATTTGGCGCTGCAGTTCTCCGAAGCGGCGTGTCCCGCAGAACAACTCGCGAAGTACGAGGAAGGCCCATTTTCCTCCGATCACTTCCAGCGTTCTTTCTATTGAGCAGTCAATCACCTTCGGTTCTTTGGGGATGTAGTTGCTGAGCGGAGCGACTTTCTCATTCTCTAGCGTAGACATGGGAACGCATCCTTTCCGGTTCAATACTAACGTTAAGGTAAGTAAGTTTCCAAGTTGAATTTAGTGGAGAATCGATTTACTACTAACCATTTTATAGAGCTGGGGCGAAATTGGCAATACGAAACCAAAGTTGATTTCGTCCCTCTGATTATTTACAATAAGATTAAAATTTGTTTCAGGAGATGTGTACAAGATGAAAGTCAAAATTTCACGCAACGCTGCCAAAGTACTTCAGATGGAACTGGACAAAGAAGAAAACAAAGGATTGACCGTACGCGTTCAAGTGACTCACAAGCATGGCGATCATGCGCACTATGGACTCGGACTGGACGATAAATCGGAGAACGATGTCGTAGTTACAACCGATAAAGGGATTGATGTCCTGCTTGACAAAAACGAGCCGCTTCTTGACGGCATCCGCATCGATTATTTTTATACGCCTGAAGAAGGGTTCATGATTACGAACCCGAGCAAAGGGAACCACGGAGATCACTAATGCCTAATGACATACGCATTTGTGACAAATGCAAACATATGAAAGTAAAGACCGCCGTGTCGAAGCTGAACCGCATCGCGCCGGACGACGACGTCAAGGTGGGCTGTAAATCTTATTGCGGTCCCTGCTCTCGTTTTGCTTTTATTTTTATTAACGGGCGTTACATAACCGGGGCGACGGAAGACGAAGCTATCGAAAAGGCGAAGAAGTATGTAAAATAACGCCCGGTTTAATAGAAAAAGCATCCCTTCACAGTGTGAGAGGATGCTTTTTTGCTTTCGTTTGCGGGCTTGCTTCAGGCGTGTACGGCGGACTGTTCCAAAAGCTTGCGGATTTGATCGTCGATTTTCCGCGGCGCCGTCGTGGGAGAGAACCGTCTGACCACCTGTCCCTGCCGGTCGACGAGAAATTTCGTGAAGTTCCACTTAATGCCGGAACCGAACAATCCGGACGCCGATTGCTTCAAATGGCGGTAGAGCGGGTGCGTGTCCGGGCCGTTCACATCGATTTTGGAGAACAGAGGGAAGTTGACGCCAAAATTAAGCTGGCACGCCTGCTCAACCTGCGAGTCGTCGCCGGGCTCTTGCTCTTTAAATTGGTTGCAAGGAAAGCCGAGCACGGCAAAGCCCTGATCTTTATATGTGTCATAAAGCTCCTGAAGTCCGGCAAACTGCGGGGCAAACCCGCATTTGGTCGCCGTGTTGACGATCAGCAGCACTTGGCCGCGATAGTCGGCAAGCGGCTTTTCCTCGCCGCGGATCGTCCGGGCGCTATAATCGTAAACGCTCATAAAAATCACCTTCTTTTTAATTTTTGACAATTTAATTGTACACAATTATTAATCGAATGGGAAGTGGCAATTTTCGTTTACAATTTCTTTGCATTTCGTTAACACAGCGTAAATAAATGCAAAGTATGCTTCTGTAAGATAGTGGAATTACACTTTGGAGGGGATCAAATGAAAAAGATCAATGGAAAAAAACAATTGCTGGTCGTGCTGGGAGCGGCATTAGTCGTATCCGGCGCACAAGTCGTTTCTGCAGGACAAGCTGCATTGGAAGCGATTGCAGTGAAATTCCCGATTGTGTCCGGGGGAAAAGAACTGAAGCTTGACAAAGATCCGGTTGTCATCGACGGAAGCACCTATGTGCCGCTTCGCACCATCGGTGAAGCGCTCGGCAAGCAAATCGACTGGAACGATTGGAACCAGAGCGTGACGTTGAAAGAAATTCCGAAGTTGGGCGACAAGTTTGAATGGAAGAATGCGCCTTCTCTCGGCAAAGGCATTCAGGAAGGCGGATTCTCCGGGCTTATTCATTTGCAGAAAGACCCCGCAGACACTTTCTACACGATAGCGGACCGCGGGCCTAACGGGGAAGTTGGCAAGGACAAGCTGCGTACGTTCCCGATCGATACTTACAACCCGCGCATTTACAAGATTAAAGTGGCGGGCGGCAGCATCGAAGTTTTGGAAACGATCAAACTGCAGCTTCCCGACGGCAAAAAGGACAAAGTGACGAACAGTTCTTATATTACAGGGCTTCCGAATCTGGAAGGGCCGGACGAGGTTCCTTATGACGAGAAAGGAGCAACCAAGCTTTCCTATGATCCGGACGGTCTGGATCTGGAAGGAATTGCTTACAATCCGGCAGACGACACGTTCTGGTTGTCGGAAGAGTACCGTCCGTCCATCTTGCAGGTTAAGCGGGACGGCACAATTTTGGGCCGCTACGTGCCGAAAGGGATGAAGGAGAAGCTGGTTGCTGCCGGTGCGAAGACAGCGATCTATGATATTTTGCCCGAAGTATACAGCAAGAGAATCTCGAATCGCGGTTTCGAAGGCGTTACGATTTCGCCTGACGGCAAATCGCTCTATACGTCGATTCAAAGTCCGATGGCGAACCCGGACAAAAAGACCGGCGAGGCTTCCCGCAACCTGCGCATTTTGAAGCTGGATCTGGCTTCCAAGCAGGTAACCGGAGAGTACGTCTATGTGGCCGAGCAGGCCGGGATGTTCACGAACGTGAAGCAAAAAGATGTGGTGATCAGCGATCTTTCCGCTTTGTCCGAAAATGTTCTGCTCGTCGACGAGCGCGACAAAAACTCCGGAGCGGAAGCGCAGTTGAAGCGCATCTATAAATCGGATTTCTCCAAAGCGACGAATTTGCTTGGTACGGATGAGAGCAAAAATCTGGAGAGCTTGAGCGTACAGCAATTGAAGGATAAGGGCATCCAGCCGGTCGGCAAAGAGCTTGTCGTCGACATCGCCAAGCTCGGCTATCCGTACGAAAAAATCGAAGGCTTAACGGTCGTTGATGCCAATACGATCGCCATCGTCAACGATAACGACTTTGGCATCAGCTATGATGATAAGGGCAGCCTGACGATGACAGGTGTGCCGACACAGCTGCAGCTTATTAAAGTATCGGACAACTTGCTGGCAAAATAATAACGTAAAGCAGGCAGCCGGGCATCGCCGGGCTGCCTGTTTTTTGCATGAAGCCGGCTGCCGATGGAATCAACCCCGCCCGGCAACGTCTGCCAGCGCCTCGTCGATCGTCGGATAAGCGAAGACGAATCCGTATTCAAGCAGCGCCCGCGGCAGCACCTTCTGCCCTTTCAGCAAAAGCTCCGACAGTTCGCCGAATAGCAGCTTTAAAGCGAAAGCGGGCAGAGGAACAAAGTTCGGCCGGTGCATCGACCGCGCCAGTACGCGTCCGAATTGTTCGTTCGTCACCGGATTCGGAGCCGTAGCATTGACAGGGCCGCTGATCTCCTCGTGCCGGATGCAGAAGTCGATCAGCCTGATCATATCTTCGACATGAATCCAGGATATCCACTGCCTGCCGCTTCCGATTTTGCCGCCCACGCCGAGCTTGTAGGGGAGCGCCATTGGCGGCAAAGCGCCTTCTTTGCGGTCCAGGACGAGCCCTACCCGGATTTTCACGAGCCGCATTCCTTGAATTTGATCCGCCGCCCCTTCCCATTGCTCCACGACGTTCGAGAGATAATCGACAAGACGATGCGGGCTCCGCTCGTCGTAAGTATCGCTTTCGGATGTGCCGTAGATGGCTACGCTGGAAGCGTTGACGACGACCTTGGGCTTCACGCTCATGCTTGCGACCCAGTCGGCGACTTGCGCCGCCGCCTTCAGCCGCGATTCGACAATCGTGTGCTTGGCCGCGGCGGTCCAGCGCTGGTTGATCGAAGCGCCGGCGAGGTTGACGATGGCGTCGAAGCCGCCGAAATCGCCCGGCCGGCTCCGCAGCTGCTCCCAGGTAACTGTTTGAACCTGCTGCCCGGAAGCAGGGGAACCCGCATGAGAACCCGCAGAACGGGATATGTTGAGCACTTCGTGGCCTTGCTGCTGCCAATAACGAATCAAGCGGCCTCCGATAAAACCGGTTCCGCCGGTAACGGCTATTTTCATACGATTCCTCCCTCAAGTTTGCTGCGGAAGAGCCTATGCAGCAGGCTGTTTCTTATATTATAGGCAACCTATGAATCGTTTTCCAATTGATATTGTCGGCGTTGTTATCCAGCTAACAATTATGTGTTATATTGGTAACAGGGAGGGATGCCAGTGTTTCGATTTTTATTTGGAAAATCCGGAAAAAAAGCGCCGTCGTACAAACGCAGCCGGCCCGCCAAAAAGCGCTTCGACGCTTCAGAGCTGCCTCAGCAATTAGGACTATTAAGCGGCGTTCCCTTGCAGAACGCGGTAAGAAGGCTGGAGAGCTCGCTTACGTCCGATTTTACGGAACGGATCAAATATCGGGTACAATCCGAATATCCGCAAATGAGCGATGATGAATTTGCCTGCAAATGGTTTGAGTTGAAACGATTTTTTTTGATGAATTTAATTTTGCAGCGAACGCCGATGTTCAGCAGTGAAATTGATGACATATGGCACGAAATGCTGATGTTTACAAGAGAGTACCAACGGTTCGGCGAGCAGTTCGCCGGCGGGGTCATCCATCATTCCCCCGAGCGGGAGCCGAGGGAAATGCCGGGAGAACGGGCCTGGTTCGACTGGGTGTACGCGCATTTGTTCGAATTTGCTCCGAGCAGTGCCGCATGCTGGAACGGCTTTTTCCGGTATCCGCTGGACCGGGAACGGACGGACCTGCTGCGTTCCCGCAGCGAGGAAGAGATCGCCGCGCTTTGGTTCGATACCGGCAAAGCGGAACAGGACCCGGAAGTCGCGGACGCGATCCGCTTCCTGGTCAAGCAGGCTGTCGCCGAGGCGGAACGCTCCGCCGACAGCCGTTCCTTCGAAGATACGGGCTGGTCCCGATCTTCGGCGGTTTCAGGCAGCATGCTGCATGTCGCGGCGGCGATGGTTTTTTTCTCCATAGCCGATGCGGCGAATTACAGCAGCGGCATGAACGCCGTGCTGCCCGCGGAAGAGGAGTCCGCCCGCCGGCAAAGCAACTGCTCGGCCTCCGGCTGCGGCGGTTCGACAAGCTGCTCCAGCGATAGCGGCAGCGGCTCAAGCGGCTGCAGCTCCAGCAGCTGCAGTTCATCCGGCTGTTCGTCGGGCTCCAGCTGCGGTTCAGGCTGCGGTTCGAGTTGAAGCCGGTATTGGCCGGGACTGTCCGGTGACGACAAAGCCTCTCGCGAAGCTGGAGAGACTGCCGAAAAACTAGCCCGATTAGGCAGTGCATCCGACAGCCGACGCGGAGAAAATGTGCAAAAGTCAGGCTGATGAGAAAAACGTACATTGGAGAGGCGCATCCCTATTAGCGCGTAGAAAACGTGAACGCGTGGAAACCTGCAATAGTCGGATTGTCGATAAAGTGATGGGTTAGGGGGAACCGAGGGGAGCATGTGGTCGACCGACCGCCGACATGCAGCGCAACACCTCGCGCTGGGAGCTGCGCGAGGTGCGACAGCCGCTCTTCCCCAACCCACGCCTCTTCTGCAAGGGGGAGCGCTACTGAATTGGGGGAGGCGGCTTGCCAGGGAGAAAACCTGCGAAAGTGGAGCGACCAAGCATAGGTCGAGTGAGGTAGCAGGTGGGAACCCTGCTTGGAAAGGTGTTAGCCACATCACCAATAACGAGT
>NZ_JBZYAO010000019.1:0-152661 GCF_059820445.1 Paenibacillus sp. sgz302190
CCGCTGGCGCGAGCTGCGCCCCGGCAGGACGGCGGTCCTGCTGGCAGCGCTGCTCGCGCTGGGGTTTGCCGCGCTGTGGCTGCTCAACAGCGCCGATTCTCCCGCGGCCGCCGCGCGGGAGAGCCACGTCGGGCGCGCGTTCGACGCGCTGCGCGCAGGGCAATTCGATCGGCTCGGCGAGCTGATCGTGCGCAAGCTGCGGATGAACGTGCACCTGATCGGCGCATCCGCATGGAGCAAAGTGCTCATCACGAGCCTGTTCGTGATGGCGGTGCTGGTGCTGCGCCCCCGTGGGCGGCTTATGCTGTGGCAGCGCCAATACCCGTACTGGATGTACGGGTTCTCGGCCAATACGCTCGGAGCCGTAGCAGCTTTGCTGCTCAACGACTCCGGCATCGTGGCGGCGGCGACGATGATCGTCTACGTCGCGGTACCGATGCTCCTGCTGTGCTTGCAGGAGCTGGAGCTCCGCCCGCCCGACTCCGCCAGCGGGCCTGCCGAAAGACTCGCCGGCTAGAGCCGGCTCATCTCCTTGGCAGCGCGGAGAATTGCTGCAACAGCCCGCCATGCCGCCGGGCGCACCCATGCCGCCGTCGCCGGTTTATCATCCCTTTGCTGCTGGATACGCTTGCCTCGACTAAAAGCCTGCAAATTTCAGGCTGTTGAGAAAGTGATGCGTTAGAGGAACCGAAGGGGGCGCACCGCTCTCACGCAGGTTGCGGCGCTGCTCAGTGAGAGAGAGCATGAAGAGGCTGGACAGGGAGAAAACCTGCGAAAGTCAGGCGTGTTGAGAAAGCCGTAATACTCAGTTAGGGCTACGGGAAACAGTGAGGCCCTAATTTGAGGGATAGCCACTTTTTCCGGGCGCGCACCTCTCCTTGTGAGATCGCGGAACTGAACAAAATGGGCGGGAGACATCGTGATAGGGAAAAAACCTGCGAAAGTGCAGGTTTTTTCTCCGGAATTAGCGTATTTTGGCGAAAATCCTGCGAAAGTACAGGAATTTTCGCTAAAAGTGAACCTGAGCCCATGTCCCGGCTGAAAAGCCTGCACTTTTGCAGGAATTGTTCGTGGACAGCGATCAAGGACGCAAATTCATGTATTTTTGCAGGTTTTCTTCGTGCAGTCAAGCAAATTGTGGTTATCGCCTCTGACGCGGGGGTTTTACAAAAGCCTGCGAAAGTGCAGGCTGTTTCCGTGAATGCAGCCCGTCTGGAGGAAAAGCCTGCAATTGTGCAGGAAATTCCTGATCATACTGGGGCTAAGCCCCGAATTTTAGCGAAACAACTGCACATTTGCAGGAATTCCCGGAAACCAGCGCATCAGTGAGTAAAAAGCTGCACTTTTGCAGGCTTTCTGTTCAGGGGCCCGCAGGGGCGGCGATTTTTCGCCCGCCGGATGCCTGGGAGTCCGACCGAGGGAGTTACTTTTGTACATCGTACAGACTTACTAGACCAGCAGCGTCTCCCATTCTTCATAGCAGGCGGCGAGCTCGCTTTTTTTCAGCTCGGCCGCTGCCGTTTTCTCCTGCACGAGCACGTAATTGTTGTACACGTCCGGATCGGCCAGCTCGGCTTCGACCGCCGAGATTTCTTCTTCCAGCCGGGCGATGTCCTGCTCCAGCTGTTCAAGCCTGCGCTGGCGGTTGCGTTCTTCGCGCTTGGCCTGCTTGTCGGCTTCGTAGCTGCCGCCCGCGCCTGCACCTGAGCCCGAGGAGCTTCCTCCGGCGGCGGCGCTTTTCTTCTCGGCCTCTTTGGCCAGGCGCTTCGCTTCCATTTCGGCCAGCTCCGCCTTTTTTTCCATGTAGTCGTCGTAGTTGCCCAAATATGTGTGGATGCCGGCAGGGGTCATCTCCAGCATGCTTTCCGCCATTTTGTTCAGGAAATAGCGGTCATGGGAAATAAACAGCAGCGTTCCTTCGTAATCGATGAGGGCCGATTCCAGCACTTCCTTGCTGTACAGATCGAGATGGTTCGTCGGCTCGTCGAGAATGAGCACGTTCGCTTTTTGCAGCATCAGCTTGGCCAGCGCGACTCTTGCCTTCTCGCCGCCGCTCAGGGCGGACACTTTTTTGAACACGTCCTCACCGCTAAAAAGAAAGCTGCCGAGCACCGTGCGAATGCGCGCTTCCTCCAGATTCGGGTAGGCGTTCCAGACTTCGCCCAGCACCGAGTTGGCCGGATTCAGGCCGGTTTGCTCCTGGTCGTAATAGCCGATCGTCACATTCGCGCCCCATTTCAGGCCGCCCTGATCCTGCGCATGCTGTCCGATCAGCGTCTTGAGCAGCGTCGATTTGCCGATGCCGTTCGGCCCGATCAAAGCGGCGGTTTCCCCGCGGCGCAGGTGGAAGGAGATATTGTCCGCCAGCCGCTTTTTCCCGCCGTAGGAAAGCGCCAGGCCGTCAACCTGCAGCACCTCTTTGCCCGAGGTCTGCTCGATTTCAAAAGAAAACGAAGCCCGCTTCAAATCGCCCAGCGGCTTGTCGAGACGCTCCATTTTTTCGAGCGTTTTGCGGCGGCTTTGCGCTCTTTTGGTCGTGGAAGCCCTGACGATATTGCGCTGGACAAAATCCTCCAGCTTGGCGATTTCTTCCTGCTGCTTTTCGTATTGCTTCATTTGGATTTCGTAGTCGGCCGCCTTGATTTCAATGAAGCGCGAGTAGTTGCCTGTATACCGCCTGGAAGCGTGCCGCTCGATTTCATAAATGGAAGTGACAAGCGCGTCCAAAAAGAAACGGTCATGCGATACGACGAGAATCGCGCCCGGATATCCGCGCAAATAGCCTTCCAGCCACGTCAGCGTGGCGATGTCCAGATGGTTCGTCGGCTCGTCGAGCATCAGCAGATCGGGCTCTTCGAGCAGCATTTTGGCCAAGGCGAGCCGGGTTTTTTGCCCTCCGCTGAGCGTCGCCACTTTCGTCTCCGGCGGAAACTGCCCGAAGCCCATGCCGTGCAAAATACCGCGGATTTTCGCCTCGATCTCGTATCCGCCCTGCTCGCGGAACCACTCGGATTTTTGCGCGTAGCGGTTCATGGTAGCTTCGTATTTTTTCTCGTCGGCTGCGAGATCGGGGTCGGCCATGGACGCCTCCAGCTCGCGCAGCTCTTTTTCCGCATCCAGCAGTCCCGCGAAAACGCCGAGCAGCTCGTTCCATATCGATTTGTCCGTGTTCAAGCCGCTGTTTTGGCGCAAGTAGCCGATTTTGGTTTCCTTCGCCTTGAACAGTTCGCCGCTGTCGTAGGATATCTCGCCCGCGATGATTTGCAGCAGCGTCGATTTGCCCGCACCGTTGACTCCGACGAGGCCGATGCGCTCTTTATTTTCAATCTGCAGCGTTATATTGGAAAGCACGGAGCGTACGCCGTAACTTTTGGATAAGTTCGATACTTGCAATAACATCCTGCCTCTTGCCTCCTGCTTGAGTAATAATGCCGTCAATTTATTAGTATACACCATTTCTGCGGCGCGTCGTAAGCCGGATTTGCCCGGACACGGTTTCGGCCATGCGCTATTTTGCCTGCTGGAGGCGGTTTCGGCGGGCTTCGGGGTACGAGTGTAGTTTTTTTTCTTGTTTATGTTAAAATGAGGGAAACCACTCCTCTTTAGTGAAGGACTGAGCATCTATGAACATCCGAGAGCGGAAAATTGAACTGCGCAAGGCCGTTGAAGCGAAGCGCGCCTCCCTGACGCCCGAGGAGCGCAAAGAGAAGCAGCAACGCATCCATGAGCGCCTCGTCGCGCTGTGTGAGGACAAGCTGAAAGGGGCGGACGGCAATCAACCGGCTTCCCGCGTTCCGACGCTGCTTTCTTATATGCCGTTTCGTACTGAACCCGATATTGCTCCGCTTATGGCCTGGTGCTGGGACAACGGAATCCGCGTTTTGCTGCCGAGAGTGGCTGCCGATACGAAAACGATGAATCTGCATGTCGTACAAAGCCCGGATGATTTGGAAAAAGGCGCATACGGCATCAGGGAACCCCGCCCGCATTTGGCGGTAGAGCACGATTTGTCCGTCATCTCGATGATTTTGGTGCCGGGACTCGCTTTCGATACGGATTATGGCAGGCTTGGTTACGGCGGCGGCTACTACGACCGCTTCATGCAGTTGTTTGCCGCACGCGGGTTGAAACGGCCTTTGGCGGTTGCCGCCGCTTTCGATATTCAGCTGATTCCCCAGGTGCCTTCTTCCTGGCACGATTTTCGGGTGGACTGTCTTGTAACCGAAAGCAGACAAATGTTTAAATCATAAAAGATTGAGGTGAGTGCGCTGAGCGAATCTCCGGATTTGACCCATTTTAACGAGCAGGGACGGGCGCGGATGGTCGACGTTTCCGATAAAGCGGAGACAAAGCGAACTGCAACGGCGCGTTCCGCCATCATCATGAAGCCTGTGACGCTGGATTTGATCAAACAGGGCAAGCTGAAAAAAGGCGATGTGCTCGCCGTAGCCCAGGTAGCGGGCATTATGGCGGCGAAAAAAACGGCGGACTGGATTCCGATGTGCCATCCGATTCCGCTCACCGGCATTGACATCGTTTTTGGCGACAACGGTTTGAATGAATTATACATAGAAGCAACCGTGCGTACGACCGGCCAGACCGGAGTCGAGATGGAGGCGCTCACTGCCGTATCGGCGGCGGCGCTGACGGTCTATGACATGTGCAAAGCGGTGGAAAAGGACATGGTGATCGGCCCCACGATGTTGATCAGCAAAACGGGAGGCAAGAACGGGGACTTTCACCGCAGCGATCGATAAAGGGAGAGGTGACAGAGGATGAGCTGGAAGGTTGCGATTTTGACAGCCAGTGATCGCGGTTACCGGGGAGAGAGAGAAGACACAAGCGCACAGGTAATTCGCGAACTGGTCGAAGAAGAGATTCAGGGGGAAATCATCGAGTATCGGGTAGTGCCGGATGAAATGGATGAAATTATGGCTTCTTTGATTGAAATGACCGATTATTATCAGGCTGACCTCATTCTGACCACCGGAGGGACGGGGCTCGCTCCCCGGGATGTCACTCCGGAGGCGACCTTGAACGTAGTTGACCGCGTCGCGCCGGGATTCGCCGAGGCGATGCGGATGGTTTCGATGCAGCGGACGCCCAGGGCGATGCTTTCGCGGGCCGTCTCCGGCATTCGGGGGCGGACGCTCATTATTAATCTGCCGGGAAGCCCGAAGGGCGTGCAGGAAAATTTGATGGCGATTATCGATCAGCTGCCGCATGCACTCGGCATTTTGACCGGCAAAGAGGGTGATCACGGTTGAGCAAAGCGGATGGCATGCTTCGTGAAGTCAAAGTGGAAGATGCGGTCGGGATGATCCTGCCGCACGATTTGACGCAAATTTTGCCGGGCGAATTCAAAGGCCGCCTCTTTCGCAAAGGACATCAAATCAGCGAAGGGGACATTCCCGCGCTCCTGAGTATAGGCAAGGAGCACATCTATGCGATGGAGCTTGAGCCCGGCTATCTCCATGAGGATGAAGCCGCCCTGCGCATGGCGCGGGCGGTTCAGGGAGCGAACGTGACGCTGACGGAGCCGCACGAAGGCAAAGTGAACGTGAAGTCGGCGATTCACGGATTGGCGCGAATCGATCGCGCTTTTATCGATCGCGTGAACGCGATGGATCAGATCGTCATGTCGACGATTCGGACGAACACGGTCGTGCAGGCCGGCGCTTCGCTGCTCGGGACGCGCGTCATTCCGCTGATCGTCGAGGAAGCGAAGATCGAGGTAATCGAGCGGCTCGCTGCGGAGCGGCGGGCGGAAGGCGCGGCTTTGGTCGAGGTCAAGCCGTTTCGCCGGCTGCGCGTCGGCGTCATTACGACCGGCAGCGAGGTGTTCAAGGGCCGAATCGAAGATAAATTCGGCCCGGTTGTCAAAGCCAAGGTCGCCGCGCTCGGCTCCGAGGTCGTGGACCAACGCTTCGTCCCGGACGATAGCGAGGCGATTGTTCGCGAAATCCGCGCTTTCCAGGCGGAGGGCGCGGATTTGATCCTGGTCACGGGCGGCATGTCCGTGGACCCTGACGATCGTACCCCGGGCGCGATCAAGCAGGCCGGGGCCCGTGTGGTCAGCTACGGCACGCCGATGCTGCCGGGCTCGATGCTGATGATCGCCTATCTGGGCGATCTGCCGGTTATGGGACTGCCGGGTTGCGTGATGCACGACCCGTACACGTCCTTTGACGTGCTTCTGCCGCGCATCTGCGCCGGCGAAGAGATTGTGCGCCAAGACATCGCCGAGATGGGCTACGGCGGCTTTTACCAATGTTAGCGGACGTTAAGCATAATAGATGGAGATGAAGCGATATGTTTCAAAATATCGGATTTACCGAGCTGCTGCTGATTGCGATCGTCGGGCTGCTGCTGTTCGGTCCGCAAAAGCTGCCGGAACTTGGCAGGGCGATAGGGCGGACGATCAGCGAGTTCAAAAAAGGGACGCGCGACCTGATGAATGACGTAAAAACGGCGCCGGGGCAGGAAACGGCGGTTAAATCCGACGTTATTGAAGCCGTCGGCGGGCAGGCGCCGCAAGGGCCGCAAGCCGAGCCCGCGCGCAAAGAAGCGGACGCGCCGGGCCCGGCGCGGCGGCTGCCGGACTAAGCCGGGGTTGTCGGGGATTAAGTGAGCGGGCAGACCGTTCGCTTCACAAAGGTTAGGTTGGTGGACACATGACAACGAATGAAGAAATGTCGCTCGTCGAGCATTTGAGCGAGCTTCGCAAGCGAATCATCTGGGTTTTGGTCGTGCTGGTGCTCGGCATGGTGGTCGGACTTATTTGCGCCAGACCGATCATTCGCTTTCTCAAAAATATTCCCCCGGCCAGCGGCATCGGCTGGAACATCTTTTCGCCGTGGGATGCGCTGCGGTTATACATGAATTTTGGCCTGGCCGTAGGCATTCTGGTCACTTTGCCCGTCGCGCTTTATCATATCTGGGCTTTCGTGAAGCCCGGTTTGAGCGAAATCGAGCAGAAAGCTTCGATTATTTACATTCCTGCGGCGTTTCTGCTGTTTTTGGTGGGGATTGCCTTCGGCTATTTCGTCGTGTTTCCGATGGCTTTTTACTTTACGTCTTCCATCAGCAAAAGCCTGGAAATTACCGAGCTGTACGGGGCCGCACAGTATTTCTCTTTCATGTTCAACATCATCCTGCCGCTGGCGCTGCTGTTCGAGCTGCCGATTGTGGTGATGTTTTTGACCAAAATCCGCCTGCTGAACCCGAAACGGCTGCACAAATTCCGGCGCTACGCTTACATGGTGCTCGTTATTTTGGCCACCGTCATTACGCCTCCAGATGCGATTTCAGCGATTCTGGTTGCGGTGCCGCTTATCATTTTGTATGAGTTCAGCGTGTTTTTATCGGGAATTATTCATCGGAAGCAGCTCGCGAAGGATGCTGAGTGGGAAAAGGAATACGGCCCTAAATAACGACAGTCTGCGGTTTGCCGCAGGCTGTTTTTGGCGCTTAAGGGGGCTGGGCGGCAGGAACCCGCGGACTTTTTGCTGGGAACCGGGTTCTGCAGTAACTCCGCCCGCCGGAATCCTATGAATTTTCTCGCGGCGAAGAATATTTGCATCCGCTTTGGATAGAATGAGGGGGGTGCCCCAAGAAGTGAAAAATGTGTAAAAAGACTTGCAAAATGCTTCTGGAATGATTATCATAAGAATTGTTGTTAGCACTAAACACATTCGAGTGCTAATAAGCTTGAAACATATCCAATACCTATTTCTAAAGGAGGCTATTTTTCCATGATCAGACCGTTAGGTGATCGCGTAGTCATTGAAGCCATTGCGAAAGAGGAGACAACTGCCAGCGGCATCGTGCTGCCGGATTCAGCTAAAGAAAAACCGCAAGAAGGCAAAGTATTAGCTGTTGGCGCGGGTGCATTGAAAGACGGCGTGCGTGTTCCGCTTGAAGTTAAAGAAGGCGACCGCATTATTTTCTCCAAATACGCTGGAACTGAAGTGAAATACGAAGGCCGCGAACTGTTGATCTTGCGCGAAAGCGATATTCTCGCTGTTTTAGCCTAATTTAGCAGTCATAGAGCTGCAGCAGCGCCCTGCGCTGACGGCAGCGCCGGTTCGAGAGTATACTTAAGTTTTTACCGAAATCGCTACTTACTTCGTATATGGATCCGTTCCGTCACCGGCTTGGTGAGGACGGTTTCGAAATATTTATAAATACAAGGAGGCTTCCTATATCATGGCAAAGGAAATTAAGTTCAGTGAAGACGCACGCCGCGCGATGCTTCGCGGGGTTGATGCATTAGCGAATGCCGTAAAAGTAACCCTGGGTCCAAAAGGCCGCAATGTTGTTCTTGAGAAAAAATTCGGCAGCCCGCTGATCACGAATGATGGCGTAACGATCGCGAAAGAAATCGAGCTTGAAGATGCTTTCGAGAACATGGGCGCTCAACTCGTTAAAGAAGTAGCTACCAAAACAAACGATGTTGCCGGTGATGGTACGACTACAGCGACGGTTCTGGCTCAAGCGATCATTCGCGAAGGTCTGAAAAACGTAACTGCAGGCGCTAACCCGATGGTTATCCGCAAAGGTATCGACAAAGCGGTTAAAGCGGCTGTAGAAGAGCTGAAAGCTATCTCCAAATCGATCGAAGGCAAACAATCCATCGCGCAAGTTGCTTCCATTTCCGCAGCTGACGATGAAGTAGGCCAATTGATCGCAGAAGCTATGGAAAAAGTGGGCAACGACGGCGTCATCACCGTTGAAGAGTCCAAAGGCTTCGCTACCGAGCTTGAAGTTGTAGAAGGTATGCAATTCGACCGCGGCTACACTTCCCCTTACATGATTACCGATACGGATAAAATGGAAGCTGTCCTTGACAACCCATACATCCTGATCACCGACAAAAAAATCTCCAACATCCAGGAAATCCTGCCTGTGCTTGAAAAAGTGGTGCAATCCGGCAAACAATTGCTGATCATCGCTGAAGACGTTGAAGGCGAAGCACAAGCGACTCTGGTTGTGAACAAACTTCGCGGCACGTTCACTTGCGTAGCGGTTAAAGCTCCTGGCTTCGGCGACCGCCGCAAAGCTATGCTGGGCGACATCGCTGCATTGACCGGCGGCCAAGTGATCACGGAAGAGCTGGGATTGGATCTGAAATCCGCAACTCCTGATCAACTGGGCAGCGCGCGTCAAGTTCGCGTAACTAAAGAAAACACGATTATCGTGGACGGCGCTGGCGACAAAAAAGACATCGGCGCTCGCATCACGCAAATCCGTGCTCAACTGGAAGAAACGACTTCCGATTTCGATAAAGAAAAACTTCAAGAGCGTCTGGCTAAACTTGCCGGCGGCGTAGCCGTTATCAAAGTTGGCGCAGCGACTGAAACCGAGCTGAAAGAGCGCAAACTGCGCATCGAAGACGCTCTGAACGCAACTCGCGCAGCCGTTGAAGAGGGCATCGTTTCCGGTGGCGGTACAGCCCTCGTGAACGTGTTCAATGCTGTATCCAAGGTAGCAGCTTCCGGCGACGAGCAAACAGGCGTTAACATCATCCTGCGCGCTCTGGAAGAGCCTGTTCGCACGATCGCGGCTAACGCCGGTCAAGAAGGCTCCGTTATCGTTGAGCGCCTGAAAAACGAAAAAGTCGGCATCGGCTACAACGCAGCTACCGGCGAGTGGGTAAACATGTTCGAAGCAGGCATCGTCGACCCTGCCAAAGTAACGCGCTCCGCGCTGCAAAACGCAGCTTCCGTAGCGGCTATGTTCCTGACAACCGAGGCTGTCATCGCCGACAAGCCTGAAAAAGACAAACCGGCTATGCCAGACATGGGCGGCATGGGTGGAATGGGCGGCATGATGTAAGAAGGGCTTCGAGCCCTGATACATCAAGAGTTTCCGCCGAGCGGAAACGCCGTTTGATCAGCTTTAATAAAAAAGAGGCTTCTCACGAGTTCAAATCGAACTTTGTGAGAAGCCTCTTTTCGCCTACCCCAATATCTTTTTCTTCTTCGCTTCGGCGATGGCTTTCGTGCGGCGGTTCACATTTAATTTGCTGAAGATGTTGTGGATATGGACTTTAACCGTACCTGCCGTTACGCCGAGTTGAAAGGCGATTTCTTTATTTGTCATTCCCGACGCCATCAGGTTCAGCACTTCGAGCTCGCGGTCGGTCAAGGAGTCTATGGACTGCTCTTCAGACTTTTCGGCCTGCTGGATAGCCGAGACAGACGCATCGCCGAAGGAGTCGGAAAGCTTCCAAACGAAAAGAGCCTGCGATGCCAAAATGCGGAGCGTTTCGATGCGCTCATCCGTAAACAGACGGTGAACACGATTATCCTCCAAGTACAACACACCGGAAAATTGTTCCTGAGAAAAAAGCGGCAAACAACAAACCGTTTTGCAGCGATTCCGGGCTATATATGGATCGGACCGAAAAAGATCGTCCTGTGCGGCATCCATCAGCTGAACCGGTTTCTCAAGCCGGGAGGTGTACTGAATTAAGGATACCGGCACATCTTTGCTGTCAACCAATAGCTCCGCTTCCCATGCCGATTCCCCGTTTGCGTCGAATACCGTTTCCACCCGCAAATCCCCGTTTCTGCGAACGATCAGGCATCCCTTTTCCGTTTCGGAAGCTTCCATAATGATCGACATGAGCTGTTTCAGAATATCTTTCAAGTCCATGCCTTGCGACAAGGATGCGGAAGCTTTTACAATAGCGGCCAGGTCAATCTCTCCTGCGCCAGACGCAATTCCTTCCAATTTGTCCGTTTGCAGCGAGACAAAGCTTTCATCCGCGGCTTTTGCGGCAGCGGCCAACGCATTACCGCTTGGCGGTTCATCCAGCCACCCCGGATACTCAGTCCGCATTTTGCTCCGCTTGGACTCCGCGCCCCACAATCCATACGCCTCATAAGCCTCTTTCAAATATCCGACCGCAACTCTCTCTCTGCCCTTTTGCAGATGATATTTCGCCGCTTGTTCACAAGCCACTGCCTGATACTGGAGGTAATTGTGCTCGCGTGCAAAAAGGATGGAGCGATCGTAAAGCTCGATAATCTCCTTTTCCAAACCTTTGAACCGGGCGAGTTCCGCCTGGAGCAGCAAAAACTTATGCCTGAAGTTTTCCGGCGACATCCGGTCCCAAGCTTTGAACTGGCGATACCGCCGTTTCAATCTTTTTGAACACTCGGCTCTTTCGTCGACGGGAAGTTCGTCCCAGGCAGCTATAATAGATAGCGCTTCATACAAATGATGCTCCGGCAAATGAGGGGCATGGACAGAAAGGAGCTCATACGGATTGGCTTGTTCCGCAAAGCCGACCGCTTCCCGGTAGCGTCCGAACAAATAATAAATTTGTGCTTTGTAGGTGTATAGCTGATAGAGTGTTACGGCTCGGCTCTCGTCTTTCATCACGTCATCCAGGAAATTTGCTTCGCTTGCACGGCCGTCAGTGAGGTGGAACGCATCTCCATGGGGGGATTGCAGTTTTTTCGCCATATCCATGTACACTAATGCATTTTTAAAAACGAGATCCTCCTTGGTGTGCTCGATCACCTGCAAATTTTTGCGGTTGACTCTCAGCATATGATCCATAGAATCTCTGACATAAGACAAATTAATAAGACTTCCGACCGCATAACTGGCGTACACGTAATCGCCCGCTTCCAAACCAAGCTTTGCAGCTTGCTCCAGCTTGGCTTCATCATCCCGATCATATCGCACCCACGGGGAAATTACACCGTAAAACATCACATGCACCTTGCATCTCACAGAAGCAATGGCGGATTGATCGGCCAGATCAAGTGCGATTTTCCCCAATTGATACGCCATAGGGTACTGGTCGAGCACGGTGCCTAGCAACATGCCGAAAGAAGCATACAAGCTTGGCGCCACGGGGCAAGAACCGTACTTGTAAGCCAGCCGGATGAATTTCGAAGCAATGACGGCGAACACTTCCCGATTAGAAAAGAAGGTCGGCGCTACAAGCGAAACTAGCAGTTCCATCATGACTTTGATTTGAAGGTTGTCAATCTCCGGTAGCGAGAGGAGTTCGTTCATCCTTTTGTCCAACAGCCGCTTCGTTACAAGCATTTCTTTAATAATCACGAGCTTATGCGGCCGCTCTGATATGCGGATCCCGACTTCCCGAAGGGCTTGCAGCCCCAATTCGATAGCCTGCGAATATTTTCCCGTATTGCTGTACTGTCCGATTTTTAAAATATACACCTGGGCTCGCTCAGCCCACGTTCTTGCCCGCTTCAGCACATCGTTCAACCTGGCCTCAGCCCGCCCATAATGCGCACACAAATAATCGCACTCGGAACACTTTAAATAAAGCTGAAACGTGAATTCAAAATGGCCCGCCCAAAAATCGTTCGGAAGACATTCGATCCCAGTTTCGAAGTATTGCAGCGCTGTCGAGTAGGCGGAGGATTGCATCGCTCTCCTTCCCGCTTGCTCATTCAGCCGGGCTGTCAATTCCAGCTCCTCTGCGGACAGCAAATCCAACGCTTGATTAAAATGGTTCACGATATCGAACAAAGCTTGTTCTTTTTCGTTGGAATTGTCGAATTCAAGCAAAACCCGGCCTGCCGACAAATGAATTTCCATCCGCCGCCGACTGTTCAACAGCGAATAAACCGCCTGCTGAATCCGGTCGTGAGTAAATTGATACTGCCTGATAGCCTCAGGCTCTTCAAAAATGCTCAAAAGTCCTTCATTCACGGCGGACGATAAAATATGGACCAACCCATCCTCGTTGTTCCCACTAACGGCATGCAATACCCGGATGTTGAACTTGCCGCCCAGACAAGCACCAATCATCAGTAATTCTCTGGTTTGAAAAGGAATTTTGTTGATGCGCTCGACAAGATAGTCGAGTTGGCCGTCGATTTCCGGGAATTGGTTCAGAACTTGCATGTTCCATTCCCAACTACCGCTTAATGGGCTGGGACGAATGCATTGTTCGTCGTAAGCCGATTGCAGCAACTGTTTCAAATAAAGCGGATTGCCGACGGATTTTACATATAGCGTATGAGCGGCTTGAAAGCATTCGTCAGGGTCGCACTGCAGCGAATCCGACACCATGGTTTGAATATGCGAGAGCTCAAGCGGCTTCAACGAAAGCTGGCGAACTGAATATCCAGGATGTTCTCCCTGCAGCCATTCTTCGAGTAAATTCATGTTCGCGTTCCGTACTTGACTCCGGTATGCGGCAATGACGAGCAGATGCTGGCTTTCAGGGTCGACAATCAATGAATGCAGCAATCGAAGCGAAGCTTCATCCGCCCACTGCACATCGTCAAAAAATAAAACAAGCGGATGATCCCTGCCAGTGAAAACTTGCACGAACCGGCGGAACACCCATTCAAACCGATTCCGGGATTCCAAACTCGGAACATCCTCGCTGGGAGGAAACCGTCCGAGAAGCAATTCGGCTTCCGGAATGACGTCCGTTATTATGGAGCCGTTCGGCCCAACCGCCTCCTTTACCCGTTCAGTCCATTTTTGCAAATGGGGTTCAGGCTCGGTCAGCAGCTGTCTGATTATAATTTGAAAGCATTTTATAAAAGGCTCGTAAGGGCCGCCTGCATTGTATTGGTCGAATTTTCCGGAGGCAAAATAGCATCTGCCAATTACCTCGGGTTTGAAGGCATTCTGGACGAGAGCCGATTTACCGACACCGGGTTGACCGGATATCAGGACCAATTCCGTAGATCCGACAGAAGCCCACCGAAAAGCTTCCTGCAAAACGGCCAGATCGTCCTCTCTGCCATATAATTCATCCGATACCCGGAGAGTTCTGGAATGCTTTGACAAGGCTACACTTCCTTTGATGCACATGATGGATCCTAATAAAAAATTACAAAATAAAATTCGACAATATGTGTGAATTTCCTCTTGATTACGAGTAAATTTCCGGATCTATACCATTTGGTATATGTGAAATCGGTCGTTTTGAACTATACTGCTCGGGAAGAGCTGCCTGTAGGCGGAAAAAGCATTCAAAAATAACCATTTTGGAGGTGAAGATATGTTTCGAAAGCTTTTATTGGCGGCTGTTATTTGTTCGGGCATCGGTTACCTTTTTGCAATTGCAGACGGCAATATGACCGCACGCTGGATTTTAAAGCCGGGAACGATCATTCTCATAATTTTACTTGCTGCAACCTGTCGCGACGCTGCCAAGTCCTATAAGCGTTTCATCATTGCCGGATTATTCCTCTCCGCTATTGGCGACAGTTTTTTATTATTATCAGGCAATCAATGGTTCACGTTGGGAGTACTTGCTTTTCTCATCGCTCATCTTGTCTATACCGGCGCTTTCTTGACACGTTGGCGATTTTCTCTCCTGCGTGCGCTTTCTCTGATTCCGATTGCGATTTATTCCTTTTTTCTTTTGCGGGGACTTCATGCAGGCATGCTTACAGGCGGGAAAAGCGGATTATGGGGTCCCATTCTGCTATATGTCATCGTGATTTCCGTCATGATATGGAGCGCTGTCATGAGCAAAAGCCGGCTTGCCGCAACAGGCGGAGTGTTGTTTTTCCTGTCGGATTCGCTGCTTGCCTGGAATATGTTTGTCACGCCGGTTCAATGGGCCGCATACGAGGTGATGATCACCTACTATATAGCCCAATTTTTAATAGCTGCGAGTATTGAAAAGTCATAGAATTATTTGGGATGGGAGCGGGAATAAGACATGATGGAACGGATCATAAAAGCATGTTAAGCAGGCGGACGATTGCCGCGGTGATTGCGATGGAGATACCGTCGCTAGCGGTCCTGCCCGGGACGGCTAGTGCGGGGACAGTCGGCAATTTGTGGTATCGTGTGTACGTTGCAGGAGACGTTGCATCCATGTAATACTGCTTTAGTACCCTGAGCAGCGGATTGCCAAACGTGCAAACATCGCTTATGGTTTTTTCCCCCATGTAGGCAAGTGCACACGCCTTGTCTAGGGGATATTCGTATAGTAACGTATACCCAATAAAAGGAGATGACCTGATTCATGGCTTTTCAACCTCAAAGAAATGTTCAATGTCCGCCTGCCGACCCTATAATGACAGATCCGCAAAGAGTCGTTAGAGATTTTTATCATCCGCAGCGCGTTCAAGTCGTTCATCCGATCGAGGTCGTAAACAGACATTATTGTATTCCGGTTTACGAGCATGTATATACTTGTTCGGAGAGAGATGAGTTTTGTGGAGTTCATCCACACCACCACGCATTTAGAGAAGGATTTTAATTTCGGAAAAAAATACTGTAGGCCGGCAAGCAGCAGGGCGATGCGCTCCTCAAGGAGACAACGCTTGCTGCTTGCTGCTATTTTGAAAATGATGCCCCTTTATTTCAATCATAGATCAATTTCTGTATACTTAAGGGATAGACCAATCATTAGAGGGGCAGTACGGATGGAAGAAGCAGATACAGTTATCGTTAAAATAATCAACACGTACCGGTCTTATTTCAGCAGTACCATATTGAACAGGGGCTGGCACTACTACGAGAACCGGGCGGTCAGGCAGATGCAAATGGAAGGCCTCAAATTGGCAAAAGCCAAAGTAAGAGGCTCATTTTCATACACCGTAACCATCAATTTGGAATCTTTTCACAACAGCAGTTGCAGCTGTCCTTACGGCGGGTATTGCAAGCATATGGCAGCAGTGCTTTTTGAAATCTTCGATGAACTCGGCTATAATCCCAAGGATTTGCGGAAACCTGTGCAAAGGGACTTGTTTGGCGATCCGATCGTTAGTTCTTTCGAAACGCGGACAGCTCGTCCAAAAGCTCAGGAGATGAGCCAAGTCCCCACAACGCCCCGGGAGTCCGAATCAACGGTTAAGTGGCACCAATATTTCGAGAAACAATTCGAAGGCACTACCGCTTATAACGTTTATTATGTGGATGAATTATACAAAAAGGCGTTCAACAAGCTGTATCCGATTGCCGAGCATTGGAATACGACCATTCGGGGCATATACCGGATTCATGTGCAGCTTTTTCTGATGAAGCTGTGCGAAAGCAAGTATCAGCAATTGGCGAGAGGATATTACTCTTATCAGGAAATGAGCAATTATTCAAGTGCGATCTCCAAAGACTGTATGGAAAAACTGTACCAGGCTTTGGCCGACTTGAATTCTGAGGATGCGAGAGCCAAATATCCGCTTCACTTGGCGGAAACGTGCGACTTTTTGGCGGAGCATGCCTTGAAAGGTTATCGACAGGAGAAGATGGACATGACAGAAGCTTATCGGTTGCTGTGGTGGAATCTTCTGAACGAAGAGAGCCTAATGAGCAAGGAGCAGCAAAGATTGCGGCTTGTGGCGGCTGATTCGTCGCTACCGGCCGATACGAAGGATGCGGCCATCATGGCGCTTGCCCATTTTGAGGCGATTGCGGGACGGGATGAGGAAGCCTGGCGGCTATTCTCCGGGGAAGTGGAACGTTTTGAGCCGGCAGAAGTTTTCGGTTATTTCCATACATTTGTGCAAGTGGAGCAGTGGGACAGACTTGCGAACTGGCTCCAGGAACTGCTGCCGCTGCTCAAATCACCCAGTCGAGAGCAGCTGGTCTACTATTTCAATCTTTGGAAAGAGGCCGCCAAGCATCGGGAGCTGAAAACACAGGTCAGACAGGCTATGATTGCGTTGCTTCCGGGGAGCTACCCATGGTATTCGGCGCAGCTGCTGGGGGACAGGGAGTATCGGCAATGGGTGGATCTGTGCTTATTGATGGAATTGACCCCTTTCCAGTTGGGCACCGCTTACTTGAAGGAAATTGAAAAAGAAAATGTGCGTCTGCTGCTGCCGCTTTATCATCGTGCCGTGGAGCAGTTTGTACAGGAAAAAAGCAGGGATTCTTACAAGCTCGCTGTCAAGCTGCTCAAAAAACTGGCGCAGTTTTATAAAAAGCTGAAGGAGCCGCTGACATGGGAGCGGTACATCGGGCAGCTCAGCAAGGAGTATGTGCGCTACCGCGCTTTCCAGGAAGAACTGAGGAAAGGAAAGCTGATCTCATGATTGGTTTGGAACCGATATTTGTATCGTCGGAATGGTTGAGTTCAGGCAATCTCGTGCTTAAAGGCACTAACTTGAACTATCTTGTTGAGTCTGATTGGCTTAGAAGGCTGCTTTTCGCCTGGCATGAGCGATCCTTCTATGGGACGCGGGTTGAATCCACTGAAGCGGAGGATGGTACCCCCGGGCTTGACTTATCCCCTTTAACAGCTATGGATTATCTGGCTGCCCCTTCGCCTGCGCTGCTGCATAGTGAGCTTGAATGGAGCGGGGAACTGCAGTTCTTGAAGCGGGCGGCGGCAATCTATAAGGAGGCGCTTGGCCATGGCTGGTTCCGGCCTTCGTTCAGCCGTTGGCGGGCCGGAGAATTCGGCTGGGAGCTTGCGCTGCCGGAAGAACAGGAAGCCTCCTATCGGGAGCTGCTGCAGCAAGGCGAACGCTCGAATATCGCTATGCCGGATCGTTGGTTCGATGAAATCGTCCAGGAACTGCTGCGCGAGGAGCCTGAAATCGCTGCCGCGTGGAACGAAGTTGTAAGCGAGAACGAACTGCTGCGTCTGGGCCCGGCAGTAGATAGCGAAAGCGTGGGAGCTTTGACTTGGATGCAGGAAGAGGACTGGCTGGCGGCCATAGGCTGGAAGCAGGATGAAGCGCCTTTTCGCATCTGCTTGCATCTGTTGGAGCCCGGTGAATTGGAATTGGATGACGGCTGGCGATTGCAGCTTATTGTTCAGGATCGCCGCGATCTGGGGCAATTTGCTGAATTTGACGTAAGCGGGAAGCATTTGTCGGGACATATACCTGAAGCGTGGGGGGGCGCGATTGAGCAGCGCGTCAGCGAAGCTGCAGATAAATTTGTGAGGATTGCTCCCGGTTTGGCAAATAGCGGGCAATTGATGGAATATGTTACGGATGACGAAGCATGGACGTTTATGAACGAGACGAGCCTGAGCTTGCTGCAGGCCGGGGTTTCCGTGCTTTTGCCTTCGTGGTGGGAAGAACTGAAGCTGTTAAGACCGCAGTTGAAAGCGAAGCTGCAATCTTCTGTAGGTTCGTCGCGAAACTCCATGTTCGGCATGGATCAGCTTGTGCAATTCGATTGGCGGGTCGCGGTCGGGAAAGTAGATCTAACGGAAGAAGAGTTCCTGCTGATGGCTGAGCAGAAAAAGCGGCTCATGTACATTCGCGGCAATTGGGTGCAGCTCGACCCGTCATTTTTGGCAAAGATCATGGCTGCCATGAAACAAGTGGAAAAAAAGAAAGGACTTACGTTCCGCGATGTGCTGCAAATGCATCTGGCCGAAGGGGACGAGCCACCGTCAGGAGATGCCGCGCTTGACGCCGCGGAGGCGATGCCCATTAAGGTAGAGCTGAACAATAACTTGCGCAATCTGATGAAACAGCTGAATCAAACCCAAAGCATTCCTCTTATAGAGCAAGTGGAAGGATTAGAAGCGCATCTGCGGCATTATCAGCAGGAAGGGGTATCATGGCTCGCGTTCCTGCGCAAGATCGGTCTGGGAGGCTGTCTGGCCGACGATATGGGACTGGGCAAAACGATTCAATTCATCGCCTACCTGCTGCATGTGCGAGGAGAAGAGGCTAAAGCTATAGGACTCACGCTTGCGCCCTCACTGCTCATCTGTCCGACCTCCGTACTGGGCAACTGGCAAAAGGAATTGGAAAGGTTCGCTCCTTCCCTGCGAATTCATCTGCATTACGGCTCGCAACGCGCCAGAGGCGAGCAATTTGCAGAGGCTGTCCGGGACGCCGATCTTGTGTTGACATCGTACAATCTCTCACACCTGGACGAGGAAGAACTGTCGTCTCTTGAGTGGAACGCTCTCTGTCTGGACGAGGCGCAAAACATCAAGAACGCCTATACCAAGCAAGCCTCGGCGATCCGCCGCTTGAATGCAAGACAGCGCATCGCCCTGACGGGAACGCCGATTGAGAACCGGTTGACCGAGCTGTGGTCCATATTTGATTTTATAAACCCTGGATACTTGGGCAGTTTGGGGCAGTTCAATCACAAATACGTTAATCCGATTGAAAAAAACGGAGACGCCGCGCTGACCGCCCAAGTACAGCGGCTTATTCGCCCCTTTTTGCTGCGCAGGTTAAAAAAGGATCCGGCTATTCAGCTTGATTTGCCGGACAAATACGAGTCCAAAACCTACGTATCTCTAACTCCGGAACAGGGGGCTCTGTACGAAAACATCGTCCGAAACATGCTGGACAACATCGATACGTTAACCGGGATGGAGAAAAAAGGCCTGATTCTGGCTTCGCTTGTCAAACTGAAGCAAGTTTGCAATCACCCGTCCTTATTCCTCAAAGAAACGGGCGCTGTGCCCTCATTAGACCGCTCGCACAAGGTGGAGCGCTTGCTCGAAATGATTGACGAGCTTCGGGCGGAGGGCGAAAACTGCCTGATATTCACCCAATTCGTAGAGATGGGCAACATTTTGCAAGCCGTCATCGAAAGGGAACGCCAAGAGCCCGTCCAATTTTTACACGGCGGACTCAGCAAGCTCAAGCGCGATCAGATGATCGCTCGCTTTCAGGATCGTTCGCTGACGCCAAGCGAGCAATGCGGCATCTTTGTCCTCTCGCTGAAAGCGGGGGGCACCGGTCTGAATCTGACCGCGGCGAACCATGTGTTTCACTTCGACCGCTGGTGGAACCCTGCCGTCGAAAATCAGGCCACCGATCGCGCCTTCCGCATCGGCCAGACCCGCGACGTTCAGGTGCACAAATTTGTCACCTTAGGCACGTTGGAAGAGCGCATCGACGAAATGATCGAGCGTAAGCAGGGCTTGAGCCAGCAGATCGTAGGAAGCGGCGAAAACTGGATCACCGAAATGTCGACAGGCGAACTGCGAGAATTGTTCGCCCTGCGAAAAGAATGGATCGAGAAGTGAGGCCGATGAAGATGAGCGAGAAAAGAAGAGGCCGCCCGCCCGCCGAAACTGCCGATACCGGCGGGACCGGCGAAGCGGATAGCTTGCCGGCAAAGCCGCGGAGAAGCAAAAAAGCCGCTAAAGAGGCGGCAGTACAGACGGAAGAGCTGCAGGGCATGTCGGCTGCCTGGAGGCGGTTTTACGAGGCTGTGAATAGGTCTGTAAAGTAAGAACACAGTAGTCTTGCCGAAGAGCAGAAATATAAATGCAAAAACAAGCCCTTTGACGGTGTTTAACCATCGAATGGCTTGTTTTTTTGGATTCCCGCGCTCGCTTCGGGATTAACGATTTTTTAGCTTTTCAATCTCTGTTTTAAGTTTCAATTGCTCACGATTCAGTATGTCGATGTTGTATTCATGCGTGTTCAAATCCGACGCCACTCTGCGCTCAAAAGCTTCCTTGTCCTTCTCGATATTTCTTAAAATCTCGGCGCTTTCAAGCACAGCCCGGCGAATAAGCGGAATGTCCGAAGTATCCGCTTTAATGGAACGCAGTTCTTCGCTCATCGAGCGCTGCTCTTTTTGTATGGAGCTCATTTCACTCTGCATGAGGCTCAAATCATTCCTCATTGAACCGATCTCACTTCTCACTCCGCGCTGCTCGTCCCGAACGGTACGCAGCTCATCCTCTACAGATTGCAGCTTCTCCAATATTTGATTCAAAATATTCTCACTCATACTCTACCTCCCTTTCCACGAGAAAATAACCGTCCCGGGCTGCCCACGAATCGGCGATTCGAAAGTCCTCCGCTAAAATATACTCCTACGATTATACCACAGATCTTGGTCAGGAGCAGTTCAAACACTACCTATCGAATCAACCTGAAACGGCAAACAGCCGTCACCCAGGGTGGGGACGGCTGCTTTTCAAAGGCTGTACTTATTTCAATTCAAAATTCGTCGCCTTAATGGACTCGATCACTTGCTTCTCATTCGCGTCCTTGGCGATCAGCTTATCGTAAAGAGCTTGATCGTTCGAGCCTTGTTTTTGCAGCGCGGCGAGATACCAGCGGGCGGCAAGCCTATTTATTTGATCATCGAGCTGATCGCTCAGGTATGGCTTGATTGCATTAGCCGCTGCCGCATAATCTCCGCGCATATAATACACTTGCCCGACATTCAGAGCCATGCTCGGAGTGACGGCGAATTCGCGGCCCTGCAGCTGCCCTGTAGGCAAATTCTTCAACGATTCGACGCGATCGACCACGGTTTTATAAGTTGCAAGCACTTCGTCCCACAATTTGTTTGTTTCCTGGAAATCTTTGCTTTCCCGCTTCTGATTCGCTATCTCAACATCTAAAGCAGTAATTTTCTCATAGAGATCAATATACCAAGGGTAGTTGGCAATCTCAGTTCTGGCTACATCCAGAGCTTCCTGAAGCTTGCCCTTAGTTTGGTACATATAAATTTGCTGAAAAGGAACCATGCGGTTGTGCGGCTCTTTCTTTTTCAAATCATCAAGCAAGCTCTGCGCCTGATTAAAAAATTCGTCGGCTTTGGCTTGATCCTGGGCTTTCATTTGGTTATACACCTGCAGCGTAATCCCGATCCGGCTAATATAGCCGCTCAAAATATAGTCAGGATGCCCGGGGTGCAGGCTGATCGCTTTATCCAACGGCGCTACGATATCGTTAAAATTGTTGTTGTTCTTGATAACATCCATTGCTTTTAAATAAGAACTGTTTGCCGAAAGCAGCTGCGCAGAGATGTAGAACATGACGATGGACAACACCGTCAAAAGCGCGGGAAATGCTTTTTTCAATGCTACAGACTCCGACTTGATCCGGATAGGCGCCCCAGCGCTGCCGGCAAGCATAGCCCCGAGAGCCAGAAACAAAATTCCCCCCAAATAGACATAACTCAAATCAAAGTCAATCATACTGTGAATCAACAACGAGATTGCAATAATGAAAAAGATGAAGTGCAGATCCTTGTTCTCTTCAGAGCTTTTTATATAACTTCGAATATAGAAAAATAGCACAGCAGCAACAAACGCGATAAACGCCAAAAACCCAAGAGCACCGGCTTCTACCAAATATTGCAAGGCAAAGTTATGCGCCTGTCGGCTCGTATAAGGGTTGTTCTGATACTTTTCATAAAGGGAAGCCCACGCTCCGCCGCCGGCCCCGATAATCGGGTAATCCTTCCACAGCTTTACGGCATCTTTGTAGAAAGTGCCGCGCTCCAAAACCGAGTGCTGTTGAAAGTTGATATTTTCCAGGCGCGTCTTCACGTTATCCGGCAGCACATTTTTCAAACCGGTATCTCCGAACAAAAGCACAGCCCCGAGAATGCCGACTACAATCGCCGCAACCGGCAAAATAAAATTAACGAATTTCTTTTGAGCCAAACGCTCAGAAACGCGATTCAACCATGGCGCCAAAAAGAGCTGGATAGCGATAGCAAGAGCCGCATAAATGACGGAGGCCAGCAGCAAAATCGACCATCCGCTCCATGATAGCGATGCAGTCGGCTTCGTTTGCAGCTCTGTTCCGATCGTCGTGATCTTTTGCAAAATCACCAGAGAAGCCGCGAAGCCCAACACAAGATGGATCAGGGCCAAAATTTGCCTGCTGAACGACAAGAAGAACATCATGACTAAGAAAATAACCGGCAGCACCACCAAAGCGCCGCGGGACAAAGTCAGCCAAAAAGATACAATCATGGGAACCATCAATAAAGCGTGAGGCAAAATCCCATACCATTTACGAGACTTTAAAATATAGAAAATTGCGCCAAGAATAAAAGCAATCAGAAAAGCCGCATAAGTATTTGCATACTGGAAAACAGAGGTAAGACGCAGACCGTTCGAATCCGTCATCACCGCATCTTTATAGACCAAAGGAGCGTTTGACTGCATCAGCGCAAACCATCCGACCAAATGACCGGCAAAATTTCCGTTGCCCAGCCAGTACAAAAGTCCGAAAATAACGATGACATAACTGGAAACCATGAAGATCGTCGAAGTAATGGTTGTGCCAAGCTTGTTTTTTGTCAAAAAAACGCCTAAGATGAAGAAGGTGGCATACAGCATCTGGATGTAGACCATGTTCGTTGCCAAGTAATGCGACGCAGCATTCGACAAAGAGATCACATACGTAAGCGGCATTAGCAGGACGAGAATGGTTAATACATCTTTTTGATCATTGAGCTTGTACACAAAAAAAGCATAGATCGCAACCAAGAGCAAAATGATAGAAGACCAGACAGAAGCCGAATAAATCGATCTTTCAAAATCGTAGGTCCCGCCGTTAAAAAGCCCTCGCTGAAATGGCGCCCAGAACAAAAACAGGCCCACAAAGACGGTTAAAAGCCAAAAAATAATCGAGCTCTTCTCTGCCGTCGTCCCGTTGGCCTTCGCTCTCGCAGCCGCGTACGTATTCTTGCTTGCACTCATGAGAAAACAGTCTCCTTCTTCGCTAAAGTTCGAGTTTTATTTTAGCATACTGGGAGAGGCTTTCCAAATTATAATATGTGGGGTAAATGAAGTAGTGTAGCATTTATATTAAATTAATTAATAATAGACATGGATCGACATTATTGGTAATATTTTTGGCGGTGAGTAAAAGTATGGGGAAATGGTTTTATCGTATTTTATATAAATTAGCGGTATATGGGAAGCGAATTTTAAATCCCATACTTTCTACCAAATTTAAGAAACTAGTTAAGAAAAAATTACTTAATAAGGCGTACCCACTAGATAAAGGTTCAATAGTGGGGGGACGCGATATGAAGAAACTAGGTGACATTAATAAAGGTATTAATCTAATTGGATATTCAAGAGCGGAAATGGGGATTGGGGAGTCTTGTCGAATTGCCGCAAGAAACTTAAATGCAGTGCAGTATCCTTTTGGAATTATTAATTATAAAGGTACTAACTCATCGAGAATGACTGATACAACTTGGCAACACAAGGAGATAAAACAACCTTTATATAATGTTAACATTTTTCACATTAATGCTGAACAGATGATGGAGGTTTACTCCAGTGAGGGGAGCGAAATATTTCAAAATAGATATAATATTGGATATTGGCACTGGGAATTGCCTGATTTTCCGGATGAGTGGGTGGAGAACTTTCGATTCGTAGATGAAGTATGGGTTCCTTCGAATTTTGTAGCAGATTCCATATCAATCAAAAGTCCTGTTCCAGTCATTAAAATTCCCCACAGTATCGAAGTTATTATTAAAGAAGTTCGTACTAGGGAATATTTTAATCTTCCAGAAGATCGTTTTTTATTTCTTTCCATGTACGATACTCATAGCTATCAAGAGCGCAAAAATCCAAAAGCTGCAATTCAAGCTTTCATGCAAGCATTTTCTCCAGATGAAAATAGAGTCGGATTAGTAATTAAAGTTAACAACTCAAACTCGACGCCAAATGAACTAAAACTATTACAACAGATGATTCAAGACTACAGAAATATTTATTTATTAAAAGAAACCTACAGTAGAAATGATGTTAATGCGCTACTTGACAATATTGACTGTTTTGTTTCATTACATAGATCAGAGGGGTTTGGACTTGGGCTAGCGGAAGCAATGTATCTGGGTAAAGCGGTAATAGGCACGAATTGGTCTTCAAATGTAGATTTTATGAAACATGATAACTCTTGTTTAGTTGATTTTGAGTTGGTACAAATTGGTGAAGATCATGGTCCATATCAGTTGTATCAGTTTTGGGCTGACCCTGATATTAGTCATGCTGCTGAATATATGAAAAGACTTGTAGAAGATGAAAAGTATTATCAACAAATTTCTCTAAATGGGGAAAAGACCATTAAGGAACATTTTTCTCCAGAAGTAATAGGGGCTCTTATTCAGAAGAGACTGAAGTATGTTTGTAAGTAATTAAATTGCGGAGGTAATACAATGACAACAATTACGTCTGTAATTATGGCTGGAGGTAAAGGCGAACGGTTTTGGCCAAAAAGTCGAACAAATTTACCTAAACAGTTTCTAAATATATCTGGAAATAAATCGATGATTCAGCAAACTGTTAGCAGGTTAGAAACACTAATTGATGTCAGCCAAATTTTCATTGTGACGAATGAACTTTATGCGGAATTGATACGTGGCCAAATTCCCCATCTACCCGCCGAAAATATTATAATTGAACCGGTAGGAAGAAATACTGCACCTTGCATTGGGTTAGCTTCTATAGTCATTGAAGAGAAATTTCCTGATAGTACGATGGTGGTTTTGCCTTCTGATCATATTATTGAGAACGAACAGGGCTTTATCAACATATTAAAGACAGCTGTTCAGGTTGCTCAAGAGGGAGGGAATTTGGTAACATTGGGGATTTCCCCCACTTATGCTGAAACAGGTTATGGTTACATTGAGAGTACAGGAGAAGCAAAAGTTCTTGACGGTCTAGAAGTTTATAGAGTTAATCGATTTGTTGAAAAACCGAATGCTGTAACAGCACAAACATATTTGGATTCAGGAAATTTTTATTGGAATAGCGGTATTTTTATTTGGAAGATCTCCACAATTAGAAACTATTTCAAATCCTTAATGCCTGAGGTTTATGATATATTAGAAACAATAAAGCAAGGATTTGGTCAGAATGATAAACAAAACATCATTAGGTCGGAATTCACCAAAATGCCCGACCAATCTATTGACTATGGAATTATGGAAAAGGCAGAACATATTTTTATGATTCCTTGCATGTTAGGTTGGGATGATGTAGGCAGCTGGACTGCACTTGACCGAATCAATGACAGAGACGAAGATGGGAACGTTATCCGCGGCAATATACTTAATATTGATACCAAAAGATGTATTATTGAGAGTAATAACGGAAAGTTAATAGCAACTCTAGGGATTGAAGATTTGATTGTTGTTGATACGGATGATGTAACACTAATCTGTACGAAAGATAAAGCACAAGAGGTTAAATTACTTCTTAAAGAACTAAGAACTCAAAAGTTAGATCATTATTTATAATAGACCATTTAAAGGGGATACTAGGAAATGTCATCAAAGAAGGCTCTAATAACAGGAATTACAGGACAAGATGGATCTTATTTGGCGGAATTACTGCTTTCAAAAGGGTACAAAGTATATGGTTTACGAAGAAGAACAAGCTCCCCTTTAATGGAGAATATTGCACATATTGCAAATGAAATTGAATTTGTTGATGGAGACTTGCTCGATCAGGGTTCTCTTTCCCAAGCCATTCGAATTTCTAGGCCAGACGAAGTATACAACCTTGCGGCGCAATCCTTTGTTGGCACATCCTGGGCCCAGGCGGTGTTGACTGGTCAAACAACAGCTATTGGTGTTACTAATATGCTTGAAGCGGTTCGTTTGATTAAACCGGAAGCTCGTTTTTATCAGGCATCAAGTAGTGAGATGTTTGGGAAAGTAGTGGAAACTCCGCAAGTTGAAACAACACCATTTTATCCACGGAGCCCATACGGAGTAGCTAAAGTATATGGTCATTGGATCACAGTTAACTATAGAGAGAGCTATGATATGTATGCATGTTCGGGTATTCTGTTTAATCATGAGTCGCCTCGTCGCGGTGTCGAGTTTGTTACTAGAAAGGTAACAGACGCAGTAGCACGAATAAAATTAGGGATGCAAACAGAACTACGTTTGGGGAACCTTGACTCAAAACGTGATTGGGGGTTTGCTGGTGATTACGTGAAAGCAATGTGGCTAATGCTTCAACAAGATAAACCGGATGATTTTGTTATATCGACTGGCGAAACCCACACGGTCCAAGAACTTGTGGAAATTGCTTTTAATTATGTTGGCCTCAATTGGAGGGATTACGTCATTATTGACCCTAAATTTGTACGTCCGGCCGAAGTTGATCTTTTGTTAGGAGATTGTACGAAAGCTAAGGAAAAACTAGGTTGGAAGCTAGAGGTTGAGTTTGAACAGCTAGTGAAAATGATGGTTGAAAGTGATTTAACAAAACTGAGTAAACTGAAGTAAGAGGGTTCATATAATGAGGGCATTAATTACAGGCTATAACGGTTTCGTAGGACAACATTTAGTTAGACATCTCGAATCTATTGGATATGAAGTATACGGTACGACAAGTAAAGTAGGTAATACAAGAAAATCACTACTTCATAATGACTTATCCAACGAATCAAGTATAGTACAATTAATTAACCAAATAAAACCTGACCATATTTATCATCTTGCTGGTCAAAGTAATGTACGTAAATCATGGGAGGCAATCTCAGATACATTCCAAAGTAATGTTAATTTAACAGTTAATTTGTTGGAAGCTATACGAAAAAGTGAAGTCGCCAACAAAGTTCGGATTCTAACAGTCGGTTCATCTGAAGAGTATGGAATATCGAGAAAAGATTCGTTACCGATCAATGAAACTGCTAAATTAAATCCATTAAATCCATACGGAATCTCGAAAGCAGCTGTATCATATTTAGCAAACCAATATTATAATGCCTATGGATTGAAGGTAATTCATGCACGCCCATTTAATCATATCGGGCCGGGTCAGAACCTAGGGTTTGTTGTCCCAGATTTTGCATATCAGATAGCTAGAATTGAAAGGAAGGAATCTCCTCCGATTTTGAAAGTGGGCAATTTAGAATCATTTCGTGATTTTACTGATGTAAGAGATCTAGTTCGGGCTTATGTCAATTTATTATTAATAAATTCAGAACATGGAGAAGTGTTTAATGTTTGCTCAGGTAAACCTACTACAATAAAAGAACTATTGGATTATTTAGTGCTGAGTTCTAAAAAACAAATTGAAATACAAATCGACCCTAATAAATTTCGCCCTATAGATGTTCCAGTCTATTATGGAGATAATAGAAAATTAACAAGTATTACTTCGTGGAGTCCACACTATTCTTTAGAGTCAACTCTTACAGATGTACTAAACTATTATCGTAGTTACCAAGGTGGTCAATAGCAGTGTTTAAACAATGGAAAGAAATTTACCAATATAGAGAATTTCTAAAAAATAATGTGTCTAAGGATTTAAGAACAAGATATAAAGGATCTTTTTTCGGGTTTCTTTGGACATTTCTGAATCCTCTGTTAATGCTTGTTGTTTATTCCACCTTGTTTTCTCTCATTATTAGAATGGATGTCAAAAATTATCCGATTTTTTTGTTTTGTACTTTATTAAGTTGGAATTTTTTCCAAACCTCAATTCAAAGTAGTGCATCGGTTATAGTTTCATCTGGAAATTTAATTAAAAAAGTTTATTTTCCCCAAGAAATATTACCAATATCTGTTATTGCAGGTGGACTAATTAATTATCTTTACGGATTGGTGATATTAATTCCTGCATTAATGATTTTTGGTTATTTTCCCGATGTACATTATTTATGGCTACCATTGATTATTCTTATTCAGTGTATTTTGTCACTTGCATGTGCATTCTTTGTTTCAGCTCTAACTGTTTTTTTTCGAGATCTAGAACATATTTTAAATATCTTTCTCAGTGCTCTAATGTATATGACCCCAGTTCTGTATCCAATTGCTATGGTACCAGAAAAGTTTCGATGGATATTTAGTTGGAATCCATTGGGGATTATAATTAACTCATATAGGGATGTTTTTTACTATCATCAATCCCCTTCTTGGGTCTCATTATTATCACTTGGGTTGTGTTCAATTTGTTTGCTGATTTTTGCTCAAAATTACTTTCATAAGTTGAAGGGCAAATTCATAGAAGAAATTTAGGTGAAAATAATGACTTATGCTATTGAAGTCAATCGAGTATGGAAAAAATATAAAATATACCAGGATAAGCCGATTTCCTTAAAAGAAAGATTCCTTTATAGAAGTAAAGGAGTTTTTAAAGAAAAGTGGGTTTTAGAAGACATATCCATGGCTATTCCTAGTGGGAAAATGATTGGTCTAATAGGCCGAAACGGCTCGGGAAAAAGTACTCTTCTAAAAATTATGACGCGAATTTTGCAACCTGATCTAGGGGAACTCATCATTAGAGGGCGTGTTTCCAGCTTACTTGAACTTGGTGCAGGTTTTCATATGGATTTTACAGGAAGAGAAAATATTTATATGAATGCTTCACTGTTTGGGTTAAACAGAAAAGAAATTGATCAAAAATTATTTGATATAATTCAATTTTCTGAATTGGAGCGCTATATTGATAATCCAGTTCGAACGTATTCCTCAGGTATGTATATGAGGCTTGCCTTTTCTATTGCTATTCATGTTAATCCGGATGTGTTACTAATTGATGAAATACTTGCTGTTGGAGATAACGCATTTCAAAAAAAATGTATTAGCAAAATTGAAGAGTTTAAAAAAAATGGGAAAACAATTGTTTTTGTGTCACATGACCATAATTCAATGGAAAGGCTTTGTGACGAAGTGTATTGGATTGATCAATCGAAGGTTAGAGAAAAAGGTTCTCCCCGAGAAGTGATTCGTAATTATCTAACTTTCTTGACAGAAAGTGAAGAGGTTCGACATCATCGCGAGACTCAAGAGGAAGAGACAGAAAAATCTAAGAATGAAAATCAAGAAAAAGAAATAAAAAGATGGGGAAATAGAAACATCGAGATTACAGAAGTTAGGGTTCTAAATTCTTTCGGAAAAAGTAAATATATTTTTGAAAAAGGTTCTGAAATAAAGATTGAAATATCTTATAAACTGAATCGTGATGTTACAGAGCAAGTGGCATTTGGAATTGGAATATTTAGAGCGGATGGATTATGTTGTTATGGGACAAACACTTTTATAGATAAAATTCCAGTTAGATTAAGTGCGACTGGAACTCTAAGTATCCAAATAATTTCTCTGAATTTAACGCGAGGTAATTATTATATCGATGTGGCCGCTCATCATATTGATGGAACCCCTTATGATTACATTACTAGAATCCAAGATTTTGAAGTAAACTCGTATGAAGATGACGCAGGGGTGGCGTATATGCCTCATAAGTGGATAGGAATATCGGAGGTATCAAATGAGTAAAAAATTTGATTTAAATAATAATGAAATTACAAATAGAATATTGATGAAAACTTATGATCAGAATAATAATTTAGTAGAAGATAATAAAAAGTTAAATGACAATGAACTCCAGAGAATGAGCGGCATTTATAATAGTAATTGGATGCTAGCATCCGAAAGGTTGATAACTTCACATAGGAAATATACAGGCCCATTGATAGTCTTCGTTAAAAAAATAGTTAGGAAAATACTTAGATGGTATATCAATCCAATAACAACCCATCAAACGATATTCAATAGTTCAATAGCTAATGCTGTAAATGTGTTAATAAGAAATTTAGACACTAATAATCAACTAATAACTAAAATGGAAAGCAAATTATCAAACATGGAGCAACAAAATAATGATTTACTCTCACAACTTTATCTGTTAAAGCAAGCGAATGAATCACTTTCTATTTCAAAAACAAATAATGAAGGACATCTTCAAGTAATTAGAACAGACCTTGATGACTTAAAGCAGTTTATAACTGATTTAACAATAGAAAATAAGTTGAAAAATGATGCAATAACAGACTTAGACTCAAAAGTAAACTCGCTTAAAGATAAATTAACTCATTTACAAACTCAAAGTTATCAAATCCAAAATAATATCCATGGTGAAATTGGGGTATTATCTAATCGTATTAGAAGAGTAGAAAAGAAAAAAAATGATGAAAATTCTCAATTAACAGAAGGTATTCATCAACTGCCAAATGAAACGAATAAAAATATGGATGATAAAATGACTTTCGATTATTACTTATTTGAAGAAAGGTTTAGAGGTCCTTTTGAAGTCATAAAGAAACGTCAATCGATTTATCTAGAGTATTTTTTGGGAAAATCCAATGTTTTGGATATAGGGTGTGGCAGAGGAGAATTTTTAGAGATTCTTACGGAGAATAATATTTCTTGTGTTGGGATCGATTTAGATCGAGATATGGTTAATGTAAGTAGAGAACGTGGTTTTGAAGTTTATCAAAGAGATTTATTTGATCATTTAGAAGGAACTCCGGATGGTTCATTGGGTGGAATATTTTTAAGTCATGTAATTGAGCATCTGACTCCCCAGCAATTGACTAACTTTGTAGAGATTAGTTACAGAAAATTATCGCCTACTTCCTTTCTTATTATGGAGACGCCAAATCCAACTTCCCTATATATCTATGCAAATTCATTTTATCAAGATTTAACTCATGTTAAACCTGTACATCCTGGAACAATAAAATTTATAGCTGAATGTGCAGGATATAAAGATTTGAAAATTGAATTTTTATCACCTGTAGACGAAAAAGTTGCATTGCATAAAATAGAAAATATCGATGCGACTTTACATACTTTTAATGAAAATTTTGAAAAGATAAATCAACTTCTTTTTGGATATCAAGATTATGTATTAATTGCCAAAAAATAGATTAGAAAGGGCTAATTTATGAGCAAAAAAAATATAGTCATATGTCACTCTCAAGTACCTTTTGTGAATGGCGGCGCAGAATTACTTGTTGACGAGCTATTTATTAATTTGAGGCATCGAGGTTATAATGTAGATACGGTAAAAATCCCCTTTAAATGGTACCCGAAAAATGAAGTGTTGAATCATGCATTTGCTTGGAGGATGATCGATTTAACAGAGAGTAATGGTGAGAAGATAGATATGGTTATCGGTACAAAGTTCCCTTCTTACGGTATTAAACACCCTAATAAAGTAACTTGGCTAGTACACCAATATAGACAAGTATATGATCTATTTAATACGGACCATTCTGATTATACAATGGATCCTAACGATTTGGCTATCAGAGAGGCAATAAAAAAATTTGATGAGATTTCCTTAAAAGAGTCAAAGAAAATTTATACCATTGCTCATAATACATCAAATAGATTGAAGAGCAATAATCATATTGAAGGAGAAGTGCTTTACCATCCTCCAAAACATGTAGGTAGATATTATCATGAAACTTATGGGGATTATATACTTTCTATTGGTCGACTAGATAAACTAAAAAGAATTGATTTGTTAATCGAAGCGATGAAATATGTACCCAAAGAGATTAAATGCTTCATTGGAGGCAAGGGACCTGAAGAAAATTATCTTAAGAAAATGGTTCATGGCTATGGTTTGGAAGACCGAGTACATTTCCTTGGTTTTGTAGATGATGAACAACTTCTTAAGCTTTATGCAAACTGTTTTTCAGTCTATTATGCGCCCTACGATGAGGATTATGGTTATGTAACTTTAGAAGCTTTTTTGTCAAAAAAACCTGTTCTTACATCTCTTGATTCCGGGGGGGTTTTGGAGTTTGTCATTGATCAAAGAAATGGATACATTTCAACACCTGATGCTGAAAGTATTGCTGAGAAGATAAAAATGCTATATGAGAAAAAAACTAGAGGTCTAATGGAAATGGGGCAGTATGGTTTTGACTCAGTCAAAGACATATCTTGGGATATTGTAATTGATAAATTAACAGAAAATCTATAAGGAAGGGACGATAATTTGAGAGTTGCTTATTTTACTCCGTTAAATCCAGATCGATCTGGCATATCAGACTATAATGAAGAGCTCCTACCTTATTTAAAGAAATATATGAATATCGACTTGTTTGTTAAAAATTTGAAGTTAACAAATCGAAACATCAAACAACACTTCAATGTTCACTACTATAAAGAGTTTCCATTGTTACACATGGATCAGCCATACGATGCAATCATTTATCATATGGGTAATAATTATAAGCTTCATGATTACATTTATGAAACATTAATTCGTTACCCTGGTATCATTGTTCTTCATGATTATGCTATTCATCATTTTATGGCTGAAAATACACTCCAAAAAGGTAACTCTGATGAATATTTAAAAGAAATGATTTATAATTACGGTTATGAAGGGTTGGAGATTGGAAAACAGTTTCTAAATGGAGTAATTCCACCTGTTTGGGAAAGCGATTCGATTAGGTATCCTTTAAATCGGAGGGTTATTGATAATTGTAGAGCTTTAATTGCAACATCTGATTTTGTAAGAAATAAAATTACGGTTGAATATAGTAATTTACCTATAACTACAATTCCACTACATACTGTAGACACAATGTCGCTCGAAGAAATGAATGATTTGAAAATAAGATTAAGAAAAAAATATAACGTACCAGAAGAAACACTATTATTAGGGGCCTTTGGTTTTGCGACTAAAAACAAAAGAATTCACATTATCTGCGAAGCATTAGGGAAATTGGTTGAAAAAAACAATAAATTTATTTTTTATATTGTTGGTGAAACTTCAAATGATTTAGAGATCAGTTCACTTGTGAAAAAGTATAGATTAGAGAAGAATGTAGTTGTCACTGGATATACAGATCTTGAAAAATTCAAAGAATACATACTGTTAATGGATATTTGTTTCAACCTTAGGTATCCGATCCAGGGTGAATCTTCAGCTGCCCTTGTTAGAATGATGGGAATGGCTAAATTGGTAATAGCAACTGATATTGGTACTTTTTCAGACTATCCTGACAGCACTTTGGTTAAAATACCTTATGATAATAATGAATTAAATCAATTATATAATGAATTAATATTTCTATTTGATAATCAGAATAAAATAAAAAGAATTGGAGAACAAGCGGCTCAATATATTAGGGAAAATCAAAATATTGATATTGTTTCACAGAAATACTATGAATTTGTATCTAAAATAATTCTTGAAGAAAGATCAAATATCAAAATAGCTATGAGTCCGTTTTATGATCACCTTGCTAGTCTAATCGCTGAAATGAAATTAGATAATGAAACCAAACTAATTGGCTCGATTATAAATGAAGTTAATGACCTGAATTGGTTATAGTGCTACAATAAGCTGCGGAATGATCTTGAAGATGCACCATTTTGTCCAATCGAAGTTTCATTCAAAACATCTGAAGGTATAGCGCAAACGATAGAAGGGAATTAAAACAAAGTGAATCAAAAAAAAAAAAGAATCATTATTTTCTCGTTTTTCCATATATTTGATACCCCCACTTTTAGCAGTTATAATACTATGTATTGTCATGCGTTTGTGGGATGCAGATTTAAAAGTACCTTTTAATTATAGTAGTGATGCATTATTAACCAGTATGTTAATAAAAACGTTGACAGAAAATAGTTGGTATTTGATTAATAGTAAATTAGGTGCCCCGTTTGAGCTTAATATCAATGATTTTCCTCTCGGTACTGATAATTTGAATTTTTTAATTATTAAAATTCTTTCACTTTTCACTAATAACTTTGCCTTGATTTTAAATGTTTTCTTTTTAATAACTTTTCCTCTCACTGCTTTTATTACATTCTTTGTTTTAAGAGAACTTTCATTAACTGTTTTATCTTCTACTCTCGGTAGCTTACTGTATACTTTTATACCATATCATTTTTTTAGAGGAGAAATTCATCTATTTCTTTCCTGTTACTATACAATACCGCTAGTAGTTTTAAGTTCGATTTGGATTATGTCAGATACGATTGATAAGACAAGCATAAATCCTAAAAAAAATAAAAAATTACTTTTTTGTTTAATTGTTGCATTAATAATTTCGTCAACTGGAGTCTATTACGCTTTTTTTGCTTGTTTTTTGTTTTTAATTAGTGGTGTATATAGTTATATCAATCACAATAAGAAAAACATAATTATTTCTGTTTTATTGATATCGACTGTGATTACTGGGGTAGTTATTAACTTATCCCCAAGTATTCTTTATAGGATACAGAATGGGTCAAATTTGGAAGTAGCACACCGTTCACCCATTGAGACTGAAATTTATGGACTTAAAATTAGTCAACTTTTGCTTCCGATTCCCGGCCATAGATTAGAATCACTAGACAATCTAAGGACTCGCTATGATAAAAATAGTCCCCTTGTTAATGAAAATGGCATGGCTTCTTTGGGAGTAATAGGAAGTTTAGGATTTATGATCTTACTGATGAATTTCTTTTTTAAGAGAAAATCTTTTTCTAAATATATTGAGTATCTCAGCTTCTTAAACTTGTATTGTTTAGTATTAGCGACAACAGGTGGATTAAGTTTCATAGTAGCTACAATGTTCACTTCACAAATTAGAGCATATAATAGAATAAGTGTTTTTATTGCTTTTTTTGCTATAAGTACTTTTGTTTTAATGTTTGATTATTATTATAAAAAATGTTTGTTTTTTTCTAAAAGAGAGAGGATACTCTGTTTTTTGGGGGTTGTATTTCTTCTAATTGGTTTGTTTGATCAGACAACTTCCAAGTTTACTCCTTCTTATGAATCCAATAAAAAAGAATTTGAAAATGATAATGATTTTGTTGAAAAAATAGAAGGTAATTTGCCAGCTGGTTCAAAGATATTCCAATTGCCTTATGTTGCTTTTCCAGAAAGTTCGCCAGTAAATAAGATGAATGATTACGAATTGTTTAAAGGGTATCTACACTCAACAAAGTTAAAATGGAGTTACGGTGCTATGAGAGGAAGAAAAGAGGACTTATGGCTTAAAGATATCTCATCAAAACCAGTTGATCAAATGATTGAAAGCCTTGTATATGCTAACTTTTCTGGAGTCTATATTAATCGAGATGGGTATGCAGATAGAACTTTCGAGCAGAGAATTGCTGAAATAATAAAAGAGAAACCTATTGTTAGTAATAATAATAAGTTGGTTTTTTATGATTTTTCTAGATTTTCAGAAGAACTAAAAGAAAGAGTTTCGAAAGACGAATGGGAAAATAATTCTTACAGTGTACTTCATCCGCAATAATTCGCTGGGATGTATGCTTCGCTTGCAAACTCTGGATCATCAGAAAAATTATTGGCATTTTCAGCTTTAACTTTACATAAATTAAAAAAAGAAAAAAATACTACACAGATCGTTTGAATGAGTTTTCAGATTTTCATATAGGGGGAACTTTATGAAAGGTATCATCTTAGCAGGCGGTACAGGTTCACGTCTCTACCCACTTACGAAAGTTACTAACAAGCACCTGCTTCCAGTCGGCAAATACCCGATGATTTTTCATGCAGTTGCAAAGCTCAAGGAAGCTCAAATTGAAGATATCCTCATCGTGACGGGTAAGGAGCACATGGGGGATGTTGTGAATTTGCTTGGAAGCGGTAAAGAAATGGATGTTACTTTTACTTATAAAGTACAGGACGAAGCTGGCGGTATTGCTCAAGCGCTTGGGTTAGCCAAACATTTTGTTGGTGATGATCGCATGGTTGTTATACTGGGCGATAACGTATTTGAGGATAACATATCACCGTTCGTCAGTAACTTCAGGCAGCAAGAAAAAGGTGCAAAAATTCTCATTCAAGAGGTGCATGATCCTCAAAGGTATGGGGTTCCGGAATTGGTTGGGGACAGGATCATTTCCATTGAAGAGAAACCTTCGATACCGAAGAGCAGTTATGCGGTTACGGGAATATATATGTTTGATAGTACTGTTTTTGATATTGTGGCAATGCTAAAGCCCTCTGGTAGAGGTGAACTCGAAATTACAGATGTAAACAATGCTTATATTCAAAGAAACGAACTCACTTATGACATACTGCAGGGCTGGTGGACAGATGCAGGAACCCACGCTTCATTAGCAAGGGCAAATGAGTTGGCAAAGGATTTGGTGTTCGGCGAGGAATTTGGTAAGCTAAAATTATAAGAGGTGCGAGACATGCAAGTCATTCCGACAAACCTTGAAGGACTCTACATCATTGAGCCCGATGTTCATGGCGATCATCGTGGCTTTTTTATGGAAACTTACAACAGTCAGAAGTTTGCTGATTTAGGTGTTAACTATTCTTTCATACAAGACAATCACTCTCTTTCAGTCGAAACCGGCGTCTTGCGTGGTCTACATTACCAGTTGAACCCTAAGGCGCAGACAAAACTTGTTCGTGTTGTTTCCGGAGCTATTTACGATGTGGCTGTGGATATTCGCAAAAGCTCCCCGACGTTCGGGCAATGGGTGGGGGTCATTTTAAGCGAAGCCAATAAGCGTCAGCTTCTTGTACCACAAGGTTTTGCTCACGGATTTTGCACGATTGTTCCGAATACGCAGGTACTTTATAAAGTCGATGAATATTACTCTCTTGAACATGACAGAGGGATTCTCTGGAACGATCCGACGCTAGGTATTAAGTGGCCGACGTCAAAGCCAATTTTATCGGACAAAGATCAGAAGCACCCGCTTTTTAAGGATGCTGAGATTAATTTTTAAGCGAAGATCAGATTTTAATAGGTTGGAGGCTTATTTGCTATGAAAATTGTTGTAACCGGCGGGGCCGGCTTTATTGGCAGTAATTTTGTCCATTATATGCTGAATCGTTATGCGGAATATGAAATTATCAATCTTGATGCGCTGACCTACGCAGGGAATTTGGAAAATCTTACATCCGTACAAAATAACGCTCAGTATACGTTCGTTAAAGGTGATATCTCGGATTCAGCTCTGGTGGATAGCATTTTTGCGCAAGGTGTTGATGCTGTTGTTCATTTTGCTGCGGAGTCGCATGTGGATCGGAGTATTTTGGAGCCGGAAATATTTGTGAAGACGAATGTTTTGGGGACTCAGGTGCTGCTGGAGGCTGCCAAGAAATATAAGGTTCAAAAATTTGTTCATGTTTCAACTGACGAAGTGTATGGAACTTTGGGGGAAACTGGTCTGTTCACGGAAGAAACGCCGTTAGCGCCGAACAGCCCTTACTCCGCTAGTAAGGCAGGATCGGATTTGATGGTTCGGGCTTATCATGAGACTTTTGGCTTGCCGGTGAACATTACCCGCTGTTCGAACAATTACGGTCCGTATCAGTTCCCGGAGAAGTTAATTCCGCTCATTATTGCCAATGCATTGAATGATAAGTCTCTGCCTGTTTATGGGGATGGGCTCAATATTCGCGATTGGCTGTATGTGGAGGATCATTGCAGTGCGATCGATTTGGTGCTGCACAAAGGTGTGAGCGGTGAAGTCTACAACATTGGCGGCAATAACGAAAGAACGAATATTCATATCGTGCAGACGATTTTGAAGGAGCTTGGAAAGCCGGAGTCTCTGATTCAGTATGTCAAAGACCGTCCGGGTCACGACAGACGCTATGGCATTGACGCAACGAAGATTACGAGGGAATTAGGATGGAACCCGGTGCATCGTTTTGAGACTGGAATCAAGGAAACGATTCGTTGGTATTTGGATAACCAGGAATGGTGGAAGCGAATCCAATCCGGTGAGTATCAGCAATATTTTGCCAAGCAGTATGGAACACGTCTAGGGGCTGAATAGATGAAAGTTTTGGTTACTGGGGCGCATGGTCAACTAGGCCGGGATATCGTCAAATTGCTGGATGGCCGGCATGAGGTGCATGGTTTTGGGCGCGATCAGTTAGATATTGCGGATGAGGCGCAATGTCATCAAGTGATTTCATCGCTGAAGCCGGATGTCGTTATTCATAGTGCGGCGTATACGGCTGTGGATTTGGCTGAGACTGAAGAGGATCTGGCCTATAAAATCAATGCGTTTGGCACCAGAAATGTCGCCGCGGCGGCTGAGCGGGCAGGGGCGAAGTTTTGCTATGTTAGTACGGATTATGTTTTTGACGGTACGGCATCGGCTCCATATAGGGAATATGACAATACGAATCCGCAGAGTGTGTACGGCAAGTCCAAAAGAGCCGGAGAGCAGCTTGTGCAATCCCTTTCGAGTAAATATTTTATCGTGAGAACTTCTTGGGTGTATGGCCTGTACGGGACCAACTTTGTTAAAACGATGTTGAAGCTGGCGCATGACCGCGACATGCTTAAAGTCGTGAGCGATCAAGTCGGTTCGCCGACGTATACGGTAGATTTGGCCCAATTCCTTGAGCAGCTTGTGCAAACGGAGCGTTACGGCATTTATCATGCTTCCAATTCGGGCATTTGTTCGTGGTTTGATTTTGCTTGTGCGATATTTGAGGAGAGCGGGAAGCAGATGAAGGTTGAGCCTTGTGCTACCGAGGATTTTCCCAGACCAGCCCCGAGACCTCGCTATTCTGCGATGGAGCACTTGGCAATACGTGCGAATGGTTTCGAGGATCTTAGGCCTTGGCGTGAAGGGCTGAGGGCTTTTCTGAAGCAGCTGGCGGAAAGCGAAGTATGAATACGGTTAGCGTTCATATTGTTACTTATAACAGCGCTGAACATGTTGATGAGTGCTTGCAAGCCGTGCTCGCCCAAAGCTATCCCATTGAGCAAATCATTGTGGTGGACAATGCGTCAAACGATGGCACGCTTGAAAGACTGGCTAAATGGTCCGATAAGTGTGTCATTGTTCCGAATACCGCTAACCAGGGCTTCGCAGGAGGGCATAATCAGGCTATCCGCTTGTCCGATGCCGATTATTGTCTGATTTTGAATCCCGATGTCGCGCTGGAGCCACAATTCATTCAGCTTTTGGTCGGGACTTTGACGGCGAACCCTTTGGTCGGCAGCGCAACCGGGAAGCTTTTGTTTAAAAGCAATCGCCAGTTTGTAGATAGCACAGGACTTGTGATGAACGAGGCCCGCAGAGCTTTTGACCGTGGGGCGAATGAACCGAGCGAGGCTTATCAGGATGCCAGGGAAGTGTTTGGCGTTTCCGGCGCGGCTGCTCTATATTCTCGTAAAATGATCGATGATATTAGCATCAACGGTGAATTTTTCGATGAGGATTTTTTTGCCTACAAAGAGGATGTGGATGTTGCCTGGAGGGCGCGGCTTATGGGCTGGAAGGCGTATTTCGAGCCTGGGGCGGTGGCTTATCATGAGCGGGGCTGGAAAGAAGGCGGGAGAAGCGCTAAGCCGCTCTTTGTGAGAAGGTTATCTTACATCAACCGTTATAAAATGATATGGAAAAACGACCGGCTATTGCCTGTTTTACGGCACATTTTTCCGATAATCTTCTATGAGCTATTAAGTTTGGCTTATGCCCTCGTTCGTGAACCGAAGCTGCTAGGTGCTTGGATGAGCTTTTATCGGAAACTTCCGGAGCTTAAGAAAAAGCGCAAGCTCGTTCAAAGTAAACGAAAAGCAAACGATAGTGAACTTTATTGCTGGTTTAGTTAGCAGTTCCTTGATCGGCGCTGTCGGGTTATAATGAAGTATACGATCAAAAGCTGTAGCAGGGAATTTCACCGTTCGCTTGGAGGTTGATGCAGTGGAAAACAGAGTAATAGAGATGCTTACACTCATGCAGGATCAAATGATGCAGGTGCAAGACCAAATGACGCAAATGCAGAAGCAGATGGGGCAAATGAAGGACCAGATGAGTAGGACAAGGTGATTGATATTCTTTCGGGCAGGACGACAAGGCTGCAGGCCAGATTAGCTCTCAGCAAGGAAGCATGAGTTGAGTGAATGTTTGAGGCGTCAGAGCGCGGAATGCTATTTGCGATACTAGAAGCGAGGCTGATGGAGAGGTCTTGCTTTTTTGTTATGTGAAAAATAGACCATGTCTATGGTATAATTGCAATAGACATGACCACAAATGAGGTTTTACCATGGATGTAAGCATCATCATTGTCAACTATAACACACGCGAGCTCACTTTGAATTGCATTCGGTCGGTGATGGAGTCGAGAGTCTCTTACGGCTATGAAATCATTTTAGTTGATAATGCTTCCAATGACGGCATTATTGAGGCCGTTGCCGAGCAATTTCCGCAGGTCGTTTGCATAGCCAACTCTGACAATGTCGGCTTCGCCAAAGCCAACAATCAAGGGATGAAGGCAGCCAGCGGGCGATACATATTATTGCTAAACTCCGATACCGTTGTGCAGCCTGATACGCTGGAGGTTATGCTTCGTTTTATGGATGAGCATCCCACGGTGGGGGCTAGCGGGTGCAAGATTGTCCTGCCGGACGGTTCGCTGGACAAAGCTTGCAAACGCGGCTTTCCGACGCCGTCGGCGTCCTTTTACTATGCGTTCGGGTTTTCGAAGCTTTTTCCGCATGTGCCGCGATTCAATCAGTACCAGTTAGGCTATCTGGACCCTGATCAGGAGTATCCGATAGATTCGCTTGTCGGAGCGTTTATGATGGTGCGCCGCGAGGCGATCGATCAGGTGGGGATGCTGGATGAAGAGTTTTTCATGTACGGCGAAGATATCGACTGGTGCTACCGGATCAAGCAGGGCGGGTGGCAAAATTATTATTTTCCGCGTACGCAGATCATACATTATAAAGGGGCCAGCAGCCGCAAGAAGCCTTACAAAATCATTTATGAATTTCATCGTGCGATGATTTTGTTCCATAGGAAGCATTATCGCAGCAAATACGCATGGCCGGTGAATGCGCTGGTGTATGCGGGGGTTGGACTGAAGTTTGTGCTTTCCTTGATGGTTAACAAATTACGTGTTTTGAGGTGATTGTGCTTGATTCGCCAGAGCCAGCGTTTTTTAACGCAGATGTACGCGGTCACGGATTTTGTTTGTATACAGCTCGTTTTTCTTTTTTCGTGGTGGCTCAAGTTCGATAGCGGTTGGATTCCTTTTGACGGACCGCTCCCTTTCAAGCATTATGTGCTGTGGAGTTGTATTTACGGAGCGTTGGCGATAGGCATCAGCTATTTTGTCAACTTTTATACGCCGAAAAGAAGAAAGCAGTTTTCATTTGAAATTTTGAAAATCGTGCAGGTGCATTCGTTCAGTTTGCTGCTGCTGCTGAGCATTTTGTTTATTTTTAAAGAAGTGGACGTGTCGCGTTCGTATTTGCTGTTGTTTCTCGTGAACAATATTCTGATTATCAGTTTTTACCGGTATGTGATCAAAATTTCGCTCAAACGCTTCAGGGAAAAAGGATACAACAAGCAATTCGTGCTCATCCTTGGGGCCGGAACGCTGGGGCGCAAGTTCTACAACAATTTGCAACAGCACCCCGAGCTTGGGTACGAGGTCGTAGGTTTTTTGGATGACTATCAAGTGAAGCATGAGCCGTCCTATCAGCACTACAAACCGATCATCGGCACGACCAGCGATTTGGAAGGGATTTTGAACAGGCTGATCGTCGACGAGGTGATCATAGCACTGCCGCTTGACGCGCATCCCAAGTTTGGAGCCATCATTAATGTGTGTGAAAAAATCGGCGTGAAGACGCTCATTATTCCGGACTTTTACGATTTTCTTCCGTCGCGACCTTACTTCGATAATTTTGCCGACATGCCGCTGATCAATGTGAGGGACATTCCTTTGGACGAGTTCAGGAACCGGCTGCTGAAAAGGGTGTTCGACGTGGCGTTCTCGCTCACTGCAATTCTGATTACGCTGCCGGTTATGGCAGTGATCATTGTGTTCATTAAGGCGACGTCCCCGGGGCCTGTTATTTTCAAGCAAGAGCGTGTAGGGCTTAACCGCAGAAGGTTCATGATGTACAAGTTCCGCAGCATGAAGATTTTGCCGGAGGGGGCTTCGGACACGCAGTGGACGGTCGAGAATGACCCGCGGCGGACGAAGTTCGGGGCTTTTTTGCGGAAAACGAGTCTGGACGAGCTGCCGCAGTTTTTTAACGTGCTGTTCGGACATATGAGCGTAGTGGGCCCGCGGCCCGAACGTCCTTTTTTTGTGGAACAGTTCAAGGAAGAAATACCGAAGTACATGGTGAAGCATCATATCCGGCCGGGTATCACGGGTTTGGCTCAAAGCAACGGGCTCCGTGGGGATACATCCATCGAAGAGCGGATCAAGCATGACATTTTCTACATTGAAAATTGGACTTTTCTTTTTGATATTAAAATCATTTGGAAAACGATCGTCAACGGTTTCGTCAATAAAAATGCATATTAAAATTTAAATCGACAGCATAATTCGCCAGTATCCTTCCCATACTAGTACATATACTAAGTACGGGGAGGTTTTTTTATGATCGATCATGAAGACGCTTACGAAAATGAGCACCCTTCCATTGGAAGAGGCCTGATAATCGGTGTTATTTTCGGCTCCCTTTTTTGGGCTGCTATCATTTGCGGAATCGTGTACTTGTGGTATTGAAATAGGAGTTGAAAATAGAAGGGCTGCTCGGGCGGAAGATGCGCCTAAGCAGCCTTTTTATGTTAGGATGCGAGTTTCGGGGATTTGGCCCGCTGCAGGGTGACCATCGTTTTAATCCGGGCGACTAAAGGTTTTTCGGCCCAATGATACGCGATATAGCACAACATTAAAGTAAATACAACTACAAGCAGGTCGGTTAACAGGTATCCGAGCTTGTCGGCCAGATGAGTGGTCCGGGAAAGCTTCATCATTACCGAGATGAACAACAGATGCGTCAGCAAAATCGTATAGGACGCATTGCCGAGCTTGCCGAATCCGAGCACCCAGCGGGGCAGCTTGATGTCCTCCGGAATGGAGGCGATCCCCAGCAGCGCCAGTGTAGCGGGAATCAAGTACAATAAATAGCTGTGAAAAGGAACGGCCATATATTTGTTGTTCAGCCATATCGCGATGAAACCGGCCATTGCCGATGCGAGCAGCAGGTTGTAGCGCTTACCCCGGAGATACGGCGTCAGTCCGGCCAAGAGGCATCCCAGAGCAAATTCCAGGTTCACTTCGCTGAACAGGAAATTCAGATAAAAATGGCGCGAAATATCGAAACCTATGTATGGGACAGGCGCGACATTACAAATCGTTAGAGCGATCCATATGGAAGCAACGAGATAAGCCGGAGTTTTGCCTATGGCCATGATGACGCTGAACAGGGCATAGAACAGAACAAAGTAGCTTAAGGACCAAGCGACGGGAAGGATAGGCCCGTGTGCTTGCGGCAGCAAGAGCAGGGAACGGATGATCGTCCCTTTTTCCGTCTCGTATCCGTAGCCGAAGCTGGGAACGAGAAAGTAAACGGGAAGCACGATCAATGTAATGAGCCAGTAAAATGGGTAGATGCGAATCAGCCGGTTCCTCAAATATGGAAGCACGCTTTTTTTGGCGCCGATCTGATGTCCGTACGTTTTAAAGAGCAAAAATCCGGTTAGCACGAAAAAGTAATCGACGCCTCCCGAACGCGTCAGTGTGCTGATTCCTAAAAAATCGTATTGGAAGTATTTATACGACATCGATGACACGTGGAAAAGCAGCACAAAGCAAGCGGCAACTCCTCTGGATGCTTGCAGTGCAATGTTTTGATTGGAATTCACTTTAGGGCAGCCTCCGATCTATGTAAAAAATGCTAATCCTCTACATCATGCCAAACGATTGTGAAGAAACCGTGAATACAAGCTGAAAATTGCCTGACTCTTCCAGTTGGAGTGCACAACTCGTCTGCATAATCGTCCAAGTCCTCTCATATGCATGTACTAACACTGAAATCGGGCTCCGATGATGGGGCAGTTCAATTTCAGTACAATTGAGTTTAATTTTGTGTTGAGGGGATGATTGAATGCGCCGGGTCACATGGATGGTAGCCATCATGTTGTGCTTAGCAGTTGTTCTCGCGGGATGCGGGAAGAAGGATGCAGGATCAATTGTAAAGGATTTGGATCATGTGATCAGCAAGCAGAGCAGCTACCAGGCATCGGGAAGCATGGTTCTGCATACGGGGCAGCAGCCGCAGGAGTATCAGGTGGAAGTGGCGTATTCGCCGGAGCATTTTTACCGGATTTCGCTGACGAATGCGCAAAAGGATGTCACGCAGATCGTGCTGCGGAATGAAGAGGGCGTATTTGTGCTGACGCCTCATTTGAAGAAGAGCTTCCGCTTCCAGAGCGATTGGCCGGAAAATCAAGGCCAGGTCTATTTGTTCCAATCGCTGGCGAAAAGCATTATTGCGGATAAAGAGCGCCAATTCACGACGGATAACGAGTCCTATGTATTTGATGTTGCGGCTAATTATCAAAATGAGCTGCTATCCCGCCAAAAAATTTGGCTGAACAAAAAGAATCTGGCGCCTCAGCAAGTGCAGGTGTCCGATGCGAACCAAAATGTGATGGTGCAGGTGAATTTCACCCGCTTTGAGTTCGATGCGAAGTTCGATAAAGATTACTTCCAAATGGAGCGCAACATGACGAGCTGGAATTTGAATACGCTGCCGACGATGGCGGATGCCGTGGCTCAGGGCGACAGCACTGGCAAGCAGGCCGATGCGGCGGGCAAGGCGGCAATCGGCACGAACTTGACGGCGACCGGCGGCCAATCCGATCTGACGGCGGGCAAAGCGGGCCAGACGTCCGGGACGGCAAGCAGCGGCAGCAGTAGCGGCAAGCAGGCCGATGCCTCCAAGACGGGCGTCCAGGCGGCAGGAGCAGCGACTCAGGACGGCAAGCAAGCGCCTGCCAAGCAGCAAAGCTTCGGCGTGATCGAGCCTTCCTATATGCCGAAGGAAGTCGTGAAGCAGGACATTACCGATATGAAGCTCGGCGAAGATCCGGCTGTACTGCTCCGGTATAAAGGTAAGTACAACTACAGCCTTATCGAGGTGAGGCCGCAGGCCAAGACGGTTTCCCTGCAGCCGGGCGACATCGTCGATCTGGGCTTTACGATAGCGGTTTTGACAGGAGATGAGAAAAAGACGCTGATGTGGACGGACGACGGCGTGGAGTTCCGTCTGACGACGGCGGATTTGCCGACATCGGAGATGATCAACATCGCCATGTCTATGCAGGGCCAATCCGGAAAGTAAGTTGACGGTTTGCACGTAAGGGATTAACATAGATCTATCGGTCCGAACGGATTCGTAAAAAGGAAGGGGAGCCCTGCTCGCACGTAGAGCAGGTCTTCCCTTGTCCTTTGCATATACAGACAAAGCAGGTTTTGCTTAAGATGAAGAGGTGAACGTCGGTGGATGCTTTTTATCGGCCTACTTGGGTGGAAATATCATTGGATGCGCTGCGCAGCAACATAGAAGGGTTTCAGCGGGTACTGCCGGATGGAATGAAGCTGATGGCGGTCGTGAAGGCGGATGCATACGGGCATGGGGCCGTAGGAGTGTCTAAAGAGGTTATCGAAGCCGGAGTCGATTATTTGGGCGTTGCGTTTTTGGATGAAGCGCTGGAGCTTCGGCACGCGGGAATTACGGCGCCAATTCTGGTGCTCGGTTATACGCCTCCTGACGGGCTGGAGATCGCGCGCCAGATGGATATCACGATTACGGTATACAGCAGGGAAGTGCTGGAGGAGCTGCAAAAGCAAGCGAAGCATACGGCGCAAGGGACTGCGCATAAGCTGAAAATTCATATCAAGCTGGACACGGGGATGGGCCGGCTTGGATTGCGGGCGGAGCAAGAGGCGATTCCTTTTATCGAGGAGGCGTTGTCGCTGCCGAATGTGGCGGTGGAAGGGCTTTTCACTCATTATGCGAACGCGGATGAAACGGATAAGAGCTATACCCGCGAGCAGTACCGCAAGTTCGAACGGATCGTGGAACATTTTAAGCAAAAAGAAATTGAGTTCGTTTACCTTCACGCGGGCAACAGCGCGGGGGCGATCGACCTGCCCGAACTCACTTACAATATGGTGCGGCTCGGCATCAGTATGTACGGCTTGTATCCTTCAGAAGAGGTAAACCGGCAAAAAATCGACCTGAAACCGGTGCTTAGCCTGAAAACGGGAATCGTGAACCTTAAAACGCTGCCGCCGGGCTCCGGTATCAGCTATGGGACGATTTATCATACGAAGACCGATGAAAAAATCGCGACGCTGCCGATCGGTTATGCGGACGGATATTCGCGGATGCTTTCCAAGAAAGCGGAAGTATTGATTCGGGGGCAGCGGGTGCCGGTTGTCGGCCGAATTTGCATGGATCAATGTATGGCGAATGTAACCGGCGTTCCGGATGCGGATATTAGTGATGAGGTCGTGCTGATCGGCGAGCAGCAGGGGGAGCGCATTTCGGCTGAAGATGTGGCGGATCTGCTGGGAACGGTCAATTATGAGGTTACGTGCATGATTTCGCACCGGGTAGCCAGAGTGTACGTACGCGGCGGCGTGCGTGAAGACGCCATCAATCCGTTGATGCGGCACCGTTTTTAGCGCTGAAAAAATTACCACGAAAATTTTGCATTTATTTGAAAGGAGTTTCAGAACCGGATATCGAATAATAGGGATGAAGAATGTGATATCCAGCCCGTGTAACATAATTGATATACTCAAAGCATATATTATTGTATAATTTGGTTTTCATTATGGCATACTGGTAATACTGTCTTTTGTATCGTTTCCGGGGGTGGTTAAAGGGTGAGCAATGCGCACAATACGAAAAGAATCATGATCAGTCTGCCTGACCATTTGCTGCAAGAGGTAGACGGGATCGTGGAAAAGGAGAACTCCAATCGAAGTGAGTTCATTCGCCAAGCGATGAAGCTCTACTTGATTGAGCGCAAAAAACGCACTATTCGCGAGTCCATGCAGCGCGGCTATATGGAGATGGCGAAAATCAATCTCAGCATGGCATCGGAGGCTTTTCAAGCGGAGGCAGAGGCGGACAATACGGTGGATCGCTTAGTAAGCGGGGTGTAGACAGTGATTGTGAAACGTGGCGATGTGTTTTTTGCAGATCTCTCTCCGGTTGTAGGATCAGAACAGGGGGGCGTTCGTCCTGTTCTAGTCATCCAGAACGATATTGGCAACCGCTTTAGTCCGACCGTGATTGTTGCCGCGATTACGGCGCAAATCCAGAAGGCGAAGCTGCCTACGCATGTGGAAATAGACGCGGAGACGCACGGATTCGATCGCGATTCCGTCATTCTGCTGGAACAGATCCGGACCATCGATAAACAGCGGCTTACGGACAAAATTACGCATTTGGATGAGGAAACGATGCGAAAAGTGGACGATGCTTTGCAAATTAGCGTTGGACTGATAGAATTTTGAATAAGCTCCGGAACCGACGAGGGTGGCAGATCCCCTCGTTTTTTGGTTGTTCGGGGCAGGAGTCTGTCCGAATGAACCTCTTAGAAGGTATATATGGTCGACCGACCGCCGCCATGCAGCGCAAGCGGCAGTATATACACAAAAGTAACTCCGCCCGTCTGACTCCTAGTATAACGTTCTTAAAATTACGCCCAGCATAACGACCAACAACGGACCATAACGCAGACTAACTGATTGTCCTGTAGGAACGTCTTTTTCGGAACGTTCTACCAGGAATCTGTCCGATGAACTCACAAAAGTAGCTCGGTCGGACAGATTCCTGGACTTACATAACTGAGGATTGGGGAAAAGGGAATGACTTTATTGGATATGTTGAGAAGGAAAATGTTTTTTGCAAAAGATGACGGCAGCGCAGGAGCTGTTGCTGCTGAAGAAAGCGGCGGGAAGGCGCAGCTTTCCGAAGAAAAGAAAGCGGAAATCCGCGAGCGCATCCTGAAGCAAATCTCGGCCGAGCTGCAGCTGCCGGCCGGCAAAGTGAAAACGACCGTCGATTTGCTCGACGAGGGGAACACGATTCCGTTCATCGCCCGGTACCGGAAGGAGATGACCGGGGAGCTGGATGAGAACCAGCTCCGGGACATTGAAGAGCGGCTGCAATATTTGCGCAACCTGGAGGACCGCAAAATCGAAGTGGTGCGGCTCATCGACGAGCAGGGCAAGCTTACGGACGAGCTGCGTCAATCGATCGAACAGGCGGCGAAGCTGCAGGAGGTCGAGGATTTGTACCGGCCTTACCGCCAGAAGCGGAAGACAAGAGCGAGCGTAGCTAAGGAGCGCGGATTGGAGCCGCTCTCCGAATGGATCTGGAAGCAGCCGCGCCAAGGCTCGCTGGAGCAGGAAGCAGCCCGCTTCGTGAACGCGGAGAAAGGCGTAGGAAGCGCCGAGGAGGCGATCCAGGGCGCGATGGATATCGTCGCGGAGAACGTGGCGGACGATGCCAAAATCCGCGCGTGGGTACGGAAATTTACGCAGGATCAAGGAATTTTGCGTACGGAAGCGAAGGATTCGCAGCAGGAATCCGTATATGAAATGTACTATGCGTACCAAGAGCCTGTGCGCAAGCTGCCGCCTCACCGGATTCTCGCGATCAATCGCGGGGAGCGGGAGGAAGTGCTGAAGGTTGGCATGGATGTGCCGATCGAACGGATTCACGAATATATGGCCCGGCAGATCATTAAGGGGCCGTCGGTTGTCCGCGATGTGCTGCAGGCTGTGATCGAAGATGCCTACAAGCGTCTGATCGCGCCTTCCATCGAACGTGAAGTGCGCGGTGTGATGACCGAGATGGGGGAGGAGCAGGCGATCAAGATTTTCGCGGAAAATCTGCGCAATCTGCTGCTCCAGTCGCCGGTCAAAGGGCACGTCGTGCTCGGTGTCGACCCGGCTTACCGGACAGGCTGCAAGCTGGCCGTCGTCGACGACACCGGCAAAATGCTGGAAATCGCCGTTACTTATCCGACCCCTCCGAACAATAAGGTCGCGGAAGCGAAGGCGAAGTTCAAGCAGTTGATCAGCAAGTACGGCGTAGAGCTGATCGTCATTGGCAACGGGACGGCTTCCCGTGAAACGGAGCAGTTTGTTGCGGAGCTGATCGGCGAAATCAAAGAGCGCGAGCTCAAGTATTTGATCGTCAGCGAAGCGGGGGCGAGCGTTTACTCCGCGTCGAAGTTGGCGCAGACGGAGTTCCCGGAGCTCGACGTGGCCGAGCGCAGCGCGATTTCGATTGCGCGGCGTCTGCAGGACCCGCTCGCGGAGCTGGTGAAGATCGAGCCGAAGGCGATCGGCGTCGGGCAGTATCAGCACGACGTCTCGCAGAAGCGGCTCGACGAGAACTTGAAGGCCGTCGTGGAGTCGGCCGTCAACCATGTCGGCGTCGATCTGAACACGGCGTCGCCGTCGCTTTTGTCCTATGTGTCAGGCGTGAACGCGACACTGGCGAAAAACATCGTGAAGTATCGCGAGGAGAACGGCAAGTTCGGCAGCCGGCAGGAGCTGTCGAAGGTTCCGCGCCTTGGCGCGAAAACCTTCGAGCAGTGCGTCGGCTTCATGCGGATTCCGGGCGGCCGCAACCCGCTCGACAATACCCCGATCCACCCGGAGTCCTATGAGGTGGTGGATCGGTTGTTCAAGGAGCTGCGCCTGGAGCTGGAGCAGCTCGGGTCGCAGCAGCTTCGCGAGCTGCTGCAAGGTCTTGCGCCGGAGCAGCTCGCTCCGAAGCTGGGCGTAGGTGTCCCGACGCTGCGGGACATCCTGGACAGCCTGCAGCGTCCGGGGCGGGATCCGCGGGACGAAGTCCCCGCGCCGATCTTCCGCACCGACGTGCTGCAGCTTGAGGATCTTGTGCCGGGCATGGAATTGACCGGCACGGTGCGCAACGTCATCGACTTCGGCGCGTTCGTCGATATCGGGATCAAGAACGACGGCCTCGTTCATATTTCCCAGCTCAAGAACGGTTTCGTCAAGCACCCGATGGACGTCGTCTCCGTCGGAGACATCGTCACCGTGTGGGTGCTGGGCGTGGACGCGAAAAAAGGCCGCGTCAGCTTGACCATGAAGAAGCCGCAGTAAATGATGGCGGCGGCAAGAGCAGCCGGATGCATGTTGGTGTCCGGCTTCCTTTTTGCCTTTTTCAGTCGAGAAGGAGCCGGAGCTCTCACGATGAGGCATTATCGCACTTAGAAAACCCTGCAAAATTGAGACTGTTGATATAACTCGTCCGTTAGGGCAGAGCTTCGCTGTTAACGCGGCGCAGAAAACCTGCAAAAATACATCTTTTTGCTCGTAGATACGCTTGCAGCGGAATATTCCTGCAAATCTACAGCTTTTTTGCTAACATTTAGGATTTAGCCCTCTATTAAGGGATAATTCCTGTACATTTGCAGGCTTTTCCCTAAAATGGCCCGCTTCCTTCGAAAAAGCCTGCACTTTCGCAGGTTTCTTTACAAGCTGCCAAGCGCTAAACGAACGGCTGCGCCGACTATAACGGCCACACCTTTGTCCTGGGACAGTCCTGCAAATTGTCGGCTTTTCCTATAACAATGAAATAAAGAATCGCCATGGCTGGTTAACGCAGATCGACAATCTCCAAAAGACAACGGATCAACCTCTAAACAAATTAATGCCCGTTCTATTATTGGTTCCTTTTTCAGTGAAACTCGTTTAGGAACTACTTTGAAAATAACTAGCGATACATTATTTTCATCTTTATGGGTACCGCCTAGCGGCATGAGGGCTTTTGCTGTTTTGTTGGTTTGCTTGGTCAGCGTTTTTCTGCTGCAAGCTTGAAAGCTGCAGCATTCTAAGCAGAAGCATGAGCTTCAACAATGGATGGGTCACCTTCTTTCGTTTGACAACATGCGTGCATACATCAATTAACTGGAATTATCCTCATCCTCTCATCTATAAACTAGCCCGCATTCCGCAAGCCCAACTAAGCTGCCTCACCACCAGCACTATTCGATTTGGTACAAGCGACCACCGTGGAAGGTTCACCATCCAGCAGCAGTCAATGCAGTAGTAGTCCTCATCCTCTCATCTATAAACTAGCCCGCATTCCGCAAGCTCAACTAACTCAGCCTCACCCCTAACACAACTCAAATTAGCAAAGCAACCGCCACCGCGGTGTCCATTATTCGGTAGCAGACAAGGCATAGATTTTAGTGGTACCCTCATCCTCTCATCTGTAAACTAGCCCGCAATCCGCAAGCTCAACTAAACCGCTTCACCCCCAACACAACTCAAACTAGCAAAAGCGACCTCCTCAGAGGTGTCCATTATTCGACAGCAGACAAAGCATAGATTTTGGTGGTAATCCTCATCCTCTCACCATGTAAACTAGCCTGCATTCCGCAAGCCCAACTAACCCAGCCTCACCCCCAACACAACTCAAATTAGCAAAGCAACCGCCACCGCGGTGTCCATTATTCGGTAGCAGACAAAGCATAGATTTTAGTGGTAACCCTCATCCTCTCATCTGTAAACTAGCCCACTGTCCGCGAGCTCTCAACTAAATAGCATCACCCCTTTCAAAGGTGCATGTGTCGTCCATCTGGACGATTTTCTCGGCAATCTGTCTCCACTTTGGCGGTTTTCAAAGGTGCCTGTATCGTCCTTCCGGGCTTTTTCCGTCCACTCAACGGACGGAATCGCTCAAGCTGTACACCTTGGACTGTTTGGGTCCGGCGGTGAGGGAGAGCATGCCTTCGACGGCGAGGCGTCTTAGCCATTCGGCTGCGGAACGGATGCTGATGTTGAACTCGGCTGCAACTTCGCGTGGTCTGATTGTGCCGTTGTGGCGCATGGCCATTTGAATGACGATCCCTTTTCTAAGTTCCCAGATGTCGGTTTCTTTGCTGGAGGAAGCGGTTCTGGGCGGTAAATGACGGTAATCGGCCGCTTGCTTCAGCTGTTTTTGGCAAAGTCCGGGGTACCGTTTGATCAGTTCGGCGGAGAACCGCAGAAAAAGCCATCCTGACAAGATCAGGTCATTTTGCCAAAACAGCTGCTCGTTCGTCTCGCCCGGTACCGTATTGCCCAGGTTGTCCGAAGTGTCCGCGATTTCAATCAGCACTTTGGCGTCTTCCCGGGAACATAGGAAAACGGTGCACGGCTGATGTTCGAGCGTCAATCCCTCGTAATGAAAATGAAAGACGGGGCCCCATACCTCTTCGAGAAAAAGGATGGCGACGGGATGAAGCCTTTTGCGTACGGGGCCATTGGCAGCGGCTTGCCGTTCCATGGCAGTTACATATTTTTTAACCTCCGGATGCATGAATCTCTGCATTCCCCCCTGTTAAAGAGTGCAAAAAAGCACACCCGACATGCAGAAATCTCTGCATAATCGAGTGTGCTTCACTCCGTAGTGTATGGCATTTATTTACATTATAGAGCGCAAGGGAGATGAAAGCAATACTTGGAGCCAAAAATTTGCATTTACTCCGTTGTAACGGACAGCGGCGTGCTCGACGCCGATTCGTTGCCCGCGTCGTCCTCGGCTTTTACGGTGAAGGAGTAGGCGGTTTTGGAAAGCAGTCCTGTCACGGTAAAGCTGTTGCTTGCGGTGCTTCCTACACGGGCGGTTCCCGAATAAATATTGTATTGTTTGACCACATCGTTGTCCGTGCTGCCGGTCCACGTTAAGGTAACGGCTGAATTGCTTAAGCCCAGAAGGGTAAGGTCCTTCGGAACGGAAGGAGGCGTTTTATCGGAAGTAGCGGCTGTAACCGGATTGCTGGCGGCAGCGCGGTTGCCGGTAGCGTCCTTGGCTTTTATCGTGAACGAATAAGAGGTGTTCAATGCCAGATTGTTAATCGTTATACTGGTGCTCGTAGGCCCGGTAGTTCCGACCCAAACGGAACCGTTGGAAATTTCATACCCGCTTACGCCTACATCGTCCGCCGCTTTCGACCAGGCCAAATCGGCGGAACGCACTCGCAGCGCCGTTAAGCGGAAGTCCGAGATCGTTGTTGGAGCCGTGACATCGGCCGGATTCAGATTCGGGCCAATGACTTTTTGCGGCGCATTCGTATCCATGGTCGTACCGTTCCCGAGTTGGCCGGTGTCATTGCGGCCGAAAGCATACAGAATGCCGTTGTTTCCATACGCGAGCGTCATATGCTCCCCGCCGCTAATAGCTTGAATGGAGGAAAGGGAAGCAATTTGCTCGGGGTAAGTCCGGTTGGAAGTTGTGCCGTTCCCGAGTTGGCCGTAGCCGTTATACCCCCAGGACCAGGCGGTGCCGTCGTTTTTCAAAGCCAGCGCGTGCGAGTAGCCGGCCGCAATCGCTTTAATGTCGGTAAGCAAGGAAACCTGAACGGGCACATTAGACTTGGCCGTAGTGCCGTTGCCGAGCTCACCGTTGCCGTTCGCGCCCCAAGCCCAGACGGTGCCGTCGCTTTTGAGTGCGAGGGAGAAATTTTTGCCGGCCGCGATAGCGCTCACGGAGGTCAAATCCTTGACCTTAACGGGAATTTTCTGGTTTGTGTTCGTTCCGTCGCCTAACTGCCCTTCGCAGCATTGGGGCGGAGCAAGAGAAAAGAGGGGAAAACCAGGGAAAACCGGGGGAGACGATGCGGGTAAATAAAGGGGGTTTTTAGAATTAGGAAAAACGCAAAAAAAGAAAAGGGAGAGCGGATACATGGGTATCCAATGGAAGATCATGCGAAATCAGCGAGGTTTCATCACAAATTGGGGTAAGGCTGAGGGAAATCCGTGAAGGGTCTGCTGTCGGAAGACTTCGACAGGGGTTTATCTCATCTTATAGGCGATTCCTCCTTAAAAAGGGATGGGAATTTCTTTGAATGATACATATTGTATCAGAAATGATGCAGAAATACAGTGTTGTTTTTCGCATTTTAAAAAAATTTAAATTGCAAAAAGCTGACACCCGCTCGTTCAGGCGCCAGCTTCTTTATTAGTATTTGCGTTTGCCCGGGCCGTCCGGTGTTTGCGAATCGGTCCACTCCTCGTTAGAGCGGCGGGAACGATAAAAGAACCAGCTGTCGTTCAGCAACCGGATTTGTCTGCGGTTTTTGTTGTGGAAGGCCCGCATTAATTGATTACAGAGCCATTGCGGCATGTGCCCATCCCCTTCCTAGCCTATGTATGAATAGGATATGTGGAATGGGCGCATTAGGTGCAGGTCCTTTGCCGGGCCGACTTCCTGCTTCTGCACGTGAGGCAGCTTAAAGGCAAAAGTTTAAGCTTGCCATTCCTCTTCGTACCACTGCTCCAGCTGCGCCTGCAGGGCGCGAATTTCGGTCAGCAGAGAAATCAGCGGGTAAGTTTTTTCTTGTACGGCCGCGAAGGATTGCTCAAGCCTGTTGATGTAGTCCATGCCGTGAATCAGGCTGTACTTGGCCCCGATCAGCTCCAAATCGTCGCATTCGGCAATGACAACGGGCAGCTCCGGCACACGGTCGGCCGTAAGCTTTTCAAGCTCTTTATGCAGCCGTTGATTTAAGGCGGTGAGCTGGTACATGTAAGCGGAAGGCAGTTCGACAAATTCCAATTGTTCGTCCAGCTTTAGAATGGCGTATCTCATTTGTGGCATAATAATCGATAATTCCCCTCTCAGGAAAGGCTGCGTTCTACTTTTCTACTTGACAGTATAGCCGTTCATACGGTACAAATTCAAGTGAGAACTTCATAAAAGGAGCGTATTTTGATGGATGATCGGGAGCTGCAGCAGTGGGTAGAGCACATCTCTTTGACATCGTTCGGCAGACCTTTTCTACATCAAGCGCGGTTTAATCGAAGGTTAAGGTCGACGGGAGGGCGCTATTTTACGAAATCCCACGATATTGAAATCAGCTGGGTGCAGTGGGAATCGTTCGGCCGCGATGAAGTTGAGAAAATCATTAAGCATGAGCTTTGCCATTATCATTTGCACATTATGAAAAGAGGGTACCAGCACAGAGACCACGATTTCAAGACGCTGCTCGAACAGGTGGGAGGAACGCGATTCTGCCGCTCTTTGCCGCGCCCTTCGAAGAAACGGTCGTACAAGTACCGGCTTGAATGCGTAAATTGCAAAACGGAGTATTACCGGATGCGCAAAATGGATGTCGGCAAATACGCTTGCGGAAAATGCAGGGGCAAATTGAAATCGTATACACTTGACTTACAAACTCCTTCATAATAAAATAAAACTTGTTATTCCCTGATAGCTCAGTTGGTAGAGCACTCGACTGTTAATCGAGTTGTCACAGGTTCGAGTCCTGTTCGGGGAGCCATTCTGGAGAGATACCCAAGTGGCTATAAGGGGACCCTCTGCTAAGGGGTTAGACTGCGTAAGCGGTGCGAGGGTTCGAATCCCTCTCTCTCCGTATGTGAAAGCCGATAAACCTGACGGACGTCATGCCGTCGGGTTTATTTTTTTGCACTTTTCAAACAAAATTCTAAAACTTTCAACATCTTTTCCGGATACGATAGACGTAGTTTTACAACAAAAAGGGAGGACAAGCATTTGGCAAAATTGTTTACGATCCGGATCAGACTTATTTTATTGCTTCTCGTGCCTTGCTTGTTCTATTTGGGGACGAGCACGTACCTGTCGCGGCAAAATGACAGAAATGTGGAGGAACTGGCGTCCTCGCTCTATGAAACAACGGAAAAGAGCACATCGCTCATTCTGAATGCGGATCGGGATATGTACCAGGCGCTCGCCGCGTATCAGCTTCTTGTTTCCGGATCTTTAAGCGCGGATGAGAAAAAAAACCAGCTTCAAATTTTACAGGACAACATCGATCAGGCCAATACGCGAGTCGGGCAGGTCGAAACCGTTTTGAAAAACAAACAAATGCTTCAGATTGCGCATGAGAAATCGAAACTTACTTTTGAGCAAAATTTTTCCAATTTCCATAAATTGTTCGATCAATGGGCCCAAGCGGCAAAGCAAGCGGTTCAATCGCCGGCTCCCGCACAGGGTGCCATGAACGATCCGAAGCTGGAAGCGGTTTTCGAGGGCGGGCGCGAAGGGCTGAATCAAGCCGGCGAAATTTTGGATGCATATGCCAAATCGAGTATCGAAACCAAGCGGGTGCAATCGAGACAAACGATGTGGATGACGATTGCGGGCGTGATCGTGCTAATGATTATCATCAGTGCTGCGGGTGCATTTATCATTCGCCGCATTATGGTAACAGTGCGAAGGATCGCAGAAGTGACCGGCAAGGTAGCCGCAGGGGATCTTCGCCACGAACCGGCGCAGCGGTATACGCAGGATGAGCTGGGGAGCATTTTGCAATCGGTGGACAAGATGGTGATGAAAATGAAAGAGCTGATCGGCACGATCGCCCGTCACGCCGAATTCGTCCATTCGGCATCTTTGGATCTGAACGACAGCTCCAGGGAGTCTGCGTCTGCCGCCGAGCACATTGCCGGGAGCATCCAGGAAGTTACGCACGATGCGGAGCTCCAAACGCGCAGCAGCGCGGAGACAAGCAGAGCCGTCGAGGAGATGGCTATCGGAATTCAGCGCGTAGCGGAAAATACCGGCGTTATGGCCGAGCATTCCTCGCTCACTTCCCGCCATGCGGGGATCGGCAACGAATTGCTGGTGAAGCTGCAGCAGCAGATGACTCATATTTTGGCGTCAGTCGATTTGCTGGCCCAAACGGTACAATCGTTGACGCACAAATCCGAGGAGATCGGGAAAATCGCTCTGAGCATTACGCATTTCGCCAACCAGACGAACCTGCTTTCGTTGAACGCTTCCATTGAAGCGGCAAGAGCCGGCGAGCACGGCAAAGGCTTCCACGTCGTCGCCAACGAAATTCGCAAGCTGGCCAGCCAATCGCTCCAATCCGCCGAAGGAATCAACGGGCTGATCGACGCAACTCGGCTGGAGATCGCCAGCGTATCCGGTTCCATGAGCGCTGCGAAGCGGGAAGCCGATGCAGGTTCGGAGCTGATGATTGAAGTGAATCAGAGCTTCCATACCATTTTGCAATCGGTGCATCTCATCGTTTCTCAAATTCATGAGACGTCGGCCATTACCGAACAGATGTCTGCCAGCTCGCAGCAAATTTCCGCTACGATGGAGCATTCCTCTTCGGCTTCCGGTCAAATTCTGGTCGAATGCCAGGGAGCTGCAGCAGCCACCGAGCAGCAGCTTGCGATGATGGAGAACATTGCATCCGCCGCGGAGCAGCTTAAAGCCGTCGTTGCGGCATTGAGCGAATCGATATCTTATTTTAAAATTGCATAATAGTCGACAGTGGCGCCTACTGGACCTAACCGGCACGAACGCCGGGTGGCGCCGCTTTTTTTCTAAAACCACCGTTTGCGTTTGAAGTAGTACCACATTAAGACCCCGATGGACAGCATCAAAATCCACACATAGACGTAGCCGTACTTCCAATTCAGCTCGGGAATCAGCTTGAAATTCATCCCATACACACCGACAATAAAGGTAAGAGGGAGGAAAATCGTGCTGAACAGCGTCAGCGTCTTCATAATTTCATTCATCCGGTCGGATTTCATGCTCATTTGAAGCTCCAGCAAGCCGGTCAGCGATTCTCGAAAAATGTCAAGCGAATCCACCACCCGGGAAATATGGTCGACGATATCTACAAAATAAACGTTATCTTCCTGTCTGGTGTAGGGAAAAGAGTGATGGCCGATCGTCATCAGTATCGTCCGCTCTTCGGTAAATACGCGTCTCAACTGATGAATGGTCCGCTTAAGCTGGAAAATTTCCTGCGCAATGCGGATAGCGGGATCGTGGTAAATACCTTGCTCCATCGAATCCAGGCGGTCCTCGATCTGATCGACAAGAACGGAGTAATCGTCCACGCAGAGGTCCATAATGGAGTGAAGTATGGCTCCGGGATGGCTCATCCTGTTCTCAACTTCCTGGAAGGTTTGATAGAGCTGATCCAAAAACGGAATATCTTCTTTGTAGACCGTAATGACATAGTTTTCTCCAATGACGATGCCGAATTCCTGCGGCTCCAGGCGATCGGAGATCGCAAAAAAAGTAACAAAATTGTGATCGGCGTACGTATCCAGCTTCGGCCGCTGATTGAGCTTGATGGCGTCCTCTACGAGCAGGGGATGGCACTTGAATAAGGTGCCCAGTACGTACCTGACTTCGTCCGGCGACGGGTTTTTCATGCGGATCCAGGCCACTTCGTCCGCCTGCGGAACGCGAATCGGCTCTTCATGAGCGGTTCCCTGATTAGTTCTGTATACCAGCATGGATGACGTGCACCTCGCGTCCTAAGTGTTTTTTTCAGAATACCATATGTATTTGATCAAATTCCAGAAATTATGCTTGTCAACGTCTGCAGAATCCGTTATAATAACACTTGTCGTCAAAACGGGCTGCATAGTTCCAAGGCGTAAATGGCCCGTTGGTCAAGGGGTTAAGACACCTCCCTTTCACGGAGGTAACAGGGGTTCGAATCCCCTACGGGTCACCATTTTTCCCAATTTGGGCTGAGAGCCATTAGCTCAGTTGGTAGAGCACCTGACTTTTAATCAGGGTGTCGAAGGTTCGAGTCCTTCATGGCTCACTTCTTACTATGGAAGAGCATTCTTCCCATATATGCGCGGTCGTGGTGGAACGGCAGACACACCATCTTGAGGGGGTGGCGCTCACAAGGCGTGAGGGTTCAAATCCCTCCGACCGCATCCCGAGTAAAACCCGGAATTCCTTGCAGACAAGGGGTTTCGGGTTTTTTATAATCTTTTTGCTTCATAATGAGTCAGTATGGTATACTGAAATTAAGTAATGCGTACAATGCTAAGAGAGCCGTGCTGCCAACACGACTCTCCCGCGCAATATCCGCTTTTAAGGGCGGTAGGCTTTGAAAAGGATTAGGCTATAGAAATAGACCGCACACTTTTCTGGAGGGGCGGTCTATTTCTTTGAGTTTAGGTAAGTCAGCAAAGCCAAAATGAACATGCCGAACATGAACATTAGGGTTAGTGCATCTTTTACCTCCACAGGCATCACCCCCTTTCGAGGGAGTAGCCGACCGCCCATAAAGCCTATTATATTGCAAAACGATTATAGCATAAGCTTTTAAGTTAAGCGACCAGTATTATACAATATGGGAAAAGAATGCAGTATAAAACCCGAAATTCCTTGTACACAAGGGGCTTCGGTTTTTTTCTTTGTTATATTGACGGATGACGGAGCTCTATTCACGAACGCTTCGGGCAGTAAAAAATACTCCTTTTTAGGTATGGCGGCATGAAGTGCATTGGTTTATTCTGATCCATGTAATTGCGTGCTGAATGCGATAGCGCGGATCAGGGGGGAGCAATTTGGGGGAATTATGGATTGTAGTCGGCGTCTACCTTTTCTGGTCGGGCATTCTCGTTTATTTGCGATGGATACACGGTTGGTTCTATCCCGAAACCGATCTGTTCCATATTTTTAGCAGACGTGTGCAAAATTGGATGTTGTTTATCGGATTGCTGCTGGCGCTGCCTCTCTCTTTTGGGATCGTCTACTGGTGGAGTTAGGCAGGATACGGCGATTGAACGGAAGGGGGCGGACATGGAGCATGCAAAAGTTTTAATCGTCGGCAGCGAAACAAAAGTTCGAAAGCTGGCGTCGCATTTTGAAAATAAGGCGGGTTTTCTACCGTTGTTCGCATGCAATGGCAGCGAAGCGCTGCAAACGATGAGAACCGCCCGGGCGGATCTTATTATTCTGGATACTGCTTTGCCCGATACCGACGGGATGAGCTTATGCATGGAAATGCGCAAGAATACCGATATTCCGATTCTGTTTTTGTCGGGTAAATGCAAACGGGAAGATATCATTAGCGGCCTGGAGTCCGGTGCGGACGACTATATTACGAAGCCCTGCGATCCGGCCGTGCTTGCAGCGAGAGTGAGAGCCCATTTGCGCCGTTATGTGAATAGGCGGGAGAAGCTTTCGGAGCAGACATATAATGACGGCCGCATCACCATCGACTTTCACAGCTGCGACGTTTGGATCGGCACCGAGAAAGTGATTCTGTCGGCAAAAGAAAGAAAGCTGCTGATTTATTTAGCCAGCCATCCCGACCGGACATTCCATGTCGAGCAGCTCTACGACCGCATATGGGGATGGGATCATGCAGCGGGCGACCATACGGTTAAGGTACATATTTTCAACATTCGGAGAAAAATAGAACTCAATCCTTCCAAACCGGCATATATCCAGACGGTTCGGGGCTTCGGATACAAGTTTAACGCAATAAACTGCTGAGAGGCTGGCCTCCCAGCAGTTTTTTTGCTGAAAAAAGAGCTATTTTAAGGATTCAAATCAATGAGTACAGTCCTCGTCGCCTCATCCCAGCCGACTTTGGCGCCCAACGCTTCGCTGACGAAGCGGACCGGAACCATGGTGCTGCCGCCGACGATTTGTGCCGGCTGCTCCAATTCAACCTGTTTGCCGCTTACTGTGGCAAGCTTGGAATCCGCCTGCAGCACGACGGTTGTGTCTCCTTTTTGTGCCGTGACGGTTCTCGTATCCCCGTCCCAGCTTATTTTTGCCCCCAATGCTTCGAAAATCGCGCGCAGCGGAACCATCGTTTTCTCTCCGACAATGACGGGAGGCTGCTCGAAGGACAGCGGCTTGCCGTTCAATTTCACCTTAATGCCCGTTCCTCCGACCGTGACGGCGGCCAGATCGGAGAATGCTTCGTTCTGGGCATAATCCACTGTATAGAAGCCGTACAAGTAGTCGCCTTCCGGCAGATCTTGCATCGTAAGCTTCAGCTTGTCATCTACCGTAAATTCTTTACCTGCCGTGAAGCCTTCCTTATCAGTGGCGGTATCGTGTGTGTAGAACAAAGGAGTAATTTTATCGCCTTTTTTGATTTTGATGATGTTCTTGTCGGCCATGCCTGTTTTCGGATCGATTCCCTTCCATGCGCCCAAAATTTCCGCTTCCGCAGCCCCTGCTTTAAACTCGGTGAGAATGTTGAGCTCTGTGCCGTTCAGCTTGGCAGGGATCGAATACTGAATGCTGTGTTCGCTCACGTCTGTCTCGAACATGGAGACGAAATGTCCGTTCAGCATGACCCACTGTCCTGTCCAGTTATCCTTCAATTCCCCGGTTTTCTCGTCAATATCGACGCTGCCGTCCATGCCGAGGAACATCACTTTCGTATTCGAGCCTTCTTCATACTTGGCGAGCACGGAATATGCTTCGGCGATGTCTCCGACGTCATTGGGGTTTACTTTGACGGCATAGGACGATTTGCTTCGGGATTGACCCTCCGCGCTTTCTTCTTCAAGCGCAGGAGCGGCGGTGTCAAAATGAACGCCCTTCGAGTCCGACTTGATTTGTTTCACGTAGTCGTGAACGAATTTTTTGTATTCCGGCGAAAAATCGATTTTGTCGTATTTCTCCAGGTTGGCTTCGAAGTTGTCCTTGTCCTTGAAAGGGAAGTAAATGGAAAGTCCCTTCGCATCAGGCTTTGCATCGCTGTTGATGTTGTACAGAACCGCCTGCCCGACCGCTTCCATAAGCTGCTTGGATTCTGCCGGATACTGATTGGCTGCGTTTTTCGCTAGATCGGCGAGGTCCACCATGTCCGTATTGCCGCCGTGCGCCCCGCTGCTGCCGTAATCCTCCGACTTGCTGCGCGCTTTGGCTACGGATTTGATGCGTTCCGGGTCGCTGATGTCTGCGCTCGTTTTGGCGATAAATGCGTTGAGCGCTTTTTCGACGGGTTCGATTTTAGACAAATCGGTGACGGAAAGAGTGATCGTATTCGCCGTATCCTGCTCAGCGGCTTGCTCTTTGTAACCATCCGCGATAGCGGTTCCAAGCTTGTCGCCGGTAATCGCCGGATTGTTCGCAATCGCCTGCAGGATGGGCGTATAGTTCCAACCATGGCCCGGCTCAAGCTCCTCCGAAGCGACCAGATAATGGCCGAAAGGCGAGAGCATTTTGGCGTTTTCCAATGTCGCCATCAGACAGGCGTCGAAGCCGATCAGTTCGAAATTCGTTTTGGTCTGGGCCAGAGCGCCGCTGATTCCGGTCTGAATTTCATCCAGCGTAAGCGAATCGCCGTCATGGAGCTCATCCGAGGCAAAGCCATTGACCGAACCGGCGCCATGATCCCAGAAAACAAGCGCATATTTTTTCGCCGGATATTTCTTTACGCCCCACTCGATAAAATCTTTCAACGTGTTAGAATCGCCCATGTTCCGTGAGCCCAGATCGGGCCCGACATTCTCGATGTCGCCCTGCTTTACGAGCCATCTCTGGTTGACCTCGTTGCTGATCTTCGGGTTCACCCACTGCTTCGTGCCGCCCGTTTCGACGACGACCTTCAGCTTGGAGGACGATCCGACCTTCATCATCTCTTCCAGATCCGCCGATGCCGCGCCGGCGTTATTCGCGCTCTCAAGGTCGGATCCGTTCATGTACACCAGCACGGTGTAATCTGCAGCATCTTCCGCCGCGGCTATTCCTGCTTCGTAGGAAGCAGGCAGAATGGCCAGTGCCGCTGCCAATGAAGTCTTCAAAGCGAGTTTACCGGTTGTCTTTAACATTCGTTTCATACTTTTGTCCCTCTCCTTATGGTTCCAAAGTGCCGAACTCTGACACATTGTAGCACGGCAAGTTCAAAACCAGTTCAAATCCGGAGGACAATTTGACGAATTTTGCTATGTCGAAACCTGTGGGAATTATGCTGGAAAACAGGGAGTTTTACATCAAGGATAGGCCGTGACATCCCATAAAATAATGCTTGAATATAGACAACAAAACAGATGTTTGCTATAGTTCAATTGATAATGATTCGCATTATCATATATTTTAGGGAGGTTTACCATGTTAAAGAAAAAATCACATTTTGTAATGATTGCGCTGATGTTGACTTTCTCGGTACTTCTGAGCGCCTGCGGCGGAGCACAAAACGCGTCGACAACAGGCGCTGAGGCAACAGCGGCGCCGACCAAGGAAGCGGCGGCTGGGGCTGGGGCGGACAAAGCGCCCGAATCGGGAGTCCGCGCCTATAAAACCGTGAAGGGCGACATCAAGATTCCGGCAAAGCCCAAGCGGATCGTTACCGATTATTACGGCGGTGAACTGCTGTCCGTGGGGGCCAATGTCGTTGGCGCCGAGCCGACCATTTTTGACAATCCTTTTTTGAAAGGTCTGCTTACAAATACGAAGGACGTAGGCGCCCCGATCAACACCGAAAAAGCGCTGGAACTGGCTCCGGATTTGATCGTAATCATGTACGACAAAAACTACGATGCGCTGTCCAAAATCGCTCCGACGCTGTACATTCCATACGGCACTGCAACTAACATTTACGAAACATTGCGGCTGTTCGGCGATATTGTCGGGGAGCCCGAGAAGGCGGAGCAGTTTATTGCCGATTTTGATAAAAAGGCGGCGGCCGGCCGCGAAAGATTGAAAGGAGTCGTCGAAGAGAACGCGACTTTCGGCATTTACGAGCTGACGGACAAAGGCGATCTTTGGGTATTCGGCGACAACGGCGGCCGGGGCGGACAAGCGGTATATAACGCGCTGAAGCTGAAAATGCCGGACAATATCCGGGCCAAGGCGCAAAAAGAGGCCATGCAGCTTTCCATGGAGGTGCTGCCGGAGTACGCAACCGACTATATGTTCCTGACGACCTATGACCCGGACAAAAAGGGCGAAGCGCAGAAACAGTTGAGGAATTCCAACGTGTGGAAAGGGTTGAAAGCTTCGAAGAACAACAACGTTTTCTATAACGACTACGAAACGTTCTATCGTTACGATCCTATCGCCATCACCGCACAAATCGACATCGTTGTCGATATGCTGATCGCCAGAAAAGCCGAGAATAAGAAATGACGGAGAGGGGCCTCGGCCCCTCTTTTGTTTTTTTCGAGCGGGCAGCCGGTTATGTGGGAATGGCAGTGAGCAGAAGCAGTGCAAAACAGACTGTTGAGAAAGTGGCGGGTTAGAGGAAACGGAGGGGGCGCAGCCGCTATTCCTCAAGTCACGCCTCTCCTACGCGGGGCTCAGAGTTGAAGTAGGGGCAATGGGACTTGGCAGGGAGAGCGTCTGCGAAAGTGGAGGTTTTTTCCTGCACAGGTTACGGGCTGAAGTAGCGGGCAAGGCGGCTTAGAAAGGAAAAAGCCTGCAAAAGTGCAGGTTTATTCTCTAAAAATGGCTCGTTTGGCGAAAAGCCTGCGATTGTGCAGGAATTTTCGCTGAAATTGAACCTGAGCCCATATTCGCGGCGAAAAGCCTGCACAATTGCAGGAATATGTCACGGGCAGCGTATCCGTCGAGCAAAAACTGCACTTTTGCAGGTTTTTTCGCGCAACCGGGCGGATTTTGCGACCGGCTCTGACGTGCGGGTTTCTGGGCAGCCTGAAAAGCGCATCTTTTTGCCTTGCCTGCCGACACGCTTGCTTTCCGCAAAACGCAGGGCTGAGCCCGAACTCAGCCGACTCCCCCCCTTTAGCAGCATTCCCTTGTTCCTATAAGGACCATGCGAATGGTAATGGTTCCCCATATAAAATAGGAAAGTCATCCCATAGTAGCTGAAAATTTTGTCATATATAATGAAATGGAAATATGTTGTAATGCTGGGGCGAGGGGCGCTTTTTGTGGAACAGCTACTGGGCAAAAAAATAAAATACGATGTGACGACCGGCTACGGGCTTGTCCTGGTGCCGAGCGAGTCCATCCTGGATCAGGAGCATTTGAATCTGATTCGGCAGCACCGGATCGATTTGGCGGATATCATTCTGGCGTCCGAGCAAGAGATGATGCAAGTCTCCGAAGACTCAAACACGTCCCAAATGCTTGTTCAAAAAGCTACTCAGTATGCCAAGGATTTATTCGAACGCATACAGATGCAAAAGAAAGTACCTTTGCTCGAGGTCAAAAACGAGCTGATTCCGATTGTCCAGGAAGCTGCGGAGCATCCTGATTTGTTTCAATTGTTCGAAGCGGTGAAAGCGAAGGATGAGTATACGCATCGGCACAATATCGGTGTAGGCGTATTATCGACGCTGATCGGCAAGTGGTTGAACCTCGGCGATGCGGATGTCGCGCTGCTTTCGCTTGCGGCAACCATGCATGACGTCGGAAAAGTGCAGATTGCCAAGGAAATATTAATGAAGCCCGGCAAACTGACGGATGCCGAATTCGATGAAATGAAGCGCCATACGATCTATGGCTACAATATGCTGCGGGACACGGTGGGGGTGAGCTATCGCGTTTCGCTGGTTGCTTTGCAGCATCACGAACGTTCGGACGGAAGCGGATATCCGTTGAGATTGAAGCGGGATCATATCGATCCGATGAGCCGAATCGTAGCGGTAGCCGATATTTTTCACGCGATGTCCTCGACTCGTCCGTATCACGAAGCGATGCCGTTCTATGAGGTCGTGAGCCGAATGAGACAAGGCTTTTTCGGTGAGCTTGACCCTTACATCGTTGCGATTTTCCTCAATAATATGATTAACAGTCTGATCGGGCGCAAAGTGCTGCTGACCGACGGACAGTGGGGAGAGGTCGTTTATATCAACCCAAGCGACGATACGCACCCGCTTGTCAAAGTGGGCGAATCTTTTATCGATCTGAGCAAAGAACGCAACATCCATATCAAACAGGTGATTACTTGATTCAGAGCCCTCCGTAAAAGGAGGGCTTTTGTGTGTCATCGGCGTGGGCCCAACGATTGCGACAGACAGCGACAAAAATTTTTTTAGAAATTATGATACAAAACGGATAGTTATATGCTATAATAGATACATAACGTATCAAAGGCTAAGTTTTAGGGGGATTCGGCTTGATTGATGCCCAAGGCAATAATCTCATTTTTTTACTATGTGTACCCCGAAGCGGAAGCTCCCTTGTGACAGCCATGCTGCAAAACCACAGCCAAGTGTTCGCAACGCAGGAAATGTGGTTTTTGATGAGCTTGCTGGATCTGCGGGAAGGCAAAGCTCGCCCGTACGGGGGAGCGGGGATTATCAATCAGTTTTATAACGCCGTCGTCCCGCCGGACGTATATGAGCAGGCTTGCCGCTCCTTTGCGGTAAACATTTATAACGGCCTGATACGGAGCAGCGGAGCAACTTTTGCGGTCGACAAATCTCCCCGCTATTACGGCATCCTGGAGTTTTTGGACCGGCTGTTTCCGCAATCCAAAAGAATTTGGCTCATTCGGAATCCGTGGAGCATTCTTGCTTCTTATAAGAAAGTGAATGCCCATACGAATGTCAGCTTTGACCTTGTGCAAGACATGTACAATCCTCGTTTTGACGTCAAGATGACGGATCTTACGGCAGGAATGCTCCGATATACCGATTACTTCGCATCCCGGCATCCACAAGCTTACCGGCTCTCGTACGAGCGGCTGGTATCCAATCCACAGGAAGAAATGATACGGCTGTGCGCATTTTTAGGGATTACCTACGAAGAAGGACAAGAGAAGTATGGCGATCATATGAACACTTCCAAGTCCGAAATGTTTTACAGCATGGGAGTAGGGGACCCTTTCTTGTCGCACCATAAGGAAGCCCACCGAAACTCTCTTGACCATTGGAAACAAATTTTGAATAAAAAAGAAGTCGAAATTTACGGCCGGGTGCTTGGAGCGCGTATTTTTCACGAGCTTGGCTACAGCAGCCAATTGGAGGAAGCGCAGCGATGGACCGGCGTTCGGTTCGACCCTGAGCCGGATATGGAGCTTATTGGGCTGCGGGCCAGACAGTTCGCCGAGGCGACGGGCTGGATATGGCAGGACCGGTACGCCCTGTCCTCGCATTCGGCAGCGGCTGCCACAGCCGAAATTACCCCCGTTAGCGCGCCTGCACCTGCACCGGCGGACTCTCAAGTGCTGCAATGGCAGGCAGCCATACGCTCGCTTGAACGGAGGCTGGAAAAAAACGCAGCGGACAACAAACGTCTCCGCGAGCAGCTGCAGGCGATCAGGAGCAAGGTGAACCGGGTCAAATCGTTCATTCCGTTCGGGAATCGCCTGAGCCTTTGGGCTTCCCATTATTTGGCCCAACGAGGGAGGAAATCATGAGCGTTATAGTCGGTTTCTATAACCTGAATGGAGAGCAGGCTTCGCCGGAGCAATGCGGTGCATGGATGGCGGCGCTCGAGCGGTATCCCTCCGATAGTTCGCATGCCTGGTCGGACGGCCCTGTGTTTTTCGGCTGCCATGCCGTTTGGATTACGCCCGAATCCGTGCGCGAAAAGCTGCCTTATTACGATGGCATGCGCCGGGTGGCGATAACGGCGGACGCGATTCTGGATAATCGCGACGATTTGTTCGCCAAGCTCGATGTCGCGCCGGAAAAGCGCAAAGCGATGACGGACAGCGAGCTCATTGTTCTGGCCTACGGCAAATGGGACATCGATGCGCCCAAGCATTTGATCGGCGACTTCGCCTTCATGATTTGGGACGAGGCGAAGCGCAGGTTGTTCGGGGCCAGGGATGAATCGGGCAACAGGACGTTGTATTATCGCGATCACAGCGACAAGTTTGCGTTTTGCACGGCGATCGCTCCGCTGCTGGCGCTGCCGGGGATGAAAAAAGAGCTTCACGAACAATGGCTCTCCGAATTTTTGGCCATACCGGGCATGTATGAGACGGTGAATGTATATGCCACGCCTTACCGCAACGTCAAGCAGCTGCCTCCCGCGCATGCGATGACGATTGCGAACGGCAGTGTCGCTACCTTCCGCTATTCCTCGATCACTTCCGTGGAACCGCTCCGGCTTGGAAGCGGAGAGGAATATGTGGAAGCTTTCTGCGACGTCTTTCAAACCGCTGTGAAAGCGAGATTGCGCACATACCGGCAGGTCGGCGTCGCGCTCAGCGGAGGACTGGACTCCGGAGCGGTGGCCAGCTTTGCCGCCAAAGAGCTGCTGCCGGAGGGGAAGCTCCTGCACGCTTACAGCTACGTGCCGGTGGCGGACTTCGTGGATTGGACGTCTTCGCGGCTCATGCCTGACGAACGGCCTTTTATCCGCTCGGTCGTTCAGCATGTCGGCAACGTGAAAGAAAATTATTTGGATTTCCCGGGCAAAAGCCCGCTGTCGGACATGGACGAATGGCTGCAGCTCTTGGAAATGCCTTTTAAATATTTTCACAATATTTTTTGGATCAAAGGGCTTTACGAACACGCGCGGGAAGATGGCGCCGGGGTGCTGCTTACAGGGGCAAAAGGCAACTTCACGATCTCATGGGGGCCTGCGCTCGAGTATTACACCCGGCTTCTGCGCAGGCTGAAGCTGCTGCAATTGTCCCGCGAGCTCTTGCAGTATTCCCGGCTGACGGGGCTGAGCAAATCCCGCCTCATGCGGATCATCGGCAAGAGGGCGTTTCCCCTGCCGGGTTCCCGCAGCGCCGAAAGCTTGCAAGCTTACGCTTCCGATTTAATTAACCCGGACTTCGCCCTGAAGACCGGAGTGTTCGAACAAATCCCGGAGAGCGCGTTCGAATTGCACGGCTCCTCGGCTGACGCCCTGGAGGTCAGACTGGATAAGTTCAACAACTTAGCCATTGCCAACAAGAACGGCACCGTTTCGACGAAGCTGTCGATGCGTTTCGGTCTGATGGAACGGGATCCGACCAATGATCCGAGAGTCGCCCGTTTTTGCCTGTCGGTTCCATACGAACAGTACGTGCAAAACGGGCAGGACCGCTCGCTCGTCCGCCGGGCGACCCGCGGTTATTTGCCCGACAACGTCCGCTTGAATCAAAGAGTCCGCGGCGTTCAGCCGGCGGATTGGGTTCACCGGATGATGCCGTCCTGGCCGTCGTTCCTGAGTGAGGCGCACGACATGTGCAGCGACGGGATTGCCGCGGACTATTTGAACATCGACAGGATGAGAGCGGCCGCGTCCGAAGTGAAAGAACCTGTTCCCGCATACGCCAACAACGAAAATGTCAAAATTTTGATGCAGGGGCTGATCGTCTACCGTTTTCTTAAACATTTTCATAAACAGCCGGCGGCGGATCATTCGCCCGTTCGCTTGAAGGGAGGTGAATACGATGCAAAAGAAAGAGTGGAATCAACCGTCTTTGGAAGTTCTTGAAGTTGGCATGACAATGGGAGGCAAAGGATCTAAAGAGATCGACTGGGTAAGTGTGCACGATGCTGACCTTTACGACCCGAGCTAATGCTTTTCGTACTTATGCAATTGTTGTCTGATGCCGGTGTCCGGAGAGGATAAGCGCGGGCGTTATCCTCTCCGGAAACACGCAAGCAAAAGTTGGCGCTGTCCTGTCGAAAGACGGCGACGGCCATTTTGCTTTTGTTGCCACATAAGAATGATTAAGTTCTTTACAGCGCTAAAGCGCGTAGAACAGCATTCTTATTGACGAATAAACCTACCTCTGAACGCGGTCGCTCATCTTCGAAAAGACCTTGATAGAGGTTTATCTCACAAGACAGGGGGAATATTCCATTAAAGCATATAAACGGTCTGTCTACCAGGCGTTCGGGCTGCGCATCGCCAGCGATATCCCGCTTCCGGAGCTGACACTTGCGGAAGAGCAGGCCGAAACGGCGGACGTTGAGATCGAAACCGCCGATTTGACCTTGTTTTGGCAGGAGCGGGTGGCGGCATCCGAAAACTTTGTCGTCATAGACGGCGGCTTTCTGTTTCAAATTCCGGGCACGGCCATCTACAGGCTGCAGGAAGGGTCCAGAATTGCGGTTTCGCCGCTGCCGGGTTCCGATCCCGAAAAGGTCCGGGTGTATTTGCTCGGAACGTGTATGGGCGCCTTGCTGATGCAAAGGCGGATTCTCCCGCTGCACGGCAGCGCCGTCGTCGTAGACGGCAAAGCGTACGCTTTCGTCGGCGAGTCCGGCGCAGGCAAATCGACGCTTGCGGCCGCTTTTTTGAGCAGAGGCTGCCTGCTGCTGAGCGATGACGTCATCGCCGTCTCGCTCGCTGCGGATTCAGGCATGCCTGTCGTTCAACCGGCATATCCTCAACAGAAGCTGTGGCAGGAAAGCATGGACCGGCTGGGATTCGCGGCCAATCAATACCGGCCGGTGTACCAGGAGGTCAACAAGTATGCGGTTCCCGTTCACAGCGGCTATCATCGCGATCCGGCTCCGCTTGCCGGCGTGTTCGAGCTTGTGCCGACGGACGGCAGGGAGATCGAAATCCGCCCTTTCGGGAAGCTGGAGAAGCTGCACAAGCTGGTGCAGCATACTTACCGCAAGGCGCTCATCCGGCGGATGAATGCGGAGCAGTGGCACTTTGCGGTATCGGCGCAAGTAAGCGGACGCACGGAGATATACCGGCTTCATCGGCCGCTGGCCGGATTCTCGGCGCATGAGCTGACCGAGCAAATTTTACATACAATCGGCAAAGGGGTGTATTTAACGCGATGATCAGCCAGCAGCTTACATTAAGCGACCGCGTTGTGCAAAAAGCGGGCAGCCTCGTCAGCGACATGGACGGAGACAAGGTCATGCTTTGCGTGGAAACCGGCAAATATTACAATCTTGGTACCACCGGCGGCCGGATCTGGGAGCTGATCGCCGCCGAAACGTCTATCGGGGAAGTTGTCGGTTCGCTGGAAGCGGAATATGACATCGAGCCCTCCGCGTGCGAGGAGCAGGTGATCGCTTTTTTAAACCATTTGACCAGGGAAGGATTAATCCAAATCAGAAAGGGCTAATGGACCGTGTATAAAAAAGCAAAGGCGTTCCTTACTTTACGTCCTTTCATGAAGCTGCTTCTGCTTGAAGCGCTTGTGTATTTGGCGTGGGCGCGCATGTTGAAAGCGGCTCCCTTCGCCAAAGTCGCCCCCACGCTCGGCAGCCGGAGCGAAGAGACGCCGCATGCGCATCGGGACCGGGATGAGGCTGTCATCCGCAATATTTCCCGCGCAATCCGCATGATGAGCCGCCATACGCTGTGGGAAAGCAAATGCCTGGTCATGGCCATAGCGGGGATGAAGATGCTGGAGCGGCGCAAAATCGAAAGCACGCTCTATTTGGGAACCGCCAAAGACAAATCGGGCAAAATGATCGCCCACGCCTGGCTGCGCAGCGGTCCGTTCTATATTTCCGGAGCCGAGGGCATGGAGTCGTTCACGGTCGTCGAGAAATTCGGCAAAAGGTTTCAGTGATGAGAAAGTCGGGGGAGAACAAGGATGGGGAACGAATACGAGCTTGATCACCGTAATTGTCCAAAAGAGCTGGAACAAATTTTCGCGATCCTGCGGTTGAGCGATGATGAGCCGTGGGAAGCCCCGGCGGAAACTCCGGACATCGATTGGCGGTTGTTTCTGCAATATGCCAAGCATCACCGCATTTATCCGGCGCTGTATGCGAAGCTGAAGTGCGTCGACCGGAACGGGCGGATTCCTGCCCAGGTCATGCAGGCCCTTCGCTTCGAATCCGGCCGCAATGCGCTAAAGATGCTTCATCTGGGCGCGGAGATGGAACGGGTTTGCGCCTGGCTGGAAACGCACCAGCTCCGCACGCTCACGCTAAAGGGCCCGGTGCTGGCGAGGGAGCTATACGGCGACCTGTCGCTCAGAACTTCCAAAGATCTGGATATTCTCGTCCAGATTCAGGATGTGGAACTGGCGGAGCAGCTTTTGCAGCAGCTCGGCTACGTGATCCGCGACAATCCCGTCCGCGTGCTGGACTGGAAGTGGAAGCTCTATCACTGTTCTTATGTGCATCCGCAAAAAAAGGTGGAAATCGAGCTGCATTGGCGGCTTAATCCCGATATGGGCAAAGAAGAGCCGCAGTTCGGCGAGCTGTGGGAACGGAGAAGAACCTGTTCGATCGGCAGCAGCCCCGTCTATTATTTGGGCAACGAAGATTTATTTTTGTACCTCGTCTCGCACGGCTCCCGCCACGGCTGGTTCCGCCTCCGCTGGCTTGCGGATATCGACAGACTCGTCAGACTCGGGGTGCGCCCGGGAGAACTGCATGCGCTGCTTCGAAAATACGGCTGCGTGCATATCGGAGGGCAGGCGCTGATGCTCGCTTCCGGGCTGCTGCATACGCCGGTCAGCGATGAGATGAAGAGCTTGTTTTACGGACGGCGGCAGCGCCAGCTTGCCCAGAGCGCGCTTGCGTTCATTCACGCCTTGGCGAACCTGTGTCCGGACCCGCCGCCTGAGCTGGCGAAGCCTTTTCGCACCTACCTGTTTTCTCTGAAGAGCGGCAGGCAAAAGTGGACGTACATCTTGAACCGGCTTTATCCGAGCGCAAAAGATGCCGTCGTGCTGCCGCTGCCGAAAGCGCTGCATTTTTTATACTTCCCCTTGCGCCCGTTCCTGTGGTGTTGGCGGCAAATCAAGCAGCAATCATCGTTATAGGAGGGAATGCCCATGGGGGATATGCTGTTTTTTCTGAAAAAAATGGTTGCCGTGACTGGGAAAAGAATATTTCTCAATATGGCCGGCATGGTTACGGTCAGCTTATTGGACGGGATCGGCATTTATTTGCTGCTGCCCATGCTCGGAATGATCGGATTTTTTCATATCGATGCGGCCAGAAGCGTACCGCTGCCCTGGATGTCTACTGCGATAGAGCGCATACAGAGCGTGCTTAATTTGCCCGTTATTCTTGCCGTGTACGTAGCGATTATCGCGTTCCAGGCGTTACTGCAGCGCAATCAGACGATCCGCAGTTCGAAAATTCAGCAGCATTTTATCAAGCATCTGCGCTTTGAAACTTACCGGGCCATTTTGCAGGCCAAATGGGATTTTTTTCTGGCCAGGCGCAGGTCTGATTTCAGCCACATTTTGTCGACGGAACTGGCAAGGGTCAGCCAAGGAGCTAACATGTTCATGCAGTTGATCGCTTCTGTCATTTTTACCGTTATCCAGGTTGCTCTGGCCTTCTGGTTGTCTCCTCTTCTGACCGTCGTTATTCTGGTGAGCGGCGCCGCGATTTTCGTGCTGTTCCGCAAATTTGTCAGAAAAGCCAAATCGCTCGGCGATCGCACCTCCGAGCTGTCGCAGAGCTATTATGCAGGCATTACCGAGCATTTTAACGGCATCAAAGATATTAAAAGCAACCGTCTCGAGCACATTCACTTAACGTGGTTCCTTTCGCTATGCCAGCGCATCGAACAAAATGTAACCCAATTCGTCAGCCTGAATGCGACGACGCAGTCTCTTCATAAAATTGCGGCTTCCGTACTTGTCGCGCTGTTTATTTATACTTCGTTCGAATGGCTTCATATACCGCCCGAGAAGCTGATGCTGATCGTGATCATTTTCGCCCGTTTGTGGCCGCGGTTTACGCTTATTCAATCGAATCTGGAAAATATGGTGTCCATGTTCCCTGCGTTCAAGGCAGTTTTGGAACTTCAGCGCGAATGCAAAGCGGCACAGGAATGGAAAGTTCAAAAGGACGGCGGCTTGTCGCCCGCTATCCCGATTGAGCGCGGAATCGAATGCCGCGGTATCCGGTTCCGGTATGAGCAGGATTCCAAGTCCTATGCGCTTCATCATATAAATTTGTACATACCGGCCAAGGGGCTCACCGCGATTGTCGGCAAATCCGGCGCAGGCAAAAGCACCCTGATCGATATTTTGATGGGACTGATACAGCCGGAAAGCGGACAAATCCTCATAGACGGAGTTCCGCTTGACGGCAATACGCTGCTGCCTTTGCGAAGCTCGATCAGCTACGTGTCGCAGGACCCGTTCTTGTTCCATATGAGCATCCGCGACAATCTTTTGCTTGTGAACCCTCATGCGAGCGAAGAGGAGCTGTGGGAGGCGTTGAATTTTTCCGCTTCGGCCGAGTTCGTCGGCAAGCTTCCGCAGGGCATCGATACGGTTATCGGTGACCGGGGAGTGAGGCTGTCGGGCGGAGAACGGCAGCGCATCGTGCTGGCCCGAGCGATTCTCCGCAAGCCTTCGATTCTTATACTGGACGAAGCGACAAGCGCGCTGGACAGTGAAAACGAACTGAAAGTTCAGCAGGCGATCGAGCGGTTAAAAGGGAGCTTGACGATTATCGTCATCGCGCACCGGTTATCGACGATTCGCGGAGCCGATCAGGTCATCGTATTGGATCAGGGGAAATTGGTTCAGCAGGGGGGCTACCAGCAGCTGTCGCAGGAAACGAAGGGGATGTTCAGCAAACTGTTGGGCTATCAAACCGAGGCGCATGCTTGATTTGCGCTGCTATGCTATGCGCCTCGTTGCTAGGGAGAGAGAAGCTTCTCATCGACGGTGAGGAAGTTTCTCTTTTCCAATTGTTCGATAAGCAAACGAACCGATTGCTCGACGGTCAGATTTTCCGTATCAATCGTAATATCGGGGCTGCGGGGAACGTCGTATCCGGCTGAAACGCCCGTGAAATGAGGGATTTCGCCTCTCCGCGCTTTCCGGTACAGACCTTTGGGATCTCTCCGTTCGCATTCCTCCAGCGAGCATTTGACGTATACCTCCAAAAAATCCCCCTCATCGAACAAGCTTCGCACCATCGCCCGGTCGTTCTCATTCGGGGAAATAAACGCGGAAAGCACGATCAGTCCGGCATCCGCGAACAGCTTCGACACTTCGCCGATGCGGCGGACGTTCTCTTTCCGGTCTTGGCCTGTGAAGCCCAGGTCTGCATTCAATCCATGCCGGATGTTGTCCCCATCGAGCACATAAGAGCGAATGTCTCTGAGATAAAGCTCCTTCTCCAGCGCGAACACCAGCGTCGACTTGCCTGCGCCGGACAAGCCTGTAAACCATAAGACGCAGCTTTTGTGCCCATTTTTCAAAAAGCGCTCTTGCCTGGTCACAACGGAGTGATGCCAGGTTACGGATGGAGATTGTTCCACGGCGCGTTCACCTCTGTATATACAAAATGTATCTTCTATGTATCATTATGTATCATAGTAACACAACTTTGCAGGAATGGACAGTCTTCGCGGGTATACGGACTCTCGCTTTTTTCGATTTGCAGCACTTCCTCGATGTCGCCGATGCGAATCCACATATGCAGCGCGTCATCGGTGTCGACCAAGCCGTGACGCGTCTGTATCGATTGCAGATGAATGCCGACGCAATGAGGATAACGCTCATTCACCGTAAGATCCTCAAGCAGGACGGATACTCCCGGCTCCGTATCGGCTATGTCCTCGATATGAAGCTGCCGAAATGGCGCGGCGAGCGGCACATAGAACATTTGTTTGCGTAAGTCCAGTTCCCCGGGCCTAAAGCGTATCGTCATCAGAAACGGTTTTAAATGCGTATCGTGGAATTCATACAAAACCGTCAGCTTCGCCATGCTTGTCCGCTCCTTTCCGCTTCAGCTGCTTCTCCAGCTTGTCCATGATTTGCATCGTCGCATCCGACCAGTTGGCCGGGTTGTATTTGCGGGCCAGGCTTCGCGTGTAAGCCAGGTACTCGCTGTCCCAGATACCCTGCAGGGTACGCCGCTGAATTTGCAGCAGTCTGGCTGCGGCCAGCTTGTAGGTCACGCCGAACTCGTCCGCGATCAGATCGATGCATTCGCTTTGGCGTTCCGGCAGAGCAAGCTTCGCCAGCATCGGAAAAGGGATGGCCGCGTACATTTGAAAATTCGCCGCATCGTGCTCCTGCCAGTCGACGTAATCCATCGGCATCATCATCTGATTGCCCGAATGGCGCAACACATGGCACAGCTCGTGCAGGAAATCCTCCCACTGCTCCTTCGCGCTCAGGCGGGAGTCGATATTCATGCTGAAAAGCCCGTTATTTTCCACAGCCATGCTGTTCATATCCATATAATACACCCAGATATCCAGCTTCGCCGCCAGATTGGCGATACGCAGCTGATCGGGCGCAGTGATCTCCAGCTTTTCGTACAAGGCTTCAATGGACTGTTCCAGAGGGGTTTTCTGATAATGGGAAAACATAAAAACACCTCTCCGATAAGAATATATGTTCGGTGAAAAGCGAGAAAGAATGGCCCCATTAGGGCCAGTCAGCTTTGTTCTGTATCCGGTCTGCGGTTCTGCTGCTGCTCTTTGATGAAGTTCCAGAAGCGCAGCATCTCATCGCGCCGTTCTTTGGGCGCGCTTTTGAAATCTTTGAAAAATAGGCTGACTTCAACATCGTCCGCATCCATCGGGTCCGCTGGGTGCGCGGATTCGAGCGCTTCTTCGTCCGTAGGCGCGAAGCCGGCCAGCAGGAGCAGTTCGTCCTTATCGCCGCCAAGCGCATCCGCAAGCGCAATAACCGTCTCTCTCGACGGGTGGAAGCGGTTGTTCTCTATGGAGTTGATAAACGAGTAGCTGACTCCGGACCGTTCGCCAAGCTCGCGCAGCGTAAAGCCCCGCTGCTTTCTCAAGCGCTTGATCGTAACTCCGAATTGCACCATGTCTTTCATTGCTTCATCACCTGTTTCTATTGTAAATGTTTTGTCATACAAAACACAAGTTAAAAAAACTTTACTTTTTCAAAAAGTTTAGAACGTCTCGCCGTTCGGCCAGGGCAACCGGAAGGGCCGGCATGTGAACGACGGCGCAGCCGTTCGTTAGGCGGTGCCCGGCAGCCGGCCGGCAAAACCTGCGAAAGCCAGACTGCTGCAAAACTCCCGCACTAGGAGTCTATCCGATGAACTCAGTAGAAGGTATGCATAGGCTCGGGCTCATTTTCATCGAAAATTGCTGCACAATCCAGATTGTTGAGGAAGTTACAGCATTTGTTAGAGTTAGGGGGACGAGAGGGGGCGGTAGCCGCTTTTTCTCAACGCGCGCCTCTCCCGGCGTAGGTTGCTGACTGCACAACTTGGCAGGAGGCAGCTAGGCAGGGAGAAAACCTGCGAAAGTGCAGTTTTTTTCTGTGAAATTGGTTTGTTTTGGCGAAAAACCTGCGAAAGTGCAGGAATTTTCGCTGAAAGTGAATCTCTGTCCATGTGTTCGGTGAAAAGCCTGCACAATTGCAGGAATTCTTCGTGGCCAGCGTACCTAGGGCGCAAATTCATGTACTTTTGCAGGAATTTTTCGCGCAGCAAGGTAGATTTGGCTATCGCCTCTGGCATTGGGGGCAACGGCCCGACAGTCGCAGGCTTTGCGGTTTGCCCCGCCAGGCAGCTTCCCGCGTCCCCGCCCCAGGCATTGGGGGCAACAGCCTGACAGTCGCAGGCCTTCCGCCTATGGCCAGCGATGTGCAGCTTTGGCCGGCGTGTTTAACGGTTTCGCCTGTTTTCTTCACGTATATGTTGTTACCGTAAAGCGGTTGGCGCACGAATTGTCAAATCGTGTCTAACTAAGGTAGAATTAATGGATAGGAAGATTTGGAAGGAGTGGCAGGTCTAGAGAACAGCTGGGCGACGCCAATCCCCATCCCCTATATCATAATTTCATTGGCCGAGGAGAGAGATGAACATGCTGAATAATTTTAAATCATGGGTCAACAATGCGAAAAACGGTCTGACTGACCAAGTGAAAAAATACAAAAATAAAGATTTCCTGGAAGCGGTTGTCGCCGGCTGCGCGCTTGTCGCTGCTGCGGACGGTTCCATTAGCGCCGCCGAGAAGCAAAAAATGGCCGGTTACATCGGGCGCAGCGAAGAATTGAAGGTATTCGAGATGAGCCAAGTTATCGAGAGATTCAATCATTATGTGAGCAATTTCGAGTTCGACGCGATTATCGGCAAACAGGAAGCGCTGAAAGCAATCGGCAAGCTTAGAGACAAGCCCGAAGTTGCAAGGGTAGTCATAAGCGTATGCTGCGCCGTAGGTTCGGCGGACGGTGATTTTGACGCGAAAGAGCAAGAAGTCGTCAAAGAAATTTGCAGCGCGCTCGCAATCAGCGCCTCCGAATTCGGTTTGTAAAAATTTGTTGAGTTCTGAAACCATTCACCGGTTACTTCGTATTGCATGTTTGTGATTCAACAATTCTCGAACCGGCTTGCATGCAGCGGTACAGGGAACGTGCGAGGGGAGGTGAACGAATTGTCTATCAGTCTGGTAAAAGGACAAAAGATTGATCTGACCAAAGGAAAAGCCGGGCTTTCGAAAATCACCGTCGGTCTGGGCTGGGATCCGGCCGTGCAAAAAGGATTTTTCGGCATGAAAAAGACCGTCAACATCGACTGCGACGCCTCTGCGATCATGCTCGACGCGAACGGCAAGCTGACCAAGGAAGGAAATCTTGTATGTTTTTACAACAAGAACAGTGGATGCAATTCCGTCATTCATTCCGGGGACAACTTGACCGGCGATGGCGACGGCGACGATGAGCAAATTTTTGTCGATCTGCACAAAGTGCCTTCCGATGTTCACAAGATCTTGATGGTCGTTAACATCTATGATTGCGAAAACCGGAAGCAGGACTTTGGCATGATACAATCGGCCTACATCCGCATCGTCGACAGCAACAACAACCAGGAATTGGTCAAGTTTAATCTTACGGATAACTACTCCGGCAAAACGGCGCTTATCGTCGGCGAATTGTACCGTCATCAGGAAGAATGGAAGTTTGCGGCTATCGGCGAAGCTACCCACGCTCCGCATATCGATGTGCTTGCAAGAAATTATGTTTAATATACCAAATCTTAAATATAGAAAGAGGTCATAACAATGGCAATTAGTCTTTCCAAAGGGCAAAAAGTCGATCTTACCAAAACGAATCCGGGGCTTGCAAAAGTAATTGTCGGTCTGGGCTGGGACACTAAAAAATATGACGGCGGTTCCGATTTCGACCTGGACGCGTCCGTATTTTTGGCTAACGGAAGCGGAAAAGTCAGCTCCGATAAAAATTTCGTTTTTTACGGCAACAAGCAAAACGAAAACGGTTCTGTCGTGCACGGCGGAGATAACCGGACCGGAGCGGGCGACGGCGACGACGAGCAAGTACATATCGATCTTGCCTCCATTCCTGCGGATGTCGAGAAAGTCGCTTTTTGCATTACGATCCACGAAGCGGACGTGCGCAGCCAAAATTTCGGACAAGTTTCCAACGCTTATGCGCGCATCGTAAACGAAGCGAACGGCGAAGAACTGGTCCGTTTCGATTTGGGCGAAGATTTCTCCATCGAAACGGCTGTCGTTGTCGGCGAGCTGTACCGTAACAGCGGCGAATGGAAATTCAATGCGATCGGCAGCGGGTACAAAAACGGGCTTGCAGGCTTGTGCGCCGATTACGGCCTTCAAGTTGGCTAAACAGAAACAGGAGGTAACAAAACATGTCGATTAATTTATCGAAAGGCCAGCGTATCGATCTTACGAAAACAAACCCGGGTCTGACGAAAGTCATCATCGGTCTGGGCTGGGATACGAACAAATATAACGGCGGACATGATTTTGACCTCGACGCCTCTGCATTTTTGATTCACCAGGACGGAAAAGCCAAAGGGGAAGACGATTTCGTGTTTTACAATCGTCTGATCGGCGGCAGCGGTTCCGTTGAGCATACCGGCGATAACCGTACCGGTGAAGGCGACGGCGACGACGAGCAGATCAAAATCGATTTCAGCAAAGTTCCTGCGCATATTTCCCGCATCGGCATCACCGTTACGATTCACGATGCGGAGAGCCGTAGCCAGAACTTCGGTCAAGTATCCAACGCCTTTGTTCGCGTAGTGGATGAAGTGTCCAATCGCGAAGTGCTCCGCTTTGACTTGGGCGAAGATTTCTCGGTTGAAACTGCGGTCGTTATTTGCGAGTTATATCGCGATGCGTCCGGAACGGAATGGAAATTCCAGGCTGTGGGCAGCGGATTCTCAGGTGGATTGGCCGCTTTATGCCGCAATTACGGACTTCCTGTATAACGTAATACACAATTGCAAAGGGTGAGCGATACCTGAGTCTGTTCACCCTGTTTATTTATTCAGGGAAGGTGTATGCAAACGATGACGATACAGGTTATTAAAGGGCAAAAGGCCGATATCACCAAAAACAATCCAGGACTTTCGCGGATTGCGGTCAGTCTCGGCTGGAAGGCGCCGGCCCATATAGAACTGGATACATCCGCATTTTTGCTCGCCGCCGGCGGCAAGGTTCCAAACGACGACCATCTGATCTTCTATAACAATCCTGAGGCAGGCCAATACATAAAGTATACCGAAGCGCCCGCTTCATCGCCGGCCAACAAATTGTTCCGCATCGACTTGAGTGCTGTTCCTGCGCACATAGAGAAAATGGCTGTATCGCTTACCATTCATGAAGGCGAGAAGCGCGGACAGCGTTTTAATGAGGTTAGCCAGTTGTATCTTAGCGTCGCAGACGAAAGCAGCGGTGCGGAGATATTGAAATATGACCTTGGCAATCAGTTTTCCGTAGAAACGGCAATCGTTGTCGGAGAGTTCTACAGGTACAACAGCGATTGGAAGTTTAATGCAATAGGAGCGGGCTTTTCGGGCGGGCTTCAGGCACTTTGTGCGAGTTTTGGCATTGAAGTGACGGAAGAGCAGAATTCCCCGCCGAGCAATCCGGTACCCCAGCCCGTTAATCGAGTTACGCAAGCGACACCGCCTCAACCGCCCCCAGCTCCGCCCAGTCCGAATCCGGTCAATCTTTCGAAAATTGAGCTCAAGAAAAAGGGAGACAAGATTAATCTTCAAAAGAAAGCTTCCGGTGCATTGGGAGAAATTCTTGTCAACCTGAACTGGAATCAAACGAAATCAGGCGGCTTTTTCAAACGAAAAACCGGGGTGGATCTTGATCTTGCTTGTTTGTATGAATTGAAATCGGGTGAAAAGGGCGTCATCCAAGCGCTCGGCGGCTCGTTCGGCTCGTTAAAACGGGAGCCTTTCATATCGCTCGATGGCGATGATCGTACAGGGTCCGTGTCAACCGGCGAGAACATTCGGATTAACGGCAACAAGCTGTCCGAGATTAAGCGTATTTTAATTTTTGCTTTTATTTACGAAGGCGTTGCGAACTGGGCTGAAGCCGACGGGGTCGTGACGATCAAGCAGCAGGATGGCCCGGATATCGTGGTCAAGATGGACGAGCACAACAATAGATTGCCGATGTGCGCCATCGCCATGATCCAAAACAGCGACAACGAAACGCTGAGCATCGAAAGGCTGGTACAGTATTATTCCGGGCATCGGGATTTGGATAACGCCTACAATTGGGGATTGCGCTGGGTAGCCGGAAGCAAATAGCATTTTTAAATGAGCCGGGAGGGTTCGACTTTGGCAGACTTTTTTACCAGTTTTATTAACAATTTTTCATCGTTTTTCAGCTGGGACGTCATTGTGGCGACAGTCAGCGATCCTGTAAACTGGGGGATCATCGGAACTTTGATTCTGCTTGAGGGACTGCTTTCCGCAGACAACGCTCTGGTTCTGGCCGTAATGGTCAGGCATCTCCCTAAAGAGCAGCAGAAGAAGGCGCTTTTTTACGGCCTCATCGGTGCTTATCTTTTTCGCTTCCTGGCCATTGGCGTCGGAACGTTTCTCGTGCAAATCACGTGGGTTAAAGTGGTCGGCGGCTTGTATTTGCTGTGGATTGCCATCAGCAACCTGTTTCTTAAAAAAGAGGAGCCGGAAGGCGAGGAAGTCGCAAATAAAGGCTATTCATTTTGGAGAACGGTGCTTGCCGTCGAATTGATGGATATTGCTTTTAGCGTGGATAGCGTTCTGGCCGCATTCGGAGTCAGCGAGAAGGTATGGGTACTGTTCCTTGGCGGTATTCTGGGCGTCCTTATGATGCGCGGAGTCGCTCAGGTTTTCCTGAGACTGATCGAAAAATTCCCCGAGCTGGAGAAAGCCGCTTTTATCCTGATCATTATTATCGGACTTAAGATGATCGCAGCCGCATTCGGTCTCCATGTCTCGCACGTTGTGTTCTTCTCTGTACTCATTGCCGTTTTCGTAGGGACGATCATCTTCAGCGCTATGCGGAAAAAGGGCGATTCGGCCAAAGCATAGCCGATTGCTGCCCGAACATTTGTAAAAAGCATCGCTCAAAACATAGTCTCTCCAATATAAGGGGAGATTTTTTTACCCGAGTTCAGGAGGGTCGGCATGAAGTATTTCCAGTATTTAAGCTTGGAAGAGGAAAAAGATCTCTTCTTCTCGCCGCCGGAGCAATTCGACAACCGTTCGGATAAAGAATTGCTTGCGTATTCGGTTGGCGCTGCCTTGTATATGCCGGCAACTCGTCAAACGATTGCTGATGATATTGTGTTTGGAAAGCATGAAGGACTCGTATCGATGGTCATCGATCTTGAGGATGCGATCGGTGACCACGAGGTTCGGCAGGCGGAGGATTCTTTGCTCCAGCAGCTATTTCGGATATCTTCCTTTATTACGATCGGAACGCTATGCCGGGATAAACTGCCGCTTATTTTCATACGCGTACGTGATGAAGAGCAGCTTGAACGGATGATTGCCCGGCTTGAGCATCATATTGAACTCATTCTTGGTTTTGTTTTTCCGAAATTTTCGCCGGTCAACGGCGGGAGATTTTTCGAAATTTTGCAGCGGTACAATCGGGCAAGAGGAAGCGGCGTTCCCGTATTGTACGGCATGCCGATCCTGGAAATCGCGGGCATTCTGTATAAGGAAACCCGCATCGATACCCTTTTGGCGATTAAGACTATTTTGGACGGCAACAAAGAGTATGTGCTGAATGTCCGCATCGGCGCTACGGATTTTTCCAGTCTATTCGGTTTGCGCAGAAGTCCCGATATGACCATTTACGACATCGCTACGATTCGGGATTGCATAGCCGATATTATTAACATTTTTGGGCGATGGGACAGCCATTACGTCATTTCCGGTCCGGTATGGGAATATTTTTCGAGCCGGGAACGGGTCATCAAGCCTCAATTGAGACAAACTCCTTTTGAAGAAGTATTTGGCAGGCAAGGGCGCAAGCTTCGGCAGCAGTACATTTCCAAATATGTGGACGGCCTCATTCGGGAGGTTATATTGGATAAAGAAAACGGCATTATCGGAAAGACGATCATCCATCCGACACATATCAAGCCCGTACAGTGCCTGTATACCGTAAGTCATGAGGAATATTTGGACGCGGAGAGCATCATCGGCAATACGCATGGTTATCTGGGCGTTCTGAAGAGCGAATATTCGAATAAGATGAACGAAATCAAACCCCATCTGACATGGGCAAGAAGAATAATGGCACGATCAAAAATTTATGGGGTGCTACATGAAAAACAACATTTTATCTCACTCCTGCAACAATCCCATCAAGCTTACCTATGACGTATTGGGGGATTTGAAGGTTCAAGTGAACGTTACCCATAATCCCTATGATATTCCTCCGGATTGTCTGTTTTCCATGGCTGCGAGGGTCAATAAGAAGCGGTCGTTCCTGTTCGTAAGCAAAATTCTCGGCAAGCATATTCCGGTTCAACCGCATGTCTCCCTGTTAAGCGGAGCGTCGCTCTCTCTACTCATTTATGAGCGGGCAGGGGGACAGCGCAAGGAGTCCCTCATGCGGGATATCGTGCAAGCTTTTCAGCAGCCGGCCAAAGCCAGGGAAGCTTATGAAAAGCTTGGCAGGGAAAATCTTGAGCCGCCTATGGAGCTGAAAATGATCGGGTTCGCGGAAACCGCCACCGCCATCGGCCACAGCGCCTATGAGGCGTTCAGGGCGGGCGTCGGTTATTTCCACACGACTCGCGAACAGGTTTTCTTTAGCGGCAGCAGGATCGATTCTGCGATTCATTTTGAGGAAGAACATTCGCATGCGACCTCGCATTATTGTTATCCGCAGGCGGCGAATTTTTTGCAAGGGACTGATCCGGTCGTTTTAATTGACGACGAAATCACGACGGGCAAAACTTCCTTGAATATCATACGCGAAATTCAGCGGAAATACCCCCGCACTACATATATCGTAGCCGCCCTTTTGGATTGGAGGACGGCGGAAGACGAAGAGGCGTACGCCCGCTTGGAGAAGGAGACGGGGATTACGATTCAGGTCGTATCTCTGTTGAAAGGAACGATTCAAGTAACAGGCGGGCCGATCGAGCAAGCGAAGCCTTTGCAAATGAGCGACTCCGTAGTTCGGCCTCAATATGGCGTTGTCAACGTTGCGGAAGATTTTGCCCACATGCCGTTCTATTCTGCAGACTGCAAGGGGGACGTGAACGCAGCCGTTTATTTGCGGCATACGGGCCGGTTCGGCCTGGAACCGGAACATAACCGGGACTTGAATGACTCCGTCGCCCGCACGGCGGAAAGGCTGAGAGCATTGAGGCTTGGAGGCAAGACGCTCTGCCTCGGCACCGGCGAGTTCATGTTCATTCCGATGCGGATTGCGGGGGAGATGGGGGATCAGGTCTACTATCAATCGACGACCAGAAGCCCCATACATCCTTCGCCCGAACAAGGCTATGCCATACAATCGGCATACGCGTACCCGTCCCCGGACGACGAGCAAATCATCAATTATTTGTACAATGTGAAGGGACACTCTTACACAGATCTGTTCGTTTTTTTGGAAAGAGAGACCGGGCCCGGGCAGCTGCTGCCGTTAAAAAGGGCATTGGATCAACTGGATATCCCGCAAATTACTTTTGTTTTTTTCTCGCCTCCTACTTACGACTTAAAGGAGCTTTTTCTATGACGAATCCTTTTTTGACCAAAATGGTCCATCCTCCTGTGCCTATGGGCAGTTATTCGCCTGATGACGTCACTTTTTTGTTGAAGGATATTAGCGATGCCAGTCTGGAAAAGGGGACGGAAGACCGGGAGGAAGCCATTCAATCCGGGGTTCATTATTCGGAAATGCTTCCTGTGGAGTATCAACCGTCCGAACCGTATGTTGCGTTATTTCACGAGACGCTGCAGCAGAGTGCGAAAAAGGTCGCGCTTGCCGCCGGCACTGTCGCTGAGCTCATCCTACACAAAAAAGGAAAACAAGCCGTACTCGTCTCCCTGGCCAGGGCCGGGACACCGATCGGCATTTTAATAAAAAGATACGTCCTTATGAAGTATGGCATAAACTTGCAGCATTACAGCATTTCCATTATTCGTGGCAAAGGAATTGATGAGAATGCACTGATCTACATGCTGCAGGAGCGCCAAAGCGAGCATATCCAGTTTGTAGACGGCTGGACCGGCAAAGGAGCCATTCGCCGGGTGCTCATCGAGGCTTGCAGCCGGTTCGAGGCCGAATACGGCGTCAAGCTCGATGACGATCTTGCGGTCTTGGCGGACCCGGGACACTGTTCGGATACGTATGGGACGAGGGAAGATTTTTTAATTCCGAGCGCGTGTCTGAATTCAACCGTTTCCGGGCTGATGAGCCGGACGGTGCACAAGGAAGACCTCATCGGGCCGACCGATTTTCATGGGGCGAAATATTACAAGGAATGGCTGGATAACGACGTCTCCGGACTGTTCATCGACACAGTTGCAGCTTATTTTGATAAGATTGGCGCACAGGCCATGGACAATGCACGGAACATACTGAATAGAGATGATGCGCCCACGTGGCAAGGGCTGCGGGACATTGAAGCGATTCAGCGGAATTTTGGCATTGCCGATGTGAATCTTGTTAAGCCGGGTGTTGGCGAAACGACGAGAGTGCTGCTTAGAAGAGTGCCTTGGAAAATTTTGGTTGATCGTTTGGATAATCCCAATCTTCAGCACATCATGCTTCTGGCTGCCGAGCGCAGCGTGCCTGTAGAAGTTTTCCCCGGATTGACGTATTCCTGCTGCGGAATCATTAAGCCGCTTAAAGGAGAGCGGAGCGAATGATCTTTGCCAGTGATTTGGACCAGACTTTGATCTATTCCGAACGGTCGCACGGATTGGAGCTTTCATCGGAGTATCCGATGTCTCCCGCCGAAATCGTTGAAGACCGCGTGCAGTCTTATGTCTCCGATTACGTGCAGCGGCAGCTAAGCGCTCTGGACGCCAGGCTGCGGTTCATTCCCGTAACGACCAGAACGATGGCGCAGTACCGGCGGATTCATTTGTTTGCATTGAACATCAAGCCCCAATATGCGATTACAAGCAATGGCGGCAATATACTGGTGGACGGACAGCCGGATCAGGCATGGAACGGGCAGCTGCAGCGGAAAATGCTTCATTCCAGCACCAATTGGCAGGAAGTCCGGCACATTTTTCAAGAAATTGCGGCTCCTGAATGGGTGCTTGGCGAACGCTTTTGCGACGAGTTGTTTTTTTCGTACGTTATTCAAAGGGAGAAAATGCCGCAGCCGGAAGTGCAGCAAGTCTCGGAATTGCTGCAAAGCAAGGGCTGGAACGTCTCCGTCCAGGGCAGAAAAATATATGTGGTGCCCGGCGCGGTCAATAAACAGGACGCAGTCGCTCACCTCCGGGAGATCGTGCAGTCGGACACCGTCATTGCTTCCGGGGATTCTTTGCTGGATCAGGGCATGTTGAATGAAGCCGATTTCGCAGTAGTCCCCAAGCATGGCGAACTGTACAGGGAGCATTTGAAAAAGGGTTCCCCCGCCAACTACCATTTTACGGAAAGATCGGGAATTCGCGCCTCGGATGAAATTGTCGATTACGTCTCGCTGCGGCTATTGGAACATCAGGGCCAGCAACAATAAAAAGGGAGTGCAACTGAAGATGAAGGAAGTCCGTGTATGGTTCAACCGCTGGTTTTCCGTAGCTTATCACTATATGACCATGATTCGCGATAACGAGGATGGCAACAAGTTCCGCCTTTACGGAACGCACCCGGACCGCAACCACATGTCCCTTCAGGCCTGCGATTACGCCGAAACCGAGCCTGCTCTCAAGGGAGACGAGTATGTGGAGTTTTGTCTGGAATTTTGCCGAGAGCACGAAATTGACGTGTTCATTCCGAGGCTGCATATGCTGGACATCGCGAAAAATATCGATCGTTTCGAAACGCAGGGCACGCAGGTGATGGTTTGCCGGGATACCGAATTGCTTGAGCGGATGATGGTGAAGCAGAAATTCTACGAATCGGTTGCCCTGACGCAGGTTATGGAAATACCGGAATATGAAGTTGTGGACAATGCGGAAGATTTCAGAAAAGCGTATGAAAAACTGGCGGCCAAAGGGCATAGAGTATGTTTCAAACCGACCAGCGCCGAAGGCGGAATGGGGTTCCGCATTATTGACAATGAACGGGACGAATTGAATGATCTTTTTGGAGCGGTTCACCGGTATATGTCGATCGATCAGGTCTGCGGCATACTTGCCAAAGCCGGCACATTTGACGAGCTTATGGTGATGGAGCACCTGGATGGCTATGAGTACAGCATCGATTGCCTTGCAACGAAGCATGGAGAGCTCGTTGCAGCAGTGCCGCGACGCAAAGCAGGGGGAAGACTTCGGCTGCTTGAGGAGAACGAGGAGCTGTTAGCCATAGCGAACCGGGTAGCCGCTGCATACAAAATTCCTTACAACTACAACATTCAAATGAAGTATAAGGATGGGGTTCCGAAATTGCTGGAAATTAATCCGCGGATGTCCGGCGGTCTTCACGTTTCCTGTTTATCCGGAATTAACTTCCCGTACCTTGCGGTGCAATTGCTGCTTGATGAAGCGATACCCGTTTTGAAGCCGAAGTATAATATTTTGGCCAGTCATGTCGAGAAACCGATGCTGATGCAAACCTTTTAACGTATAGAATGAAGCGCTCCGGCATATCCTCTTAAAAAGGCGATTTTTTAATAGAGGGTGTTGGAGTGATAAGCGGTATCGTTATCGGTTCGATCGTCGTTGTTCTCATTGTCGTTGCAAGCTCGGAAAAAGCGGAATCTATCATGAATGCGAAAAAGTAGGGGGAACAATCTCCCCGCTTTTACATGTGTTTGCTAAGGGGGAGCCATATGCTGGACTTCACATTTGAAATAATAGATAGCAATACGATAAATATCCGGACGCTCTACGGCACGGAATGGTTTACTTTTAATCTGTATTACAATAATGGGAATTGGACGCTTCACCCTTTCGAAGGCATACTGCTGCAAAACAAGGAGATGTGCCGGCTGGTCGTAGGAGAGCTTGTGAAAAATAAAAATTTTCACGTCTTGTGCGCAAAAGAGAACATTGTAATGTCTTCGATCAGGACGAGCATTAATCTCGATCCCCATACAGAAGAGCGGGAGTCGGTACAATCGGAGAGATTGTCCGATGCGCCGGATCATTTGGATGATTTTATCGCAAGCCATACCATGGAAGAAGTGCTGGAATTGGAAATGAATTTCGTTCAGGAGCGAATCCAGCTGTATTCGGGCATTTTGCAAAAAATGTTTCTGCAGCATTACGGCCCTGGAGACCCCGACTTTGACAAAGTTCAAATGCTGCAGCGTATTTACAAAGAAGCTCATGGCAAACTGACCGAGCTGTGCAATCCGGGAGACCCTCGGAAAAGATTTTAGAAGCAGAGAAGCCCTTCTTCCTTATTTGGAATGAAGGGCTATTTTCTTTAATCGCGCACCCGCATGTGCGGTGGTTTGAGAGATCAGGGACTAGCCCCTGTTTGTTCGATTGAGGGTGTAGATCTTGACAGAAAACTTTGTTTGTTTGAACTATAAAAGATTTGCATTTCTAAAATATTTTTCAGGTCATTCAAAAGAATGTAGGTTTTTCGATTTTGCGACTTAAGCGGCTTGGATAAGTTCAGGAATGGTTGATTATTTTTTAGCACGGTTAGTTGATCAGGGGTGAATATCCAGTGATTGTCTTTAAAATACACATTTATGTTTCCTTGATTATCCCGAATTACGATTCCGCCGATTTGATTGACGGTCTCTCTAAGCGGGACATAGTCGAATGTTTGATATAAATCGATGGACCGTTTAAGGATAGCATTGTGTAAGTTCCAAGGCGTTATCGCAGGGTTGCCGGCACTTATTCTAGGAATTTGCAGAGGATCATCGTTTCTGGTAGCTATTTCGCTGGCAGTAGTGAATGCGTATTTGATTCCGGCCTTCCGAATGAGATCGATTGAAGCCTTATTATAACTGCCAAAGGGGTAAGCGTAAGAATCAATGTTGGTCGATGTAATTCGATTCAACTTAGCGATGCATGCTTGGGTATCGTTGGTAATTCTGCTAGTGTAAGCTTCTTCGGTTTCTTGATTTCCGTTTTCGTCAATCCTTGCGGTCAACATGGGCTCGGTGTTATTGATTTTACGATGGAGCCGATCGGAATGGCATTGTATGTCCATTTGATTTTCTGACATTTCCTTTACGTCTTGTTCAGTAAGAGAGGGCAGTTTGCCGCTAAACGGCTGAGTCAAATCTTGAGTGATAACGAAATTAACCGCAGGAATGCCAAGTTCCTTCAATATAGGGTGCGCATATTCGTAAATGCTCTTGTAGCTGTCGTCGAAAGTCACTAGCACCGCATTATCGGGCACGGGCTTGCCGGTCATGAAATTTTTGAAATCGTCCATGCTGATAAAGTTATAGCCTTTATTCTTAAGAAATTCCAATTGACTTCGAAACAGCGCAGGGGTAATCGTTACATTGCTTTGATCTGTTGGACTAAGATGATGGTATAATAGGATGGCGACCTGATCCCGATAAAAGTAGCTTGAACCTGATGTGGTGGGGGATAGCAATGTGACGCCAATTAAGAGCAATAAGACGATTCTCTTTACAATAGTAACCACGATTACACCTCATGCATATGTGTTGGACTCGGAATATCCTGCGATATAAAGTCTGTTGAACTTTTTGTCGTATTTACTCGAAAATCTCATCTAACATAATAATATATGATAGAAAGAGGTTTGTGAATCGAAAGTATTTTCAAAAACGTTTATACTATATTTAACTCAAAAAAAGAGGTGACATCATGGCAACTATTTATGATTTTACAGTACGCAAGTCCAACGGCCAGCGAATTCCATTGTATGAATTTGAAGGAAAAACCGTCGTGATCATCAATACGGCCAGCAAATGTACGTATACTCCTCAATTTGCCGATCTGCAGCGCCTTTACGATCAATACCGTGCATCCGGCGTGGAATTTCTAGGATTTCCATGCAATCAATTCGGCGAGCAGGAGCCTGGCAACAATCAGGAAGCGGAAGCATTTTGCCAGATCAATTACGGGGTCAAATTCCCAATCTTATCCAAGATTGAAGTCAACGGTCTGCACGCTCACCCTCTATTCAACTACTTAAAGAATACCGCCCCATTCAAAGGATTCGATGAAACGAATATTAACGTAAAGCTGCTAAAAATGATGATAACCGAGAAAAATCCGGAGTGGCTGCCAGGGGACTCCATCAAATGGAATTTCACCAAATTCCTTATTGATAAGCAAGGGCAAGTTGTCGCAAGGTTCGAACCTACCGACGAAATCGACATGCTCTCGCGAAGTATCGAAGCACAGCTGAACAGCTGATAATTATAAAGCTCTCCCGCCGATGAATTCGTGACTGGGAGTGCTTTTTTCACTTTTGGTTGCCGCGGTAGCCGGGAGGGAGCTGCATGCGGTGGGGACAATCGGAAGAGATTGTATAACGACCGGAGGGTTAGTTGTTTTGGGTGGATGAAAAATTTAACAATTTGTGTTGAAAAAATAAACAAAATCGCGTAAAATTTGTTTAGGATAACAAAACAGAAATAGGAAAGCGTGGGATGAGCTTGAAAACAACTCAACTACTGGATCATTTGGAAATAGACCGGAATGCGACAAGAAAACGGGTGGAGGGGGTGCTGGAGACCGCGAGAATTTACCGGCACATCGGCTTCGTACGGCGGGAGACGAAAGTGATCTCCGGCTACGAACCGAGGTTCCACGGAAGCACGAATAAAATCGGCAAAGTGACCGAGCAGGCTGCGGTTTACAACGCGGATACCGAAGAAAAGCTCAGACAGCTGAGCGAGGAGCTGGAACAAGCCTTGCTGTGCCTGGAAAGCAAGGAGCAGGAAATTATTCGCAAACGCTATTTGCAGCGGGAATGCGAATACGATTTTCTGCTCTGCCACGAGGTTAATCTCAGTGAACGGACGTATCGGCGCGTAAAAGCGAGAGCTATCGAGAAGCTTGCTTATATGCTGCGGCTGGAAGTCAGACGGGCTTAACCGGCTTTGGCGGCGGTGCCAGGGGATGACCGTAAGTTGGCCGCTTGTTGGCAGTCCGTTTGGGTTTTATCATGGTATGATCGTAATGTAGACAAATGAGGGAGGCGATCAAGTGGACAAGCAAAGAGAGGGAATAACTCCGGTTAGCAGACCTGAACTGTGCAAAGGCTGCGTCTGGGGGCGCTGGGAAGGAGTGAAGCAGTTTTGCAGCCGGCCTGTGTGCGCCAAGCGGTAAGGTTTGTTTTGAAAAAAATGTTTTGAATTTCAAAACAAACAGAACAGCTGCCGAAAGGAGGTGATCGACAATATGATTACGGATATTGCAGGCCAAATGGCTCTTTATCTTCAATCTGCGGGACAAGGAACGATCGGCAGCGATCTGGTCATCGATACGGTGCCTGAGGCGCCAGGCGAGCTTATCGTACTCACCCACCATGGCGGCAGCGCGGAGTTCAAGCTTGATGCCCCCGATGTGTGGTGCAAGCTGGCCCTTGTGGCCAGAAGCGCAACTCCTTCCGGGGCGCAGGAGCGCATCTGGAATGTTTTGAGCAAGCTGATCGAGCCCTCCGGCGGTCTCATCGCAGTGAACGGCAGGACGTACACCGCGGAAGTTACGGCGCTGCCTGTAATCCAGGATCGCGACGGAGCCGGCAGATACTTGATGAAAAGCGTCATGATCGTGCGGCAGGTCACGGCGACGCAGGAAGCGTGGATCACGGCGCTGGCCGATTTTAGCGCGGCCGTTCTGGGCACGGGATGGCGGGTGTACCGCGGTTTCGCGGGCACCAGCCGGCCGAGCGTGTCCTGGCAGTGCACAAGCCTGCAGCTGGCCCCGTCCGCGGGGGTTGCGAACAGGCTGAGCAAGCGTTATGCCGGGCGGATTTCAGCCCGCACGACGCAGGAGTACGAGCAAGCCGCACAGGCTTTGCTGGATGCAATGGCCGTCCAAAACAGGCTGCGCCTCGGGCCGGAAAGCGGCAGATGGCTGACGATTTCCCCATCCGGAGCAGAGCTCCAGCCGGCCAATCTGGCAACCGGCATATGCACGGTCACGTTAACGGGTCCGCTTGAACGGCCCGGGGACAACACCCCGCCTATAGCCGGGATGCATGTCGAAACAACAATCCAACAATGAGGTGATGAATGTGGAAGAAACGGTCAATAAGACGGAAGAAAGCTTGTATTCCAAAGAAGAGCTGATGGCAAATTCGCTGGAGCTGTTCGCCTGTACGCCGGAGGTTTTGGCGGGGGCATGGCACGGCAGCGCGGAAAGCAGTTTTACCATTGAAGGCACGAAAGAACTCATTCAAAACTTTTTACAAAGGAAGGTGCAGGTATAAATGGCGGGTGGAACTTGGAATCAGACGGATCGTCCCGTATTGCCGGGATTTTATATGAACTTTGAGGCTGCGGCGTTAAGCGCGATCGAGCCTGGCAGTCAAGGCATTGCAGCTATGCCGGTGAAAGCGAACTGGGGACCGGTTCGTCAGTTTGTGGAAATTGTCAGCGAGCAGGGAATCAATGATACGTATGGCACGGATCTGAGCGGAGGCGCGACGGCTGCGGCTGTATTAAAGCTCTCTTTGCTCGGCGGGCCGAAAAAGGTGCTGGCTTACCGCCTTGCGGATGCGTCCGCGGCCAAAGCTGCCGCGATGCTGAAGGACTCGGCCGGGGCCGACGTGCTGAAGCTGGAAGCGAAGTACGAAGGTACGAGAGGCAACGGCTTCACGGTGATCGTGCAGACGAATCCGGTAGATTCGACGAAAAAAGATTTGAAGCTGCTGGAAGGAACCGCTGTGCTGAAAACTTTCACATTTGCCGGCAACTCCGTTCAGGCTGCGGCTGACAGCGTGAATCAGAATAGCGGCAATGTTTGGATCAACGCCACCGTGCTCGCTCCGGGCAACGGAACGCTGGCTGCAGCTGCCGGAACGGCGCTGACCGGGGGGAACTCCGGCACGAGCGGCATTGCGGCTGCGGATTATCTGAATGCGCTGAGCGTGTTGGAAACGCAAGATTTCCACGTTTTGTCGCTGGACGGCGTATCGGATTCGACCATCCAAGCTTCCGTTGCAGCCTGGACTTCCCGTCTGCGCAGCGAAGGCAAAGGCATCATCTCCGTGCTCGGCGGCTCCGCAGCGGACGATACGGCTGCCGATGCCGTCAGCAAAGCGGCGGCGCGAAGCGCGTCCTTCAATCACGAAGGCATCGTGAATGTCGGCGTAGGCGCCGTGCTTGACGGCACGAGCTACAGCTCGGCGCAGATCGCGGCTTACGTCGCGGGCCTGATCGCCGGCAAGCGGCTGAGCGAATCGACGACGTATGCGGCGGCTCCGTTCAGCGACGTCAATCGCCGCTGGACGCGCAGCGAGCAGGAAACGGCCGTGCGCAGCGGGGTGTTCCTGCTGTACCACGACGGCCAGAAGGTAAAGGTACTTCGCGGCATGAACTCGCTGATCAGCCTGCGCCAAGGCCAGAGCACGGCTTGGAAAAAAATCCGCACGATCCGCGTCATGGACGCCATCAACGGCGATTTGCTGCGCACTGCGGAAGACAACTATATCGGCAAGGTGAACAATACCGAGGAAGGCCGCCTTGCGCTCGTTGAAGCGGGCAAGCAGTACATGCTTACATTGTCCCAGGCAGGCGTAATCGATTCCGGCAATTTCAGCGTATATCTCGATCCGTCCTATTACGGTCAAGGCGCAACGCTTAAGCCGGAGGCGGACCAGGTGTACGTCAAGTGGGAAGCGCGTTTGAGCGATGTCATGGAACAAATTTTCGGAACGTTTATCGTAAATTAAGGAGGCAGAAGCGATGAGTTTAGATGCGAGCAGAGTAATTTTAGGAACGTATGGTCAAGTTTTCATCAATGGGGTCTGGCAAACCAACTTTAATCATATGGAAGCAAATGTGGAAATTCAGAAAAAAGAGCTGAACCTGGCCGGCGATCCGTGGGTGCGCCACAAGCGGGGCCCGCTCAAGGGAACCGGAACGATCAGCGGCTTCAAAGTGACCAGCGATATGATCAGCCGCGGCTTTGAGAAGTTTACGCTGATGTCCAAGCTGGACGATCCGGACGCATACGGCTTTGAGCGCATTACGATCAACAATGTGATGCTGGACAAGCTGCAGCTTGTGAACTGGACGGCCGGGGAAGAAGTCAAGGAAGAAATTTCCTTTACTTTCGAAGGCTACACGTTGAACGATCCCATTAAAGCGGTAAACTAGGAGGCTGACATTTTATGACTGATGAGCAAATTTTGCAAAAGCTGCTGGAAGCGGACCAATTGCCGGAAAAAACGCTGACCCTTCCGCGGATCGGCATTCCCGTAACGCTGCGGGGATTGACAGGCAAGCAGGTGTTCTCATTAAGAGAACGCTGCACCGAGCGATCGGACCGCCGAGGCGCCAAAGCGGACAGACTGGACGAAGAGCAATTCAACGTAGCGCTGATTTCGGCTGCAACGGTGTCCCCCAACTGGGGGGACTCCCGGCTGCTGACCAAATATCAGGCGAGCTCGGGCGAAGAGGTCATCAAGCGGATTTTGCTCGCCGGAGAGCTGTCCGCGTTGGGGGACGAGGTATTGGACCTGAGCGGGTTCAACACTTCGCTCGATGAGGTAAAAAACTAATTTCCTCCGGGGGGCTGCCTGCCATGCTTCATTCCATATGGACGCGGCATCATCTGCGCCCCGGAGTTTTCTGGACATTGCCGCGTGGAGAGCAGCTTTTCCTGCTTGCCAGCCTGGAGCTGGAGATCGAGCAGGAGGCCGCTCTCCGGCGGGAACGTGAACGCGCGAGGAGGTGAAAGCGGTGAGTGAAACAGCCGTTCAAGGCAATTTGGCGAGAGTGACCCAAATGCAGGAACGCCTGCGCAGCGCCGCAGACCGGACGAGCCAGTCGCTGCAGCGGATGGAGCAGTATTTTGGGCGTGCCGCATCGGCGGGTACCAAGCTGAGCCAAATTACGGCAAGACCGGCCATTGTGGTCCGGGATTATTTTTCTTTTGCCATCGATCGGCTGCTTCTGCAGCTTGCGAATCTCAGCCGGATGAAAGTGGAGCTGAAGCTGATCGTCAACAATCAGGTGATCGCCAGCGTCAAGCAGTTGAAGCAGCTGCTGCAAGGGTTGGGCGGCTCGATAAAAGTGACCGTGCAAGGCGCGTCCGGTGGTGCTGCCCGATCTGCCCAAGGCGGTGGGGGCGGTGCAGCCGGCGTTATAGGCGATGGCCTCAAGAGCATAGGCGCCGGAATCAAAAGCATAGGCGAAGGGATCGGCAGCATAGGCGACGGGTTCAAGAACATCGGTGCAGGAATCGGCAGCATCGGAGATGGTCTCAAAGGCGTCGGTGACGGAATCGGCGGCATTGGAGATGGCCTCAAGGGTGTCGGTGACGGAATCGGCGGCATTGGAGATGGCCTCAAGGGTGTCGGTGACGGAATTGGCAGCATAGGAGACGGCCTCAAGGGCGTCGGCGACGGAATCGGCAGCATAGGAACCGGGATCAAGGGCGTTGGTGACGGAATTGGCAGCATAGGAACTGGGATCAAGGGCGTCGGAGACGGAATCGGCAGCATAGGAACCGGGATCAAGGGCGTCGGTGACGGAATCGGCAGCATAGGAACTGGCATCAAAGGCATCGGCGACGGAATTGGAAACATTGGAGCGGGAATCGGCAGCATCGGAGACGGCTTCAAAAGCATCGCCGATGGAATTAGCGCTGTAGGAGCGAGCATAGGCAGCATAGGCGACGGCATCAAGAGCATCGGCGACGGAATCGGTAATGTTGGAGCCGGAATCGGCAGCATAGGTGACGGTTTCAAGAGTGTCGGAGACGGAATCGGAAATATTGGAGCCGGAATCGGCAGCATAGGCGATGGTTTCAAGAGCATCGGTGACGGGATCGGAAATATTGGAGCTGGAATCGGCAGCATAGGTGACGGTTTCAAGAGTGTCGGTGACGGTATCACAAATATTGGAGCCGGAATCGGCAGTATCGGTGATGGCTTCAAGAGTATCGGCGATGGAATCAAAAATATTGGGGCCGGAATCGGCAGTATCGGTGATGGCTTCAAAAACATTGGAGCCGGAATCGGTAGTATAGGGGACGGTTTCAAAGGTATTGGTACCGGAATTGGCAGTATCGGCGAAGGAATCGGCACCGTCGGCACAGGCTTTAAAACCTTAGGTGACGGAATCGGCAGCATCGGTACAGCGCTTAAAGGCTTCGGAGCCGCTTTGAAGGAAATTATACAAGCGTTGAGAGGTTTGAAAGACGTATTTAAGGGCTGCGGAAACATATGCGGTTCCGGGTCTAATGCAACCAATCCTACTGCCGGTAGTAAGACAACGTGCGAATGTGGCAAAAATACCACCTCCAAGGCGACAGAAGGAACGGATTCAAATCTTCCACAAAGAACGGAATCGAATCTCGGGACCAGAACAACTCCCACGCCGAATATAAACAATACAGATTCGAAGCCTAATGCTGCACAAACGACTACGCCTACATCTGTCCCGAATTCTTCTCCGAATGTGAACGGGGCACCGCCTCCAGCCCCAAAAACTCCGAAAGTAGGAAAGTGGAAAAAACTGCTAAATTTTGGTGGTAAGACTTTTAAACGGCTCTTTAACGTCGCATCGGAGTTTATTGATCCCGTTGATATTGCTACATCATTTATGGGGAAAAATGGACCTGAATCTATCGTAAGTCCGTCTTCTGGTGCAGATACGGTGCCCCACACCCCAGAAATGCCGAAATCAGGCGGATGGAAGAACTTACTGAAGGGCGGCGGAAAGGCACTTAAATGGTTAGGTAAGGATACGCCTATCGGTCTCGCAACTTCAGTAATGGATATTGTTAATTCCGATAACAAACCAAAAGCAATCGTACAAGCCACCGCAAGTACAGCTTTGGCTTCTCTTGGAGCTAGAGCTGGTACCTCAGTTGTCCCCGTCCTAGGAACAATTATCGGTGCGATATTCGGCGGAATGGCAGGGGATGCTTTGGGTGAATGGGCCGGAGAAAAATGGTTTGGAGACAAAAAGCCCGCAGCCGATAAGGCGGACCAGATCGATTTGGTACCGCAAGATCGTCCGTCCGTCGCTGCGTCTGCCGTTAACGCAATCCCTCCGGCAAATCAAGCCTCCGACCAGCCGATAGATGCAAGCAGCAATTATGACATTAAGGTGGATGGAGTCGCGGTTAATTTCCCGAAAGAAGAAGTGAACAAGGACGAATTAGCCCTAACGATTGGCCGGCAGATCGTGCAGCAAATGAACACGGTTATGCCCAATCTCGCATAAAGTCGTGGTGAACAAACAATGAATAAATATGAAAACATAGATATAACGCTGGAAGATCCGTCTGGAACGAAGCTTCATTTTCCCGTTAATCCGACGGAAATCAATATTCGCAGGGACAAAAGCTTTGAAACGCTCACAATTGTTCACGGCGGGGAGCTGGATGTGCCGCAGGGCGTGAAGGTGAAGGAAATCACCTTCTCTTCCTTTTTCCCCAACCCTGATCAATATGATTCCAGCTATTGCAGGTACAAGCCGCTGCCCGACCCGCAGATTACTATGAATCAATTGAATACATGGATGGAGAACAAGCAGCCGCTGCGGTTAATTATAACAGGCACGGCTGTGAATGTGCTCGTCATGCTATCCGCCCATAACAGCAGCTTCAAGGGCGGCGAGGTGGGCGACGTCTACTTCGATCTTACGTTCCGCACATGGCAGGACTATAAAATCCGCACGCTTGCCGAACGCGAGGGCGGCGATTCGTCCGGCGCACCCCGCGCCGACATCAAGCCCGTTCCTGTCCTGTATACCGTCAAGTCCGGGGACACGCTGTGGGGCATTGCCAAATTAATGCTCGGTTCCGGCGGCCGCTGGCGGGAAATTTACGATGCGAATCAGGAGACGATCGGGCCTAATCCTGATCTTATTTTTCCCGGGCAGGAGTTGGTCATGCCGTGAAATCGCCCGAAAACGGATACGCATACGATGTAATCCTGGACAACAAATATTCGCTGCTTGACGTTATTCACGAGCTGACACTTGAAGAGTCATTGGATGAGATTTCGTACAGAGCGCTTGCAACGGTTGCGGTTACCGACGATTTTCCAGGCGCATCTCCCGGACAGGACATTCGTGTGACAGGGATTCCTTTTGGCGGCAGCGTGGTGCAAAATCTTTTGTCCCCTGCGGTTATTTGGCAGTGCGAGAACAGCTACGGCCAAAGCGACCGCTTGGCCATTACGATATACGATCGAACGATTTATTTGGCCAAATCGGAGGATGAGTATTTGTTTCCGAACGGGACCACAGCGAGCGAACGGATTCGCAAGTATGCGGAGGATTGGAACATTAAGATCGCTTCGCTGCCGGATACGGGCGTTGCCCTCAGTAAAGCGCTGCACCGCGCGGAGTCGATCTACTCCATGATGATGAAGGATTTGAAGGAGACGGCCAAAAAAGGCGGACCGATGTACAGGCCGCGGATGACGGCGAACGGGCTTGAGCTGGCGCAGATCGGCGGAAACGAAACGCTATGGTCGCTGGAGCCTTCCGTGAATGTACAGAGCATCACACAGAATCGAACGCTGGAAGGGACGATTACCAAGGTGAAAGTGCTCGGCACCAAAAACGGCAGCGACGATTCCGCTTCCCAGGTGCTGGCGGTCGAAACCGGGGATACGGAAGCTTTCGGCACTTTGCAAAAAATCGTGCAGGACAGCAGCTACCAATCGGTGGAAGAGGCGAAGGAGGCGGCGCACGCTCTTTTATCCGGCATTCAGGAGACACTTAGCGTAACATCGATCGATGTCAATACGATTCGCGCCGGCGATAAAGTTGACCTGGCCGGAAGCGGGATGGAGCTTATCGCCATGTCGGTGCGCCACGAATTGGGCGATCCCGGCAAAATGGTGCTCGAACTGGGCAGCCCCGCGCTGGTGAGAAGGAGGTATTACATTGAATAATCCGTATAAAAAACTGGCGTCTATACTGGACGCGCGCATGTCCGGCCACGCAGCCGCAGCGGTTACGGGCTTGCCCGCAGAGCTGGGTACGATCACGGCGAACGGGCTCAAGCTGGACAGCTTGAAAACCGAGATCGCGGACTATTACGTCGCAGATTGGGTTGCTAAGCTTCATTTGCCCGCGTTCACGCTGACAGGCACTGTGACCGGCAGCATTTCGGGCCAGGGCACGTTTGCTTTTGATGCGGCGGAAGTGGAGGAGGTTCGGCTGGAGTTTCAGCAGGGCCTAAAGGCGGGCGACCGCGTGCTGGCTATTCCGGTGGAGAGCGGGAACGATGCGGTAATTATTTGCAAGGTGGTGAAATAATGTGCCGAACTTATTTCCTGCTTCGTTAACCTGGGCCGCAAACGCCGGGAATTCAGGCTCGCAAACAGGGACGGTCAAATTCGGGCGCAGTCCCAAATTCGATCATGCCAAGGGCGATTTTGCAACGACCTCTACGGGTAAAATCGCGGAATGCACCGATTCGGAAGCATGGCTGGAATGGTGTCAAAAGGCGCTGCGCACCCAGCGGTATATGTTTTTGGTTTACTCCCGGAATTATGGCCAGGAGTATGAAGATTTGATCGCCCGCGGACTGACCCGCGAAGCCAATGAGCTGGAAATTGCGCGAATCACGACGGAGACGCTGAAAGTCGATCCCCGGACGGCTGACGTCCGCAATTTTTCTTTTCAATGGGCGGACGGGGCTTGTTATTTTCAATGTGAAATTACGAATGTGCGCGGGAAAAAAGCAACGATGACAGAAAGTGTGGTGACAAGTTAATATGGCAGTTTTGCCTGACTATTTAACCGATCAAACCGAAGAGGCGATCCGGCGCCGCATGCTGGACAGCTTGCCTTCGGATTTGGATCAATCGGAAGGTTCGTTTATTTGGGATGCCGTTTCGCCCGCTGCGATTGAGCTGGCGCTTGCGGCGATCCAGGCGCAGGAGGTGCTGCGGCGCGGTTTCGCCGGGACTACCTTCGGCGCATACCTGGATTTGCGCTGCGCCGAGCACGGCGTGACGCGCAGGCCTGCGGTCAAAGCGGGCGGCAAAGTGAAATTTGCCGGAACCGCAGGAACGGTTGTCCCCGCCGGGACGCGCGTGGGAACGGCTGCGGATGCCGTGCATGGGACGGCTTCCGTTATTTTTGAGACGTTGGAGTCTGTTACTCTCGACGGTTCAGGAACGGGTGTCGCGCCGGTCGCAGCCGTCGAGGGGGGCGTTAAAGGCAACGTGCCGAGCGGAGGGATCAGTCTTTTGATCACCTATGTTGCGGGCGTAACCGGTGTAGTCAACGCGGATGCGACAACCGGGGGGATGGATGTGGAGAGCGATGCGACGCTGCTCAATCGGTATTATGCCAAAGTCCGCTCCCCCGGCACTAGCGGCAACAAGGCGGATTATTTGAACTGGGCGCTGGAGGTGCCGGGAGTCGGGGGCGCGCAGGTGCTTCCTTTGTGGAACGGCCCGGGCTCCGTCAAAGTGGTGGTCATCGGCACGGATAGCCGGACTGCTTCGCCTGAAATTGTTGCCGCCGTGCAGCAGTACATTTATCCCAATCCTCCGCTGACAGGCAAAGCCCCGATCGGGGCGATTGTTTCGGTCGTGAAAGCTGTGGAAGTGAGCGTCAACATCAGCGCCCAGCTCACCTTGACGGGAACTCGCACGCTGGCGCAGGTGAAGAGCGATTTTACGGAGGCCGTTCGCAAATATTTGGCTGAGCTGGCTTTTGCCGCCGATCCGACGGTGCGCTATGTGCGCGTCGGCTCTCTGCTTTTGGACATCGACGGCGTGCAGGATTATGCCGGCTTGCAGATCAACGGCGGAACGTCGAACGTCGCAATCGGCGCGGAAAAAATCGCCGTCACAGGGACGGTGACGTTCACATGACAGCTTGGACATCGGCCGGCGGTCCGCGCATGTTGGGCTATCTCCCGGCTTATTATGAAACCTCCCGGGTGATGGGGGCGATTTTGGACGCTCACGGCGGTGAGCTGGACAGGCTTCAATCGGCGCTGCGGGAGACGCTCGATCAGTTTTTCGTCAGCTCGGCGACGTGGGGGCTCGACGCCTGGGAAGCGGAGCTGGGCATCAGCTCCGATCCGGGCAAACCCGATGACCAGCGGAGAGCGGTCATCAATTCGAAGCTGCGGGGCGTCGGCACCGTGACCGTCGACCTGATCCGGAACGTAGCGGAAGCCTACGACCGCGGGGAAGTGGACGTCACCCAGCAGGCGTCCGCTTACCAGTTCACGGTAAGATTCGTGGACACGCTGGGTGCGCCGCCGAATCTTACCGACTTGAAGGCGGCGATTGAGGAGATCAAGCCTGCACATTTGCAGGTGGTGTATCAGTACAAATATTTATTGCTAAACCAAGTTCATCAAACGATGACGATCAACCAAATTCAAACGAGGAAATTGACGGATTTCGCTCCGTTCATGCCTCTCTAAGATGGAGGGAACAATAAATGCCAAGCACGACAACGAATTTGGGCCTCTACAAAAAAAATCCGGCAACAGATGGAAATGATACCTTCGACATCAATACGATGCTCAACGACAACTGGGACAAAATTGATGCGCAGCTAGGCGCTCAGGTTGCAGCAAATCCTGGGGCGACGCCGGTGAACTTGTCGAACGGGCTACAAGTAGTGAACGTCGCGAGAACTTCGCCGTTTAACGTTCTCAACTTAACAGGTCGAACATTGATCAACTTGATTGGTAGAGATGGGAATTTCGAGACACTGACGCCATGGGGCGCCTACCAGGGAATAGTAGCATTAGATACATCAAATTATGTGTATGGCTCCAGCAGTTTGAAACTCACTATAGGATCTGGGTATACTAATGCCGCAGCTGTAGGTAGACTCTTTTCACTTACAGCGGGTAGTTACTACATCCTTGCAGGGCATTTGAAAAACGGAAACTCGTCAACTGGTATGCTTCTCAATATTCCGACCGTTTCTGGTTCTACGACAACTACAGTTTCGGATACGACCAAATTCAATTTCGTTTATTCCGTGTTCAGTCCGACGACCAATTATTCTGGTGTATATGCAAACGTAGCTATCTCTGGCGCCGCATCTCAATACGGATATGCGGACGGCATTAGGGTTTACCAGATCACGGCCGCAGAATATAATGCGATTTCCAGCATGTCAGCAGCACAAATTGCCGCCAAGTACCCATACGTAGACGATGTGAAACACGTTACAGCGCCTTTTATCTATAAGTATGGCGAAAACTTACTCCCGTCGTTTAATGAGTGGTCATTACACTCTAAAGCAACGATTATTGATCCTTACACAGCACAACATATTACAACAGCAACGACAGATGAATCGAGTTTTTCCACTTTACCCGTTATTTCATCTCAATCTTACACACTGAGCAAATCCGGGAATGCCGGAATTGTTATTGCTTGTTTCGATGCAAATAACGTATTCTTTGGAAATCGTTTCATCCTTAAAGCAAATGATGCAACAAATTCTATAACATTTACGCCATATGCTGGAACAAAAACTATCCAAGTATATATGAGTAATATTACGAATTATACGGATATTACTAATACTGGAACATATACGTATTCTTCTGGAACATTCACATTGAGTAATGTTATGGTCAACCTTGGCACAACAGCCAAACCATTCAAACCGCGTAATGACGATTATCTGTTCTTCCCTAATACACAACTAGCATCAAGTTTGGACGGCACAATCTATGACACGTTATTCAAACGCGATGGGAAGTATTGGCGCGAGAATCGTTTTGCGAAAGATGTTGTGTTAGATGGAAATCTTCCTTGGGCGTTAGTATCTAGTCAAACTGGATACAAGACAGTATACCTTCCAGCATACTACACAAATGCCAAAGGTTCAGCAACCCACACAGTTATTAAGTTTGATGGTAAAATTCTCGTTACAACGACGACTTCGACAGACGGTAGCGCAGTTAACCCAGACGGCAGTACCTTCATAACTATTTCGTCCGCTGACTCAGGCTGGGGAGACAATTACACTACCATTTCAACAGCAGAGATACAGGCATATTTTTATGGGTGGAAAATGTTTGATGCGTCAACGTATAACGGCTCAGAACCTAACGCTGTTTACAATGGAACAGGTACAAAAAGATGGGTTAGAATTACGGATAAAGTTACAGCCTCAACAACAGTTCCAACAGCATCATATGCAGGGTATAACCCTTACAAACTCACTTACCAACTTGCCACACCAACATTCGAAGAAGTCGCTGTAGATGGCAACATGTCGTTTCATGAGGGAATGAATCAAATTGATGTTGGAACAGGTATGATCGTACGGGAGAAGGCGAATCCTGTTGATAACGCATCTGGGGCATATACAATTAATAACTGGAATCCTTCATCAGCTACAAAGCGCAGAGTTTCAAGGTTTCTTAATGTATACAAGAATGGAAAGGTAGATTCTAATTGGTTGTACAATTCTTTTGGAACTATACCGAACCCTACCTACGGAGCTTATTTGGCTTATGAATCTTACTCCAACTACGACCTGACCGCCACATACGAAGTGACTTATCTCGCTCTCGACCAGTACGCTATATCCGCACCTGTAACGCAGATCAACGGCGAGTACGCAAGTAACATTAAAACCGTTATCGATGCACTAGCTGCAAATCAGGCAGATGCAGAGGCTCGGTTAAGTACAGCAGAGAACTTGGCGAGACAAGTCTATCAAATGCCAAGACAATCTACGCAAGCCATTACACTATACGTCGATGCGACAAATGGAGCAGATAGCAATGACGGAAGTGCAGGAAAGCCTTTCAAAACGATCATGAAAGCAATTAACAGCGTTCCACAAGTTCTAAATCATGTATACAATATCAACGTGGCAGCAGGTACTTACAATGAATCCGTGAATATTATTGGGTTTATTGGCGGTACTGCAAGTGGGGTACTTTATCTAAATGGGGATACAGCAATTAGCACAAATTTCACAGTTAATAACATACTTGTAAAAGAGTGCACTATACCTATTATTGTAAGAGGTTTTAATGCGTCTACAACTACAGCAATTCCGTTTGATGCATTGTATAGTAGTCTTGTATCGTATCAATATTGTAATACTTCCGCACCGAATACTGGACTAGACGGATTTCATGCGTGGGTTTCTAATGTTGTGGTTGATACATGTCAAGCCTCAAGCAAATACTCTGCTGTATGCGCTGATCAATTATCACATGTGGTTACAAACAACATTATGGGTACAGGAAATATTTTTTCAAGTAGAGCAAATAGTGGTGGTATTATACAAAGAAATGGTACTGAAGCTAGTGGTTCTAATCCTGCCATTGCCACGTATGGAGGGTTGTCGCTACCAACTTCCGGTGTTCTTAACCCTTGGGGAGATAACACAGCAGGAAGTCATTCTACAGCATCTTCCTACCAAAGTTCAGGACAAAGTCTCTCGGCTGGAACTACAACAAAGTTAATTTTTCAAACTAAGAATTGGGATAGCCTTACGGAATATGACAATACAACAAATTATCGTTTTACGGCGAAACATAGTGGAGTGTATCTCGTCTCCGCCAGTATGTTTTTAAGCAATCCCTCATCGAATAATCCGCATTCTGTGGCTGCCTATAAAAATGGTGGACAATACTCAATTATGGATAGTGGAGTGTCAATAACCGGGGCAAATCGGTATGCTAGTGGATCTGTTCAAGTTCAATTAAATGCAGGTGATTATATAGAAATTTACGGGTATTCAACATTGGCGAATACTTTAGTAACTGGAAGCGTATTTAACGTAACTCAAATCGCATAAAGGAGGAAACCGCATGAACGTAGCACAAGCAATCATGCATTTATTCCCACAAGCCAACCCCTTGCAAGATTTCCTCGTCCAAGACGACAGCGACGGTAAAGGTCCATACATCGCGCAATGGAACCTGGACGCGACGCATCCGACGGAGGAAGAGCTCCAGGCGGCATGGGAAGCGTATCAAGCAGTGGAAGCTTCCAAGCCTGCTGTATTAACCGCAGAGCAGCAATTATCGGCGCTGCAGGCTGAAAATGCCAAGCTGAAAAACGATAATGGCGCAACCATGGAAGCTGTGGCAGAGGTTTACGAGATGCTGCTTAAGCTGCAAGGAGGGGAATAGTTTGGTTCAGTTATACTACATGCTCGTCAAAGAAGGCCGGCGTACGATGGATCAGGTGCCGGAACGGCACAGAGCGGATGTGCAGGCTCTTCTCGACGCAGACCAAGATTCGGCGGCTGCGCAAAAGGGTGACTAACCTTGAAGCTTGCTCGCCATACACCCCAAACAGGCTCCCAACCGGAGCCTGTTTCCCATTCAACGGCATGGCCCTACCATGCCGCAGCAGAAAGGAGAAAAAAACGATGAACCAAGCCGTGTTTAACTTCGTTTCGGCGGTGGTCGGGACGCTCATTACGTATGCTTTTGGCGGTTGGAATGAGCTTCTCGGCTTGTTTGTTACCGCGATTGTGATCGATTATGCGACGGGGATTGTCGCGTCGATGAAAGAGCACAAGGGCCTCAATAGCCAGGTTGGCTTTTGGGGCCTTACCCGCAAAGGGCTTATGCTGCTTGTCATCATGCTGGCGCACCGTCTGGATTTGATCATTGGCGGCGATTTGCTGATGACGGGGGCGATTTATTTTTATTTGGCCAATGAATTCATTTCGATTACTGAAAATTACGGACGAATGGGGCTGCCGCTGCCTGATCAAGTGAAGCAAATTATTCAAGTGCTCAGAAACAAGGGGGAAGGTCGTGAATGAGTAATAAGGAAGCGTTTATTTCGCAAATTGTCGGGGCGGCACAGGCGGATATGCGGGAGTACGGCATTCTTGCAAGTGTGACGATTGCGCAGGCGATTTTGGAAAGCGGCTGGGGGCAGTCGGCTCCCGGCAACAATTTGTTCGGCATTAAGGGAAGCGGGCAGCAGCTGACGACCCAGGAATACATCAACGGCAAGTGGGTGCAGATCGTGGACGGGTTTCGCGTGTATGCGAGCTGGGCCGACAGCATTCGCGATCATTCTTTGCTTTTGGCCGGCAATGCCAGGTACCGCGCTGTTCTCCAGGAGCGGGATTATAAGGCGGCTTGCCAGGCGATGCAGAGCGCGGGGTATGCGACGGACCCGCAGTATGCCGCCAAGCTGATTGCGATTATCGATACGAACGGGCTTACCGGCTACGACTCTTGTCCGGAGGACGATACGAAGGGGGAAACAGAGATTATGATGAGCGCTGAGGACGCTAACAAAGTGATCGGCTTTTTATCCGCCGCGTGGCAGAGCACGGACAATCAGGAAGCCAGGGACGAGTTCCACCGGCTTGCCAACGAGCTGCGCAAGGTGTCCGGGCAACCGGCTGAATAAGCTTTTGTTGTGTCCGATTGTACAACTCCAACATAAACTATCTTAAGAGAAAAAGTAGGAGAGGTCAGATAGGAGTCTGCCGCTGAATCTAGCGGGAGGTTGCTTATGCCAGGCGGACTCATACGTTTAGCTCATCAGATTGAGAAAGGAGTTGGAGTTGTATGGCGGACAACAGTTCGAACAGTTCAAGCGGTTCAAGCAGTTCAGGCAATTCAAATAGTTCAAACAGTTCATCATTGGCGCAAACGGCGACAAATTATTTTGTGCAGGAAGGCATCGCGGACGGCAGCCGCCCTCAAGATTACGTCACACGGGAGGAAATGTGGACGCTGCTGTACAGTCAAATGCAAGCCGACATGGCAAAAGGCAAGGTAAGTCTGGCCAATTTTCCAAGGCTGGCCGGGGAGACGACGGATGACGCAAGATTCCAGAGGGCGCTCAATTTTCTCGGTACGGAAGGCACCCTCTATGTGCCGAGCGGCATTTATACGGTGCAGTCAACGATTGCGCCGAAGGTACAAACGATCCCCAATGTTGCGCGCTTAGGCGGGTTCACCATTATGGGCGACAATATGTACACTTCGGTCATCAAATACACGGGTACGGATTACTGTTTCGATTTTACGGTGAATCAAAATCTGGTAGACGCCTTGTCGGTCGTCAATATCCAGATCGATACGACTACGGGCGGGGGTATCCGGCTTCCGCAGGGGGGGCAGCTTTATTTTGACGGATTTTTCCAAAATGGTTGCGCTTCCGGAAAATGGGGCATTTACATGGACGGACAGTTTCAATCCGGATACGGCGTGTATATGATTGAAATTTCACGTTCCCGATTTTGGCGGGATGCTTCGTTGGGTGGTTACCAGGGCCAAGCCATCTATGTGCTGGATTACCATACGCTGAACGTGAAGCAGACATTCATTTCCCAGATGCGATACGACGGGTCGGTCATTGTCATCAAAGACGGCAAGAACTGCTCGTTCCGCGATGTCGCCATCGAGGGCTCGAATACGACTTCCGTCAAGCAGATGATGCTTGAGTTCCAGGGCTTCAACTCCAATATAACGCTGGAAAATTTGTATCTGGAAGGAAACTGGAATACGGGTATTTATTTCGATCCGGCGGGGGCTGCCAAAAACGTCAATGTATACGGCCTGTATGCGTGGTGCTACAACCGAAAGGAGTCTGTCGCGATGGTGACCGGGCCGAACGACAATGTGAACATCGAAGGACTCGTGTACAAGTGCGATTCGAGCGACGGCAGCGTGAATCCGATTATTAACGATGCGCAGAACCGTGTCCGCATTCTCGATTTTATGAACGATTCCCCGCAACCGAACCAGAAAAATCGCTCGATCAAGCAGAGAAGTTTTCAGATGATTACGGACAATTTCCTGGACAATATCATTACCAAAAGAGACAAGTTCGAGCTCCCGTTTTCGCAGACGATCAATACGTTCATCACCCTCCCGACGCCAGGCACGTATTTGCTGTCGGTCACGGTGATGAGAAATGATTTGAACCACGGCAGCACGGCTTACTATATCGTTAGCTATGACGATAAAACGTACGATTTTGCCGATGTGCAGAAGCTCGGAAACACGATCAAAAAAGGGGACGCCCCGTTCATCCCGAGCTTTACCGCGACGGTCAACAGCCAGGGACTGGTGTTCATCAACGGTTCGGGGCCTTCGGCGCAAATCTGGTACTTGTTTTACGGATTTGTGTTACTCGCGCAAACGACCTATTAATGCTCATACCGAGATTCGCAGGGCTGCCGCAGAGGGCAGTCTTTTGTTGTTAAACTAAGGCATTTAGTTAAAAATGTGAGTTTTCGCACAATTTCGTAGCCCGGGAACTTGTAATTGCGCAAATCAAATGATACAATTTGTATCAAAACCTAACAAGGATGTGCAGCATGTGAAACGCTGGAAGATTATCGCGTTAAGTTCTGCTATTGCCAGTACCTTGTTGTTGGGCAGCTGCGCATACTGGGAGCTTGAGCCCGGTCGCCATTTTCAGAAAAGTGAAGTGCCGGTTCTTTCGACACCCGTGGGAACAGCGGGAGACGCTGCGGAAGCGGTCCCTACGGATAATCGCCAGAACCCCGCATCCCCGCAAGCTTCGGCATTCAATGTCCTGCTGCTTGGCATCGATGCCAGGGGCAGCGAGATTTCGCGGACGGATGTCATTATGGTTATACATGTCGTGCCTTCCGAGAAGAAAGCGAACGTCCTGTCGCTTCCTAGAGACACGCGGGTCTATTTGCGCGATGTGGGGTATACCAAAATCAATCATGCCCACGCTGTCGGCGAAGCGAAAGGGGGGAATCATCAAGGAACGGAAGAGGCGATGCAGGCCGTTAGCGATTTTTTGAAAATACCGATTAATTACTATGTGAAAACGAATTTTCAGGGATTCGAGCATTTTATCGATGCGGTCGGCGGCGTTGATGTGGATTTGCCAAAGCAGCTGCATTTGCGCAGTACCCAAAAGGATTTGCCGGCAGGCAAACAAAGATTGGACGGCGCTATGGCGCTCAGCCTGGTCAGAGAGCGTTGGGCTTTCCCCGACGGAGACTTCGGACGACAAAACGAACAGTATCAAGTGCTGCGCAATATCGCAGCCGAAGCGCTTGCCCCCCAAAATATGAAAAAGACAGTCGAACTTGTCACGTCCATGAAAAAAGATATCATTGACACCAATTTTCATGACAGCGATATCATAAGCTTGGCATGGATGCTGGAAGGCATGAAAGAGTCCGACTTTCAATACGCGCAAATTCCCGGCCAAAGCGGATACAATGAAGACCCGTTGGTCCATGCCCAATTGTATTACTGGCTGCCCGACATGGCAAAGGTCAAGGAAATCGTTGAAAAGCTGTTTTCCTGAGACCGCGGTTAACTAAAGCAAAGGAGTGAAGCTGATATGCAAATCGTTCAACCTATACGAGATCACGAGAAGATTGAAGAGATTCAAGAAATTTTGAAAAGACAGTCGATGCGCGATTGGTTGTTGTTCACTATAGGCATTAATTCGGGCCTGCATCTGAACGACCTGCTGACTTTGAAGGTCAAGGACTTGAAGGGCAAGAGCAGAGTAACGATCAGGGAAGAGAAAACCCGCAAGGAAAAAACGTTCGTCATCCAGCAGCAGCTTTCCGAGAAGATCAACGAGTACATCGCTTATATGAGCGACGAGGATTTTCTCTTTCCGTCCCAGCGAACGGGAAGGCCGATTAAACGCATTCGCGTATACCGAATTTTGAACGAAGCGGCGAAGCAGGCGGGGCTGGACGATATCGGCACACACACTTTGCGCAAAACGTTCGGCTATCACTACTATCAAAAGACGAAGAACATATCCGTTCTCCGCGATCTGTTCAATCACTCTGCGCCTTCGGTCACGTTGAAATATATCGGAATCGGGAACGAGCAGCAAACGGCGAGAGGCTGATTAGCCAAATGATGCCGCTTACATTCGCGTGACTTCACACATCATGTATGATATGATACAAAATGTATCATATTCGATAGGCAGGTGTCCAACCGCTGATGAAAAAGCGAAGGATTACGGTACTATGGAGTTTGGCATGGCTGATGCTGTTTCCTTTAACCACGTTCTCCGCGGATGTTCCCCGGACGGACGTCTATTTGGAGCCTGCGGACCAATCGGTCATCACCGCCGATTTGCTGCATGCCGCTGCAGCGGCGCCTCCCGGCGAGGCCGGCGCGCAAGTGAAGCTGATGCTGCTGGATGAGAACAATCATCTTTTTGCGGAAGCGGAGGGGCAGGGGCGTGTAGAACGCGATTTCGATATCTCCGCTTATCGGAACCGGATCGTTTATTTGCAAGCCGAGGTATCGGATGCGGCGGGCGGCGGAGTTAGAACCCTTTATCATACTTTGTATGCGGACAATGGCCTGCGGCTGGTCAAGCTGCGGCAAGTTCCGGGCGTCATCGACGATTTCGACGAAAACCGGATCCTGTATACAGCTTATGATAAAAGGCTCCATTTGCTGGATGGCGAGGGCGGTCCCGATACGGTTGTATACGCGAAGCCCGATAAAATAGGCGCAAAGCTTACTCCGTCAGGCGCCGTGTTCACCGCGGGACTGTACGGGGACGGCTACGCTCATACGCTGCTCTGGAAAGACGGCTCGGCGGCGGACACGGGGCTGAACTATTTTGAAACGTGCTGCGACGGCGGCGACAGGCTCCAGGTCGCGGGCAGCTATGTGCTGCGGCCGGGTACGCACCGGGTTGACTGGATCGATTCAGCGACCGGCGAAGCGTGGAAATATCCCCTTCAAGGCACGTCCGCCTACGGCGCCAGCTTGAACATAAACGGCGAGTTCGTTTACTCGGGAACGGCCCGGGGAGACGAACTGACGCAGATTTACCGCCATGCGCAGGGGCAAAGCAGCCTCATCATTCCGCACCGGGAGCGTGCCAGCTATAATCCGGTATGGGACGGGCGCACGATCGTCTTCATCGGGGAAGGCGGCAAGCTGCTGAAGAAGCGGGACGGCGTCATCACCGAGCTTGGGCCGGCTGCGCCGCAAGGCACGTACGTCTATCCCCGCGCCGATTACGAAATCGCGCAGGGCTGGATCGCTTTTACGAAGCAGTCGGGGGATGGGACCCGGCAAATTTATGTGCAGTCGCCTTCAGGCTCAGTGACGCAGGCAACTTACCTGCCAGTGGACGTGGACCGACCGAAGATCGACAAGCTGGCTCCTGACGGCACGCTAACCTACACGTTCGACAAGCAATTGTTTCTGATTGCGCCAGGTCAAGCGGCATCGATCGATTTGGGCTACGGCGGCGGAATGACCAAATGGCTGCACGGCTCGTGGTACAAAGCAGTGGGCGGTACGCTGTTCAAAATGAATACGGACGCAGCAGAATGACTCCATGGATCTAGGTCCATGGGGTCTTTTTTGTTTTTGTGCTAGGGATGTGCCTTTTTTGCCATAAATCGGCTTTATATTGTGATTTTCGTCACATGAATGCGTCCGAATCCTCCCTATAATCATGATCATAAGAAAGGGGGGCGTTATTTTGGACGCTTTGGATTGGAGCAGATGGCAGTTTGCAATAACGACGGTTTATCACTTTTTTTTCGTCCCGCTATCGATCGGGCTCGCGTTTTTGATCGCTTTTATGCAGACGCTGTACGTAGTGAAACATGATGACAAATACAAAATGATGGCCAAATTTTGGGGCAAATTGTTTCTCCTCAATTTCGCGGTCGGCGTCGTGACGGGGATTATGCAGGAATTTCAGTTCGGCATGAACTGGGCGGATTATTCCCGGTTTGTCGGGGCCGTTTTTGGCGGGCCGCTCGCAGTGGAGGCTCTCGTATCGTTTTTCCTCGAATCGACATTTCTCGGCATCTGGATTTTCGGCTGGGACCGGCTGCCCAAAAAAGTGCACCTGGCTTCCATTTGGCTTGTCGCCATCGGCACGACGCTGTCCGCGCTTTGGATTCTAAGCGCCAACTCGTTCATGCAGGAGCCGGTCGGCTATGCGATTCGGAACGGGCGCGCGGAGATGACGGATTTCTTTGCGCTGTTGGGCAATCCGCAGTTGTGGGTCGAGTTCCCGCACGTTGTTTACGGGGCGCTTGCGACCGGGGCATTGTTCGTGACCGGCATCAGCGCATACAAAATACTGCGCAAGCATCAGACGGAGCTGTTTCAATCTTCTTTTACGATCGGAATCGTGGTTGCGCTGATAGCCAGCTTTTTGACGGCTGTAGCGGGGCACGAGCAGGCGCAGCATCTGATGAAATCCCAGCCGATGAAGATGGCCGCTTCGGAAGCATTGTGGGAAACGACGGGAGACAGCGCTCCGTGGACGGTTTTTGCCTTCATCGACCCTGCCAAAAAGGAAAACAAGTATCAGCTTGAAATTCCTTATGCGCTGAGCATTCTTTCCTATAATAAACTGCACGGAAGCGTGCCCGGCATGAATGAGCTGCAAAAAAAATATGAAACCCAGTACGGCCCGGGCAACTACATCCCGCCGGTCAGAACGACCTTTTGGAGCTTCCGCATCATGGTTGCGGCCGGGGTGCTGATGATTTTGCTCAGCATGTTCGGCACTTATGCGGCGCTGCGCAATCGGTTGGCCGGAAGCGCCCTCTACCTGAAATGGATGATACCCGCCATTTCGCTGCCCTATATCGCCAATTCGGCAGGCTGGATCATGACCGAGGTGGGGCGCCAGCCGTGGCTCGTCTTCGGCTTGCAAAAAACGGAGGACGGCGTATCGCCGCTCGTTTCCACGGGCATGGTAGCGACCTCGCTGATCGGTTTTACGCTCGTGTACGGACTTTTGGCTGCGGCGTTCGTGTATCTTGTCGTTCACTTCGTGCGCAAGGGCGCCGACGACGAGTCGCAGCTTAAGCATAAGCAGGTCAGCCCAAATAAAGGAGCCGTCTCTTATCTCTAAAATTGGCGGAGGCGCTTTAGTGAAAAAAGGAAAGTGAGGCGAACGTCAACATATGCTGGAAATTTTATGGTTTGTTTTAATCGCTGTGCTGTTTGTCGGGTTTTTCTTCTTGGAAGGTTTTGATTTCGGCGTCGGCATGCTGACGCCTTTCCTCGGCAAGTCCGATGTGGAGCGGCGCGTTCTGATCAATACGATCGGTCCGGTCTGGGACGGCAACGAGGTGTGGCTGATCACGGCCGGCGGCGCGATGTTCGCGGCGTTTCCGGGCTGGTACGCGAGCTTGTTCAGCGGATTTTATATGGCTTTGTTTTTGATGCTGCTGGCGCTGATCGGAAGAGGAGTGGCGTTCGAGTTTCGCAGCAAACTGGAAAATCCGAAGTGGAGAACGATGTGGGACTGGATCCTTTTCGGCGGCAGTTTGCTGCCTCCGCTGCTGTGGGGCGTCGCGCTGGCCAATTTGATGAAAGGCGTGCCGATCGATGCCAATACGAATTTCGTAGGTTCGTTCTGGGATTTGATTTCGCTGTATTCGGTAATGGCCGGCGTCAGCATCGTGCTGTTGTTTCTGCTGCACGGAGCGCTGTTTCTGTCGCTCAAAACGGAAGGGGAGCTGCGCGATCGCGCCCGCCGTTTGGCGAACCGGGTCGGCGCCTGGACGAGCGCGGCGCTTCTGCTGTTCGTTGTGCTCAGCTACGTGGAGACGGATATGTTCACGCGCGACGGAATCATCCCGGGCATGGTGCCGCTGACGGCCGGCATGGCGCTGCTGTCCGTTCATTTCTTCCTGAAGGCGGGCCGCGACGGCTGGGCGTTCATTATGACCGGCCTCACGATCGCGCTGTCCACCGTGACGGTGTTCATGTCGCTGTTCCCAAGGGTGATGATTTCCTCGCTCAACCCGGAGTGGACGCTGACGATTTACAATACGGCTTCCAACGAGTACACGCTAAAAGTAATGACGATTATCGCGCTTACGACGGTTCCGATCGTCATCGCCTATCAGGCGTGGACGTACTGGGTATTCCGCAAGCGGGTCAGCGTCAAGGACCATTTGGAGTACTGACATGATGAGCCGGTTGTTTGCCAAAGTGCAGGGAACCCGCGCGCTGTTCGCGGTCTGTATCGCGCTCGGCGCGGCGGGCGGGATGCTCATTATTTTGGAGGCGGCGGGTATCGCCCGGATTGCGGACAGAGCTTTTCTCGGCGGGCTCGGCCTTCAGGGGCTGCTTCCCGCATTCGGCATTCTGCTCGGCCTGATCGCGCTCAGAGCGGTCGTCCAGGCGGCGGGCGAGCAAGTATCCGCCCGCATGGCGCTGCGGATCAAAAGCGACCTGCGCGGGCGGCTGCTGCGCAAGCTCTCGGAGCTGGGGCCGAACTACGCCAAAGGCGAGCGCAGCGGCGAGCTGATCGGGACGGCATATGAAGGCGTCGAGCAGCTTGAAGCGTATCTGGCCCGTTATTTGCCGCAGGTCGCCTTGTCCATGCTGATTCCGGTCGCAGTATTTTGCGTCGTGGCGGGGCTGGACTGGATCTCGGCCATCGTGCTGGCTGTTACGCTTCCGCTGCTCGTGCTGTTTATGATTTTGGTCGGCCTGACCGCCAAATCGAAGGCCCGCAAGCAGTTCAAGACGCTTGGCCTGCTCAGCGGGCATTTTCTGGATGTGCTGCGCGGCCTGCCTACGTTAAAAATGTTCAACCGCAGCCGGGCGCAAATCGAAATTATCGCCCGCATCAGCGAAGATTACCGCCAGACGACGATGGGCACGCTGCGGCTGGCCTTTTTGTCGGCATTCGTCATGGAGCTGTTCGCCACGCTCAGTACGGCTGTCGTTGCCGTTTTCCTGGGCTTGCGGCTTATTGCCGGGGAAATCGGCTTTGAGCATGCTTTTCTGGTGCTGCTGTTGACGCCGGAGTTTTATGCGCCGGTTCGGACGCTGGGAACCCAGTTCCATGCCAGCACGAACGGAATGTCCGCTGCGGCGCGCATCATGGACATTTTGGAGACGGAGCCGCCGGGTTTTGTCGAGCGTCCGGGGGCGAAGCGGGGCACCGAGAATCCGCGGGGGCACCGGATCGAGTTTCAAGCGGTCGGTGTGTCGTATCCGGATGCTGCGGGGCCGGCGCTTGCGGATATTACGTTCAAGCTGGAGCCGGGTGAGCGGATTGCGGTTGTCGGGCCGACGGGAGCGGGCAAAAGCACCCTGCTCGATTTGCTGCAGGGCTTCGTCCGGCCGACGTCGGGGCGCATTTTGATCGACGGCATCGACATGGCGGAGCTATCGATGGATTGGTGGCGCAGCCGGCTGTCCGGCGTCGCTCAGAACCCCCGGTTGTACCACGGCACACTCGGGGACAACGTGACTTTGGGCAGCCCCGGGGCTGGGGATGCCGAGATTGCTGCGGCGCTCCGCGCGGCAGGCGTTGATTTTATAGACCGCCTCCCGCAAGGGCTGGAGACGGCGGTCGGCGATTCCGTCCGCCTGTCCGGCGGACAGATGCAGCGCCTTGCGATTGCCCGCGCGCTGCTGAAACGCGCGCCGCTGCTGCTTTTGGATGAGCCGACGTCGGGCGTCGGGCTTGTTCATGAAGCCGCCGTAAGGAAGGGGCTCGATGCGCTGCTGCAGGGCCGCATGTCCGTTACGGTGGCGCACCGGCTGGACACGGTGCGTGATGCGGACCGCATCATCGTGCTTGACGGCGGGCGCATCGCGGAGATGGGCCGGCCGACCGAGCTGCTGGCCGCCGGCGGGCTGTACGCCCGCATGATTCATGCGGGCGCGGGTGGCGGCAGCACTGGCGGCGCTGCCGATGGCGGGGACGCCGGGCCGGCGCCTGGCGCGGCGCCCGGTCAATGGAGCGGCGCCGCTGAGGCGGCAGCGCCGGACGGACAGGGCAGCGGCGCTGCCGGGGCCGGGGCCCGCAGGGGCACCTTCCGCCGCATGCTGGCGTTTGTCCGTCCGTATAAAGGACGGACGGCGTTGGCGGCGCTGCTCGGCTTTGCGACGGTGGCGGCCAACATCGGGCTGATGGGGACGTCCGGCTATTTGATCGCCCGGTCGGCGCTTCGCCCCGAATCGGTGCTGATGCTTTGGACGCTGATCGTAGGCGTCCGGTTTTTCGGCATCGCCAGGGGAGTGCTGCGGTATTTGGAGCGACTCGTTTCCCACGATCTCACTTTCAGGGTTTTGCACCGCGTCCGCGTTTGGCTGTATGAAAGCCTGGAACCGCGGGGAGCGGCCCTGCTGGAAAGCCGGCGCAGCGGCGATGTGCTGAACGCGATTACCGGCGATGTGGAGCAGCTGCAAAATTTATATTTGCGCGTGCTCGCTCCGCCGCTTGTCGCTTCGCTGACAGGGCTGCTCGGCTTTGCGGTGATGGCCGCTCACGATCTGAGGCTGGCCTGCATCTTGGGCGGGATGATGGTTGCGGCCGGAATTGGCATCCCTTGGATTTGTGCCCGCCTCGGAAGGCGGCACGGGGAAGGCGTCGTGCAGGCGCGGGCCGGCATGAATGCGGAAATGGCGGATTTGATCGCCGGCATGAAGGAATTGACGTTGTTCGGCCGGATGAGCGACCGGCTGGCCCGGATCGGCGACATTCAGGAGCGGTCGAACGCCTTTCAGGCGGCCCAGAACAGGCTGGGCGCTTATGCCGGCGGAAGCATGCTTGGGGCTGCGCATCTTGGGATGTGGCTGGTCCTGCTGGCCGCGGTTTATCTCGCCGGCGCGGGGCGGCTTGATGGGCTCGCCATTCCGGCGCTCGCGATGATGGCGTTGGCCTGCTTCGAGCCGGTCATGGCGCTGCCTGCCGCGTTCCAGCACATCGGCCAGACGATGTCGTCGGCCGACAGGCTGTTCCGCCTGGCGGACGAGTGCCGCCAAGCCGAGCCTGCGGCCGCGCCCGCGGCTGCGGGGACCGGGCCGGAGCGGTCGGCCGGCGGCTGGGAGGCGCGCATCCGCGATCTCTCATTCCGCTACGGCCCGCGGGAGCCTTATGCGGTTCGCGGCTTGTCTTTGACGCTGCGGCAGGGCAAAAGCGTTGCAGTCGTCGGCGAGAGCGGAGCGGGCAAAAGCACGCTGCTGCAAGTGCTGCTGCGGATGCGTCCGTATACGGAAGGATCCGTAACGATCAACGGGCAAGAGCTGAGAGGCTTGCCGGAGGAGGCAGTCCGCTGCGAATTTGCGGTTGTTTCGCAAAAGGTGCAGCTGTTCAACGCGTCCGCCGCCGCGAATTTGAAGCTCGGCCGGCCGGAGGCGTCGGAGGAGGAGATGCGGGCCGCGGCGCGGCTTGCGTTAATCGACGAGACGCTTGCGGCGCTGCCGGACGGCTACGATACGGTCATCGGCGAGCTGGGAGACCGCTTGTCCGGCGGCGAGCGTCAGCGTCTCGCTCTCGCGCGGGCTTTGCTGCGGCAGGCTCCGGCCGTGCTGTTCGACGAACCGGCCGCAGGGCTGGACGCGCTGACTGAAAAAGCGTTCGTCGACAACATGGACGCTCTGCTGAAAGATAAAGCGGTTTTGTGGATCACGCATAAATTGTCCGGTCTGGTTGAACGCATGGATGAAATCATCGTGCTGCAGGACGGCTCGGTGTGCGAAAGAGGCACGCACCAGGAACTGCTGAAGCGCAAAGGCTATTATTGGCGGTTGTGGCAGCTGGAAAGGGAAAAAGACTGGGAGCACGCGCTATTTCAGCAGCGTACCGGGACTTGACACAATTTTGAGTGCTAAAAAACTTATGGGACAATTCCCCTTTAGAACGGCTGACAAAGCAGCCGTTCTTTTTGTTTTCATTTCGAGGAGCGGGCCGCATGGAGGAAGAGGGAAAGTTCTTGTCTAGTCATATGAACTGTTTTACAATGAAGCTATTAAGATCGGTGTTTCCGGAGCGTATTCTGTTTGGTTCTTATGAACATTATCAATTCAATTGAAAGAGGTACATATGCAGATTAATCATCAAGCCAGGAGACCTGACGGTTCCACTAAAACTGCTAATGCGAACGCGCCGGAAACGGTTGAGATGCAGTCGCGCGGTCTTCAATTATCTGCTGATGTAATGGTACAACGACCGATGAACGTGAATTCGATGAATTCACGTCAATTGTTACAGCTGCAGCGCACGATTGGCAATCGCGCTGTTGGTGAGCTTTTCAAGCAAAATGCCGGCAGGTCTGCTGAGAAATCGGAGACACCGATACAGCAGCCAGTAAATCAATCAGCTTCAACTCCTTCTATACAAAGAAAAGTGTACATCAAAAATAGAGTCTTCAGTGGTTTCAGACACAAAACGAAAACCAGTCACGGCAGGTTGGGTGAGGGTGAGCGAAATGTTAGTAACATGCTGAAAGATTTTCCATCCCGATATTTTAATAGTAAAGATGAAATGAAACAGTATGCGGGTAAATCAACTGATAAGATAGGTTATGTTAGTAAGAAGGGCACTTGGATTCGTCTCCCTAATAAGCTGCTTGTGCTTGGTGAAGAGCATGCGGCACTTAATCTTTCAGATATAACAGCAGCAGTAGGCACCGATAAATATATGCATGAAGGCTTCACCGAATATCCGGCCGAGGCTGGAAGCAACCCCGACTTAACGAATGATATGCGAGGACGGGACGAAGTAATCAATGAAAAGTTTAAAGGGGCCGAAGGAGACAGAAGTCACAGGGCCGAAAGCTTTTATCCGAAAATATTAAGGGTAGTAAGTGGAGTTAGTGTGGATGAAAAAAACTATCAGCTTCAAGGAACGACTACGGAATTAACTTATTTGGTTATGGCTATTCATTTTGCTTCAAGGGCAGACGAAGAATCCGATCTCTTTCAAACTTATATGCTTCATAAAGAGATGTGGGATCAAACCGCTGCAGCTATTTCGTCGCAGGAAAGCTCGAATGCCGCAGTCACGGCAGAGATGAGGAAAGAAGGCAGCAGTGCTTTGTTCCAATCTTTTTATCGAGATCTGACAGCCTATGTTGAAGAGAAAATACAGCAAGAGCAGGAGTCTGCGCCTGAGAAAGACAAAGCTTCCTTCAAAGAAAAATGGCATCTTGCGAGTAAGGATTACAGTACGGACGGGGAATCACCGATGATGAAGGCTGAGAAGGCAAGAGATTTCTCGATGTTCCAGCATATTAAAAAGGCGAAAAATGAAGGGTACCTGTTATACGGTCTCGGCGAGCTTCATAGGCAGCGTTTAAAGGAATTGCTAGACCAGGAAGGCATCGCTAATGAAAATATGAATACGTTTATTAATGAGCAGAACACGAATCATCCTCAAAGATAAAATAAAGCTCACAACACGGTAGTTATTACCTTGTTGTGAGCTTTATTTGTTACAAATTATGTTTAAATTTCCTGTATTCCGGAAGGATTTTTGCGAATGATATCGAAAAGGATGTAAGGTGAGAAGAATTGTGTCTAAAACGATACGAAATGTATCATTTTAGAACCACAAATCGCACCCCAAGAACGTTTCACTAAAGAAAAAGCCGTCGTACGAAGGGGAGAGAACTGCTGCGCACTTATGGAACCGCTCAAATTTTATCCGGGAAAGAGAGGGTGAAAGCAGGATGAAAAAGAGTTTGCTTGGTTTGTTGCTGATGTTGGCGGCGGTGGTCTGCTTAGCGGGATATGCCCATGCCGCAGGGGGAGTTAGCGTGTCGTTCGAATATCCGTCGGCAGCAGGGTATCCTTACGACAAATTTTTGGATGTTTCCGTAAGGGTGACGTCGGAATATGAAATGAAAACCGTCATTGCCAAAGTGAAGGACAGGGAGGCTGCTTTGCAAAAAGTGTGCCAGTACAGGGACTGCACCTGGAAAGGCGTTCTTTCCGTGGAAGGTCTTGAAAAAGGAAATCAAACTCTGACCGTCACGGCGACCGACCAAATGAATCAGACTGGACAGGCAAGCATCGAGTTCGTTTATGACTCTAAACCGGAGGTGTCCGTCAAACCTGCCGATCAGTTCGTCATTACAGCCAATTCTGCCCGCATTTTGGTGACAACGGTCGATGATCGTTCGACTCCTGATATCAAGGCGAGTCTGGTCAGCGAAGGGGATTTCAAAACGATTTGGACAGGTACGGGAGCAGGAGTTCTCGATCAGACGGTCGATGTTTCTAGCTATGCGGGCAAGTCTCTTCGGCTGATGGTCGACGTCTCCGATGGATTTTACTCCGAGGGACGCCCGGTTGTCAGAGTCAGCTCAACGAGCATGTTGTATGTGGAGTCGAGCGACAGGCTGGCCGTAGCCGATGAGGCGGAGGGCCGGGTTATCGATTTTGACGAAAGCCGGCTGCTGTACACAGGTTCCGATATGGGCCTGTATGTCAAAAATCGCTCAACCGGCGGAATTACGCTAGTTCGGGCATATCAGAGCCTCGTATCTTTGCAGGAAGCAAAGCTTATTCCCGGCGGTGCTATTTTGTGGCTGAACGATTCTTCCGTTCCGGAGGCGCGTATTTACATGTGGACGAACAACGTGCTGAAGGATACGGGCATTAAATTCCGCAATTACTGCTGTGAGAGTTACACCAATTATATACAAATATCCGGCAATTACGCCCTCGTGCCTACGGGCCGGATCAATTTGGCTACCGGCGAGGTTCTGCAAAATGCGCTCATAGACCGCAATTCCGTGCTGGCGCCAAACGGCGAATTCGTTTTTACCGGCACGCTGAACGGCTCCAGCCGGACCAACATATACCGCTACTATGCGGACGGTTTAATCGAAACGGTTGTGCAGGAGCCGAACTACGACAGCCGCACCCCAAAATGGGACGGCAATACGGTCGTATACACCCGGGGAAGCACCAACGGCATTTATAAAAAAGACCGCGGCGGCGCTTCCCAGGAGCTCAGCAGCTATTCGTCGCCTGTCAGCTACGAGGTCAATCAGGGCTGGATCGCTTTCACGAAGCATCCGGCCGGCGGAGCGCAGCAAATTTATTTGCAGTCTCCGGACGGTTCGGTGACGCAGGCGACTTATTATTTTTCCAGCAACCCGCTGGTTGACAAGTTGGGTTCGGACGGCACCTTTACATTTACGCATGCCGACAAATTGTATATCAAGCCTGCAGGCGACACCGCATCTTATTTCGCGGGCTCGTCCAAAGGAAATACGAAAATTGTAAACGGCAAATGGTACAAAACAATGGGCAATTCTGTGCTGCAAATCAAGCTTGCCGGCAGCGATGCCGTGCCTCCGGTATGGCCGGCAGGGGCGCAGCTCACAGTCACTGACGTGACTTATAACAGCGCCAGGCTGCAATGGCCGCAGGCGCAGGACAACGTCGGCGTGAGCCGGTACGACATTTATCGCGACGGCCAAATGATCGACTCGGTGTCAGGTTCCGTCTACAGCTATACGGCGGCAGGTTTGGCTCCGCAAACAACGTATACGTTCTCGGTGACTGCAAGGGATGCGGCAGGCAACGCCAGCGTCGGCAATCCGGGCAAAAGCGTGACGACTTCCGCCAATGTGCCGCCTTCCTCGGCTGCGATCGCTTTTGCTTCGGCTTCGGATATCGCCGAGGTCGGTTCGACGATCAGCATCCAGCTGCGTGCGAGCGATGCCAAAGATTTGTACGCGTTCCTGCTGAAACTGCAGTACGATACGGCTCAGCTGAAGCTGACGAAGATCGAATACAGCGGCGAATTCGGCAGTGAGAACGTCAGCGCGGTGTTCGGCAAAGACACTTCGACCGCAGGCCTGGTGAAGCTGACGGGTGTGCAGCTCGGCGCAGTGCCGGGCAAGAACGGCAATGTCGGCTTGATTACACTGAGCTTCATAGCGCTCAAAAACGGTCAAACGCCGATCGCCCTGCTTCCTGACTCCGAGTTCGCGGACAGCCGGGGCCGCCGGCAAAACGTCGCCGCCGCCTCGTTCTTTTTGACGGTTGGCGGAGGGGATTTCGATCATGACGGAAAGGTGACGCTGAACGATTTGTTCCTGATTTCGCAAAAGAACGGTTTGAAGAGAGGCCAGCCCGGATTTGACGAGCAGTTCGATTTGAAGCCGGACGGCGTGATCGACAGCAAAGATATTCAATATGTGGCCATGAAGGCGGCAAAAGGGTAAGCGTTCCAACAAGCGAAAGGAATAGGGCTTTTCACTTTATAAGGAAAAGTCCTATTTAATGTAAAAACTATCCAACCATGTACCTATATAGTTTTGAGACGATTTGTATCGGTCCTTCCTGCTTTTACAAACTAAAACCTTGACAAGATCCATTTTGTATCATAAATTAGACCTATGGAACGAAGATACAAATCGTATCTAAACTGTTGAGAGGTGTTTGCATGGCGCAAAAAACAAATAAGCAGCCTATCATGATCGATGTGAGTCCAAGGTCACGAATTTCAGAAGCTTACCGCACGCTCCGCACGAACATCGATTTGTATGATGAACCGGAAAAGCTTAAGGTGATCTCAGTCACCTCTTCGTATCCTGGGGAAGGGAAGACGACGACGGCTGTCAATCTTGCAGTTGCCTTTGCGCAGGCGGAACAGAGGGTGCTGCTTATCGATGCGGCATTTCGCAACCCTTCGCTGCAGGACATTTTTCTGGCGCAAAATCACACGGGCCTGAGCGGACTTTTATCCGCGAAGGACGACGTCCAGGATCCGGCGCAAAGCACTCATATTCCGAATCTGTTCGTACTTACCGCAGGGCTTGCTCAGAACAATCCCTCCGATTTACTCTCCAGCAACTCCTACACCTCAATCATCCACAGCTACAGAGAACTGTACGACAAAATTATAATCGACACATCGTCAGCTTATGTTATGCCCGAAACTATGATGATCGCCGCCAAAAGCGACGGAGTCCTGCTTGTCATCGAGCATGGAAAAGTGAAAGCCGAAGTTATGGAACAATTGAAAGAGACGTTCGACCGGTTAAACATACAAATCGTCGGAGTAGCCATCAATAAAATCAATAAAAAATAGTTCAGTTAGACAGCGCAGCGGAATTGCGGAGGGATTTGTATGGAATTAAAGGATTTTTTTCGGGTCATCAAAAAGAGGCTATGGATCATCATCGCCTTCAACCTTTTAATTACGGGAGCAGCCGCCTTTTATTCCTTTAACTACATGCCGCCCAAGTACGAAGCCAAGAGCGATCTGGTCGTGAATAAAACGAACGAAGCGGCGGGCGGATTGGTTTCATACGATTTGATTATGGCAAACAAGGGGCTTATTGCAACGTACAAAAGAATTATTTTGAACCCTGCGATTTTGGGCAAAGTTCTTGAGCAGTATCCCGATATCGGAATGTCGCAGACCGAATTAGGCAAGCGTCTTTCGGTGACATCGGAGGATAACACGCAGATCATTACCGTCGCCTACCGGGACACCTCTTATGAAAAAGCGGCCCACATCGTCAATGCCGTATCGAAAGTGTTTGTAGCGGAAGTGCCGTCGATCATGAAGGTGGATAATGTCGTCATTCTGAATACCGCCGCTGATTCGGACAATGCGGGTCCAGTCAGCCTGAATCCTCTGGCGGCTGCGCTTGTGGCCTGGTTTGCCTCCCTCGTCTTGCTGATCGGCGCGGTGAATGCGGTCGAATACTTCGATACGACGATCAAATCGGAAGAAGACGTGCTCAAGGTGTTCGGGGTCTCGGGCGCCGTACTGATTCCAAAATTCAGCAGGAAAGACCGGAACCGGGATTCGTTCAAACCGGGACAAAGCAAGCCCAATAAGCCGACTGTGGCGGCAGGTTCTTGATATGGACAAGAAGACGCTGGTGAATAAAGTACTGTCGGGCGGAGGTTGGGCGCTGGCGGGCAAGCTGGTGTTCGCTGCGGCGAGCCTGCTGATCAATGCGATGCTGTCCAGGCTGCTCGGGCCGCAAGAGCTGGGAACGTATTTTATTGCTTTCAATATCGCTTTTTTCGGAAGCATCGTCGGGATGCTCGGCCTGAACCAGAGCATTGTCAGGTTTTTGGCCGAAAATAACCGGCTCGCGCGGTACCGGGACATGCGGCGGGCGGTTCAACTGGCGATCGGCATCGCGCTGCTGAGCGGTGCGGCCGTATTCGTCCTGTACATAAGCTTTCAGCACTTCTTTAATCTCAATTTGTTCCATTCTCCGCTTTTGGAACAGATGAATGTCCTCGTTGCATTGTGGATTTTGTGCAACATGTTCCAGCAGCTGCTGGCGGAAAGCTTCCGGGGGCTGGACGACATCCGGCTCGCCACAGTTTTTGGCGGCCTGCTGTCCAATCTGCTGCTGGTCGCCGCTTTATCCGTATTTTTTGTTACCGGACGGCCGAATCTCTCGGATGTTCTCCTGCTGGTCAACCTCTCGATTGCGCTGAGCATCGCCGTATCTGCGGCGGCTTTATTCAAGAAGCTCCGCCGCCTGCGGGCGGATCAGGGGCAGCGTTCGTCCGCCCCGCTTGCCGCGGAAGCGCGCCGGATGTTTGCGATTTCGCTTCCCATCATGGTATCGGCGGTCACCCTGTTTTTTCTCACTTCGTCGGATATTTGGATTTTGGGCGTTTTTCGGGGTGCCGACGAAGTTGCGGTGTATGGCGCCGCCACCCGGCTGATTGCGCTGGTCGCGCTCTGTGAAATCGTAAGCAATTCGGTTTTGCCCTCGCTCATCGTCACCATGAATACGAAGGAAACGCTTTCACAATTGCAGAAGCTCGGCCGGATCGTTACCGCCATCTCGCTGCTGCCGGCCGCTGCGATCATGATCCTGTTTTTACTGCTGGGGTCGTGGATTCTGGGCGTCATCTTCGGTTCCTTCTATGAGAAGGGATACTGGATTCTGATTCTGCTCAGTCTCGGCCGAGTCGCGAATGTATGCGGCGGAGCGAACGGGCTGCTGCTGACACTGGCCGGCCATCAGAAGACGCTGATGAACATTACGCTGATAACGAGCATCGCGACTGTCATCGCCAGCGTCGCCGCCGCCGCATATTCGGGTGCGTTCGGTTTGGCGGCGGTCATGTTTGCCGGGCTCGGCGTGCAAAACGTATTGATGTGGGTTTGGACGAGAAAGAAGCTGGGAATCGTGATTCATCCGGATTTTCCGCTGCTGCTTGGCGAAGCGAGGTCTTATTGGGACCAAAGAAGAACGCGCAGCGCGACAAACGCGAACTGAAACATAAAATTGTGTTTAGAGGAGCAGCAGTATATGAAGAGAGAAGCCATACCGGTCTCCGTCATCATTATGACCAAGAACGAGGAAAAACGAATCCGCCGATGTTTGGAAGGGGTCAAAGCGTTTGAAGAAGTATTTGTTGTGGATTCCAACAGTACGGACCGAACGGCGGAGATCGTAAACGAAATGGGGGCCATCCTCGTCAACTTCACTTGGGACGGCAAATATCCGAAGAAAAAACAGTGGTGCCTGGAGAACCTGCCCTTCAAGCACGATTGGGTCATCTATGTGGACGCGGATGAAATCGTCACTCCCGAAGCCGAGGAGGAAATTCGCAGGTTGTTCCTCAACCAGCCGCGGAGCGACGGCTATTTTGCCGGCTACGACTATATTTTTATGGACAAAGTGCTGAAGTTCGGACATCGCATGTACAAATTGATTCTTTTCAACCGCAACAAGGGCAGATTTCTGGATTACGACGATTTGGACGCATCGAATATGTGGGAGGTGGAAGGGCATTATCAGCCGCAGATCAACGGCAGGACGGAAGTGCTGAGCAAGCATCTGATCCACTTTGACCATGATTCTTTGTTCGATTACTTTGCCAAGCACAACCGGTATTCCGATTGGGAAGCGGTTGTCCGCAACAAAGGCCTCTTCTCGAACCTGAACGAATCCCAGATCGCAATCCGCAGGCTGCAAAAAAAGATTTTCAACAAGATGCCGATGAAGTGGGTGTTCGCCTTCCTGCATTCCTACTGTCTGAAGCTGGGCGTGCTTGACGGAAAAGCGGGGTTCCACTACGCGCTGGCGCGGTCGATGTATTACTGGCAGGTGGGTATCAAAATGTACAGCATGAACAGCGCCAATAAGGACAAAGCGCTATGACCGCATCCGTCAAAAGCGGCTTGTACATAGCTCTTGCACTTGTGATCTACGCGACGCTCAGCTCCCCGTTTCCGAAAAATCCCGGCTTGTTTGAAGCCGTCATCGCCTTGTTCCTGCTGCTGTTTGTCCGCATTCCGGTCGGTACGCTGATCGCCGCCGGTTCCTTTCGCGGGATGGAGCCGTACAGGAGCTTCCCGGCGTGGCTGCACATTCTTTTCTTCTTCCTGCTGTGGTGGGAGCTGTTTAACGGAGCCGTGCTGAAGGGCAACGGTTTAAGAGATATCATTCGCGATCTGATTCCGTTCGTTTATTTGTATATGCCGTTGTTCCTGCTTCCGGTTATAAACAAGTCGAAACACAATTTCGGAGCGATTCTGCCGTGGCTCATTTCGATGACAGGCGTGATTTTCGCAATTCGCTTCTATATAAAAGCAGGAGTCAGCCTGCTGGACATCGGCCGGATGTACTTTTCCGACTATCTCCTTTACTTCCCGTACGATCCCAGCGTCATCTTTGCCGGTATTTTCCTGCCGCTGACGGCGATTCAAATGTGGAAAATGTCCAGCCCGGCCCGCATGCTCGGCAGCATTGCGATGATTGCGGGAGGAGTCCTGGCCCTGGGCTCATTATTGGCGGTGGCCCAGCGTGCCCCGATCGGTCTTGCCGCAGTCTGCTTTATTCTCTATTCACTCGGCATGGCGCGGCAATCCTTGGCCAAATTCGTTCTGGTCGTAATCGTGTTCGCCGCCGTGTACGTCATCGCGCACGACCAGATTACAAGCTCCCTGGAGCTGCTGCAAGCGAAGCAAAGCGAATACGGCGCCAACGGAAAAACGGATGAAATGTTCACGATTTTTTCGGAAGTCGTAAGAGACCCCTCCGCATTTTTCCTGGGGAGAGGCTGGGGAGGGCTGTTTTTTGATCCGATCTACATGGATAAAGTGTCCTATACCCATTCTGTCATTACCTACTATATGCTCAAATCGGGGGTCATTGGACTTATAACATTCATTTTGTATATGGCGTGGATTTTGCATCATACGGCAAGGTCTTTGTCCATGAGCCGCCTGCCGGTCATTCTGGCGTCCATCGTACCGGTAAGCATCGGCATGTTTTTTCAACCCAGCTATAAATGCTTGTCTTACGGGGTTATTCTAACGGTATTATGCACACTTTCCCAGCGCGAACAGGTGAGGGAACGGGAACCGCAGAAGCGGGGGCGCATCCGCATGTTGGCAAAAGCAAGCAGCTGACGAAGATGTATCGAAATTATGATACATATTGTATCTGTCGAAACAAAAAGAAAAAAAGAAAACCGACCCTGATGGCGTAGGATTTGCCAGAATAAGGGAAATATATCTTCGAAAATGTTCTTGACACGATACAAGATGTATCATAAATTAGGTACATAAGAGAAAAGTGCTGCACATAATATGATTCTAAAAACGGTTGGAAAAGAGGTTCTTACATGAAAGAAGAAACTCCCATCACGCTTGACATATTGAAGGTGTTAGCGCAGCTTGGTTTGAAAGAAGAAGCGTTTATAAGCAGCGAGGACGATAAACTCGTTACTTTAGAGAACGCTCAGCCCTCACAAAAGCAATAAATCGCTTTGCTTCCTCGGGTGTCAATTTATTTCCGTCCACGGTTAGCGAAAACTTCTCAAGAATCGCATCGTCCGATAACTCCAGCTGGTCGACAAATTCCCGTACATCCTGATCAAGCACACTGTCCGATTTATTCGTTCTTCCTAACAAATAATCTATAGAGACGTGAAAGAAAGATGCGATTTTATCGATCGTATCGTAATCCGGTTCTCTTCGAGAAGTCTCGTAGTGAGATAGGGCCGCTCTGGAGATCCCCAATTTATGGGCCAATTCTTCTTGGGTAAGCGCATTTTTCTCGCGCAAAAAGGCAATCCTGTCCCCATACTTTGTCATAATGTAAGTTCCTCACATTTCGATAAGAATAATAGTAACCATTATTACCATTGTGTAAGACCTATTATACCAGTGTATGTAAGTTAGGAAAACCTAAAATATTGATTTTGTATATATTGCATGATACATATCGTATCTATGTTTAGTTCACTTTTGCCTGTTTATGAAAGGAAGATGAAAAATGTCCATGGCAAGAAGCACCGCGCAAAATTATAGAATCGGGTTCGCCCCCCGCATGCAAGGGGTTATGCAAATCGCCAGTCTCAACGGGCGGCGGATGGATTCCAAAATAGCTCCGATCGAGCTGTTGTCCGCAGATGCCGATGGCATCAGATTCCGCTCGGACCTTAAGCTGCCTGTCGGCGGGCAAGTCGTATGGCGGTTCCAATTTCATGGTGACAGCCGCCATTCGGCAGAGGGCGTATTGGTCGCCGCAGCCGGCGAAGCGGGCGGTTATGAGTATGAAGCCGCCTGGCTGGACGGCGAAAAAGCGCGGAGCTCGCTGCTGGAATCTCTGTTCGTTTACGGGAAGCTGCAATACATTTTGTTTCAAGCGATGCGCAGCTATGTTAACCAGGATTCTCCCGACGCCCAGCGTCATACGATCAATTTACTAGGTTAGCGAAAGGGGGAACTTTATGCTTATCGACACCCATTGTCACATTTTGCCGGGACTTGACGACGGCGCCGATCAGACGGATGACGCCATTGAGATGGCCAGGGAGGCGCAGCGGCAGGGCATACATACGATTGTAGCAACCCCCCACCATGCGAACGGCAAATATGATAATGCGGCGGTAGATATCGACCATGCAGTAGATGCGCTCAATCGGGAACTCCAACTCAGAGGCATAGCGGTGAATATACTCGCCGGCCAGGAAGTCCGGGTCTATCCGGGATTGTTGAACGATTTATCCGCTGGCCTTATCCGCACATTGAACGGGTCGCGGTATTTGTTAATCGAATTCCCTTCGCAGAGCGTGCCCGCCTATTTTCAGGAGATGCTGTTTGAGCTGCAGCTGATGGAAATTACGCCGGTGATCGCGCACCCGGAACGCAACGCGGTTTTTTTGAAACAGCCGCGGGAGCTGGGCTCGCTGGTGAGCCAGGGAGTTCTATGCCAGGTCACTTCCCAATCGTTGTCAGGTTTGTTCGGCAAGAAGATTCAAAGATTTGCATTTGACCTATGCAAGGAGCAGGTCGCGCATGTCATTGCTTCCGATGCCCACAATATGGGATCGAGACCGTGCACCCTTGCCAGGGCATATGCTTATTTAAATTCCAGCCTGGGCGAAAAACACGTCGGGCATCTTGTGGGAAATGCCGGCCTGCTGATCCGCGATGAAACGATACGGATCTTTTCCACAGGGCGGATAAAGAGAGATTGGCTGCGCTTTTTACGGCCGCATTCGAGCCATTTTTAAAATAATTCAGATACAAAATGTATCTTGTTATTTTGACTAATTGGCTTGTAAACAAATGAAAATTTTTGAAAATCACTTGACACTATACAAAACGTATCTTAAAGTAGAGTCATAGATACAAAATGTAACATAGAAAATGCAGCTGATGTAGAAAATCGTTTAGGCTGGAGGTCCAGATGGAACTAGAACTGAAAGAGTATGTAAGAATATTTCGCAAACGGCTGTGGATTATTTTCAGCATCGTGCTGGCCAGCACGCTGATCGCAGGAATCATAAGCTACTACTTCATGCAACCGGTGTATTCGGCAAGCGCCAAGCTGATCGTCAACAAGTCCGAGGACAGCAAAGGAAAAGAAGCGTTTGATTATGGGACCGTAAGCGTCGACATCAAGCTGGTGAACACTTATAAGGAAATCATAAAAACGCCCGCAATTATGGATAGAGTCGTGGAAAGATACCCCGAAATCAAGCTGTCATCGGAAGCTTTGATCAACAAAGTGAAAGTCAGCTCCGTGAACGAAACGCAAGTGATGACCATCTCCGTGCAGGACCAATCTCAGAAGCAAGCCGTGCGCATTGTCAATGCAATATCGGAGGTCTTCCAAAGCGAAATTTCCTCCATTATGAAGGTCGATAACGTTACGATTCTGAATCGTGCCAAAGAATCTGACCGGACCGCCCCCGTAAGCCCGAATCCGACTACCAATATCGCCATCAGCTTCCTGATCTCTTTGCTGGTTTCCATTGGAATCGCCTTTTTGCTGGAATATATGGACGATACCATTAAGACGGAAAAAGATGTTGAGAATTATCTTGGCATTCCGACGCTTGGCGTTATTACGAAAATCAAGCCCAAAGATGTAGTCAAAGGCTATTCGGCCAAAAAACAAAGAGTAGTGGGGGATGCAAAGTATGTCAACGTCAACCAATAAAAAGGGCATCCCGCTTATTACCAATACGAATCCGAAGTCGTACATCTCGGAAGCGTACCGTACGCTTCGCACCAATATTACCTTTTCCTCGGTAGATAAGGAAATACGTCGAATTCTGGTGACGTCCTCCCAGCCGAAAGAAGGAAAATCGACGACGATTACCAATCTCGCTGTAGCTTATGCGCAGGAAGGCAAAAAGGTTCTCGTGATCGACGCTGACTTGCGTAAACCGACACTTCATCATTATTTTCTCAAATCCAACCGGATGGGCCTTACCAATGTTTTGGCGAATCAATGCACGATGGAGGAAGTCGTCACGGCAACGGATATACCGAATCTGTCCTTTTTTCCTTCCGGGCCGGTTCCGCCCAATCCTTCGGAGCTGCTCGCTTCCCAAAAAATGAGCCTGCTGCTCCAACAGTTGGAAGCGGAGTTCGATCTGATCTTTTTCGATTCCCCTCCGCTGCTTGCGGTGACGGATTCGCAAATACTCGCCACATTGTGCGACGGAGTCATTCTTGTGGTTCAATCCGGCAAAGTGAAGCGGCAGCTCGCCAGACGGTCGCTGCAGCAGCTGGACAATGTGAAAGCGAACGTACTCGGCGTCGTGTTGAACAACAAGCCGAATCTGAAGAACGACGATACGCCTTACTACTATTATTACGGTGCGACCGACAAATAAATAAAGGATTAGGTAAAGTCTGCTGCACCTTTATCACTGCAGGCACTCGATCATGCTGTGGGTGTGCGAGCACCTTAGACGTATATCGTCGGTGGTGTGATGTGAGGAAGGGTTGAATGCCCCAAGTAAAAGTGCTAGTTATTCTGTTTTATGAAACGATAGCTTCTTAAGACGGAATACCTAACACTTTTATTTTAGACAGAAAGAGGCGTAGGAGCAGAATTCAGAAAATGGAGGTAACCGTATGAAACAAGTGAAGAAGGCAATTATCCCAGCTGCAGGACTCGGTACACGATTTCTCCCGGCAACGAAAGCAATGCCCAAAGAAATGCTGCCTATCGTAGATAAACCGACGATCCAGTACATTGTTGAAGAAGCAGTCGAATCGGGGATTGAAGACATCATCATTGTAACTGGGAAAGGGAAGCGGGCGATTGAAGACCACTTCGACAATGCCTTCGAGCTGGAGCAAAAATTACTCGAAAAAAACAAACTGGAACTGCTGGAGCAGGTGCAGCGATCGGCGAAAATGGTGGACATTCATTACATCAGGCAAAAAGAGCCCCGCGGTTTAGGCCACGCCGTATGGTGCGCGCGTAAGTTTATCGGCAACGAGCCGTTTGCCGTGCTCCTCGGCGACGATATCGTAAAAGCTGAAACACCTTGCCTCCTGCAGTTGATTCATCAATATGAAATAACGGGCCGTTCGGTGATCGGGGTTCAAAGCGTGCCGGACGAAGAAGTTCACCGGTATGGCGTCATTGATCCTGCCGAATCGCTCGGCAGCAGACTGTATCAAGTGAGCAATTTTGTCGAAAAGCCGAGCAAGCTGATGGCCCCGTCGAATATGGCGATTATGGGCAGATATATCCTGACGCCGGAAATATTCAACTTTTTGGATAAACAAGAGGTGGGAGCCGGCGGCGAAATTCAATTGACCGATGCGATTCAGAGGCTGAACGAGCTTGAGCAGGTCTATGCCTACAATTTTGAAGGCACACGCTATGATGTGGGGGAAAAATTGGGCTTTATCCTGACTACTCTGGATTATGCGCTGATGAACAGCGAGCTGCGGGAGCCGCTTCTGGCCGCTCTGGAGCAAATGGTGAATCGAACCAATACTTATGCTAGATAAGGGGTATGAGTTATGAATCTGTCTGATGTAGATGTTGCTGCCCGGAGAAGCCAATATCAAGCTGCTCATTCGACAATTACTATCGAGAAAGATTTATCCTTGTACTTGTTTGTCAAAAGGACTGCGGATATTGTGCTGTCGCTGGGGGGAATTATTTTTCTGATCCCGGTATTTTTCTTCGTCGGCGCGTTGATCAAGATCGAGGACCGCAAGGGCCCTGTATTTTTCAAGCAGATTCGGGTGGGGAAAGACGGCAAGGAATTTTATATGTTCAAGTTTCGCTCCATGGTCAGCAACGCGGAGGAGCTGCTCGCAGACCTTTTGGCCAAAAACGAAGTGAGCGGAGCTATGTTTAAAATGAAAAACGATCCGCGGGTAACGAGAATCGGCAGATTCATCCGCAAAACGAGCATCGACGAGCTTCCCCAACTGTGGAACGTGCTGAAAGGCGAGATGAGCCTGGTCGGGCCCAGACCTCCGCTGCCCAGAGAAGTGGCGGAATATACGGCTTACGACAATCTGCGCCTGCTCGTTACGCCGGGCTGCACGGGCCTCTGGCAGGTAAGCGGGAGAAGCAACATCGGCTTCGAGGAAATGGTCGAGCTCGATCTGGAGTACATTATGAACCGCAGCGTAAGGAACGATCTGAAAATTATCGTTAAGACGTTTGCCGTTTTGCTTGGCTCCAAAGACGCTTTTTAATTTGGAAGAGATATGAGGTGCCGTATGGAACTAAATGCCAAAATATATGTGGCCGGCCACCGCGGTTTGGTGGGCTCGGCGATTTTAAGAAGCTTGCAGGCCAAAGGCTTTGCCAATCTGGTAACGCGCACGAGCGCCGAGCTGGACTTGCGCAATTTTGACGACGTGCTGAGCTTTTTCTTGAAAGAAAGAATCGAATATGTGTTTCTTGCGGCGGCCAAGGTCGGGGGCATCGTGGCGAACAACGAGTATCCGGCCGATTTCATTCGCGATAATTTGCTGATTCAGACCAATGTGATCGATGTATCGTACCAGACGAGCGTGCAGAAGCTGCTGTTCCTCGGTTCGACTTGCATTTATCCGAAGCTGGCTCCCCAGCCGCTCAAGGAAGAATATTTGCTGACCGGCGAACTGGAGCCGACCAACGAGCCTTACGCCATCGCCAAAATCGCCGGCATCAAAATGTGCCAATCATACAACCGTCAATACGGAACCCGCTACATATCGGCGATGCCGACGAATTTGTACGGCCCCAACGACAATTTCGATCTGGAAAAATCCCATGTGCTTCCGGCGTTGATCCGGAAATTTCATGAAGCGAAGGAGCAGGGGCTGCCTGCCGTAGAAATTTGGGGAACGGGCACGCCGAGACGCGAATTTTTGCATGCGGACGATTTGGCGAACGCCTGCGTCTTTTTGATGGAGCAGTACGAAGGCAGCGATATCGTCAATATCGGAGTGGGAGAGGATATTTCCATTAAAGAGCTGGCGGAGCTGGTCAAGGACATTGTCGGCTTTGAGGGCGGCATTGCATACAACACCTCTAAGCCGGACGGGACGCCCCGCAAGCTGGTGGATGTAGCGAGAATCAACAGTCTCGGCTGGAAAGTGCAAATCCCGCTGCGAGACGGAATCCGCTCGGCCTATCGGTGGTTCCTCGACAATCAGCTCGCCGTAACCAAATAAAATACATTCTCTGGAGGATATATGATGAAAACAGCGTTAATTACCGGCGTTACAGGTCAAGACGGATCTTACCTGGCGGAGTTCTTATTGGAAAAAGGATACAAAGTGTACGGCCTGCGCCGCCGCACGAGCACGCCGAACTATGAGAACGTCGAGCACATTAAAGATCGAATCAACTGGATTTCCGGAGATTTGACCGACCTGGCTTCCCTGATTGAAGCTGTTCGCATTTCCCAGCCTGACGAGGTTTACAACCTTGCGGCCCAGTCCTATGTCGCCGCTTCATGGCCGCAGCCGCTCACGACAGGGCAAATCACGGCGCTCAGCGTGACGAACATGCTCGAAGCCGTGCGGATTATGAAGCCGGACGCGCGCTTTTATCAAGCCTCCAGCAGCGAGATGTTCGGCAAAGTGGTGGAAACCCCGCAATCGGAAACAACCCCGTTTTATCCGCGCAGCCCTTACGGCGTAGCCAAAGTTTACGGGCACTGGATCACCGTCAACTACCGCGAAAGCTTCAACATGTTCGCCTGCTCCGGCATTTTGTTCAACCATGAATCCCCGCGCCGGGGTTTGGAATTCGTTACGCGCAAAGTGACGGATGCCGCAGCGCGCATTAAACTGGGCCTGCAGTCGGAGCTGCGCATGGGCAATCTCGATTCGCTGCGCGATTGGGGTTTTGCCGGCGATTACATCAAAGCGATGTGGCTGATGCTGCAGCAGGATGAGCCTGACGATTACGTCATTTCCACAGGTGAAATGCACACGGTCAGAGAGCTGCTCGAAGTTGCGTTCTCCTACGCGGGATTGAATTACGAGGATTATGTCGTCATCGATCCGGCTTTTGTAAGACCGGCGGAAGTCGATCTGCTGCTGGGCGACTGCTCCAAAGCCAAGGAAAAATTAGGCTGGAAGCTTGAAGTCGGCTTCAAAGAATTGATCCATATGATGGTCGATTCCGATCTGAAAAAGGTAGAGGCCGAAGGAAGGGCGAAGCTCATTCAAGTCTGACCGGTAAGGATGCTGGACACATGCATGCAATCATCAAAAAAATCCCGGCGCTCTATGCGAAGTTCAGAAATCACGGCGATCTGAAAAAAATCGCCTTTAACGCCGGCTGGCTGTTTCTCGACAAAATTGTGCGAATGGGCGTCGGCCTGATCGTCGGCGTATGGGTGGCCCGGTTTCTCGGGCCCGAACAGTTCGGCATGTACAATTATGCGCAAGCTTTTGTATTCCTGTTCAGCCCTTTGATTACGCTCGGCCTGGACGGCATCGTTGTGAGAGATATCGTCAACAAGCCCGAGGAAAAGGAAGAAATTCTCGGCACCGCCTTTACGATGCGGATCGTCGGAGCCGCGCTGACGCTCGGCCTGTCGGTGACGGCCATCTCGCTCATCGACGACGACCCGGTCATCCGCTGGCTGGTCGGCATCGTGGCGGTCGGCACGGTCTTCCAGACGTTCGATACGATCGACCTCTACTTCCAGACGAAGCTGAGGTCGAAGCTGACGGTATATGCCAAAAACATTGCGTTTCTGCTCACCTCCGTCATGAAGGTGATGCTTATTCTGACGCAAGCGCCTCTATTGTATTTCGCCTGGGTCGGATCGCTGGAAATCGCGATCGGCGCGGCCGGGCTGTTCGTCAGCTACCGGATGCAGGGCTCAAGCATCCGCAACTGGCGGTCGAACATGCGGCGCGCCAGGCAGCTTCTGGGCGACAGCTGGCCGCTTATTTTATCCGGCCTCGTCGTCATGATCTATATGCGGATCGATCAGATCATGATCGGCCAGATGCTCGGCCAGGCGAAAGTCGGCATCTACACGGCCGCCACGAAGCTGTCGGAGCTGTGGTACTTCGTGCCGACGGCGATCGTCAGTTCCGTTGCGCCTTCGATCATCGAGGCGAAGAAGCAGAACGAGGAGCTGTACTACGCGCGGTTTCATAAAACGTTTGTCCTGCTGATCGGGATGGCTTATGCAGTGGCCGTTCCGATTACTTTTTTGGCGGATACGATCGTGCGGATCATGTACGGGGAAGCTTTTCAGGAAGCGGGGCCGGTGCTGACGATTCATATTTGGTCGGCGGTGTTCGTGTTCCTGCAGCTTTCCACGGCTACCTGGTTTATTAATGAAAACCAGAGGCTCGAAGCTTTCCTCAGAAACCTGGCGGGGGCCGGCATCAACATTGCGCTCAATCTGTACACCATTCCCGCTTTCGGCGTGAAGGGCGCGGCCATCTCCACCGTATTCGCCTACGTGTTCGTGATTTGCTCCCCGGCGCTGTTCTCCAGGCCGTACCGGAAGCTGTTTCGGATCATCCTCAAGTCATTATTTTTAAGGAAGGTATAACATGAAAATCATTTCCTTATTCGATACATCGATTTCCAGTTCGAATCTTGGCGATCAGATCATTATGGATGCCGTCAAAAGCCATCTGACCGAGCTGTTCCGGGATTCCTTGTTCATTCCGATCCAGACGCATGACGTCATTTCCAAAAACTCGTACCGCTACATCCGCAAAAGCGACTTGAAGTTTGTCGGGGGAACGAACCTGCTATCCTCCAACATGAATGCTTACAGCCAGTGGAAAATCAACCTGTTCGATTCTTTGTTCATCCAGGACATCACTTTGATGGGAGTCGGCTGGTGGCAGTATCAGAACCCGCCCAACGCGTACTCCAGAATGCTCTACAAGCGGGTGCTCTCCGGCACGACGATGCACTCGGTCAGAGACTCGTTCACGGAGCGGCAGCTGAGGGCGGCCGGCATTCACAATGTCATCAACACGGCGTGCCCGACGATGTGGAGGTTAACCGAGGACCACTGCAAAGACGTTCCGGCGAGCAAACAGAAGGCAGTCGTCGTAACGTTTACGGATTACAATCAGGACAGAACGAACGATGCGAAGCTGTTTGAATTGCTTAGTAAAGAGTACGAAACGGTCTACTTCTGGACGCAGGGGCCTGCTGACTACGAATATATGCAAAGCATCGGCGGAAGCAAGGTGAAATACATTCCCCCGAGCCTGCAAGCGTTCGACCATGTTCTGGCCACTCTGGATTGCGATTATATCGGCACAAGGCTTCACGGCGGCATCCGGGCGCTGCAGCACAAAAGAAGATCGCTGATCCTGGCCGTCGACAACCGGGCCAAGGAAATTTCCAAAGACACCGATCTTCCTGTCGTGGACCGGGCGGACATTTCCGGCATCGGGGCGTGGATTGCGAAGCCGCAAGCAACGAAAATCCGCCTGCCGCTGGAACAAATCCGCGCCTGGAAAGAGCAATTCACCGGCGAAAGCAAGGCCGCAGCCGCCAGCCAGTTCGTATCATCGGTATAATCCCGCGTTTGTCGACCGGAGAAGGAGGGCCGTACATTGAACGCACTGCTAGTGAACACTACCGACATAGAAGGCGGGGCTGCGCGTGCGGCTTACCGGCTGCACAAAGGGCTGCAAGGCATCGGCCTGACGTCCAGGATGCTTGTGCAAAGCAAGAGCAGCAGCGACCACTCGGTATTCGGGCCGCTCAGCAAAACGGACCGGATCCGAAGCAGCCTGCAGCCGTCGATTGACAATCTGCCGGTGCATTTGTACCGGAACCGGGTGAAGTCGCCCTGGAGCATATCGTGGCTGCCCAGCAAAATAGTGAAAAGCATTCACGCGCTGAATCCCGACATTATTCATCTGCATTGGATCAATCACGGATTCGTGCCCATTCATGCGCTCGGCAAATTCAACAAGCCTATCGTTTGGACGCTGCACGACATGTGGGCGTTTACCGGAGGCTGCCATTACTCCGGCAGCTGCACAGGCTACTTGCAAGGCTGCGGTTCGTGCAGCCAGTTGCAGTCGACCTCTGCCGGCGATTTGAGCAGCAGAATGCTCAAATGGAAAAGAAACGCCTGGGAAGATCTCAATCTGACCGTCGTCACCCCGAGCAAATGGATGGCGGACTGCGCGCGGGCGAGCTCGGTGCTCCAAGCCGTGCGGGTCGAGGTCATTCCCAACGGCATTGACCTTGACCGCTTCAAGCCGCTGGACAAATCGCTGGCCAGGGAGATGCTGAATCTGCCGCAAGACAAGCGGCTGATATTGTTCGGGGCGATGAGCGCGACGAGCGATCCACGCAAAGGGTTCCAGTATTTGCAACAGGCGCTGCTGGAGCTTGCGGGCAAGGACGTTTTGCCGGATACGGAATTGGTCGTATTCGGCTCCGATCCGCCGGCGAACCCGGCGCCGCTGGGCATGCCGGTTCATTATACGGGCCGGCTGAACGACGACATCAGCCTCGCGCTGCTGTATTCGGCGGCGGACGTATTTCTCTCGCCGTCGCTGGAAGACAACTTGCCGAACACGGTGATGGAAGCGATGGCCTGCGGCGTTCCGTGCGTCGCTTTTCGCATCGGCGGCATGCCCGATTTGATCAACCATTGCCACAACGGCTATCTCGCCAAAGCGTTTGACGTGTCCGACCTTGCGCACGGCATTGCCTGGGTGCTGGAGGACGAAGACCGCAGGTCCCGGCTGTCGCAGGATGCGCGGGAGAAAGTCGTGAGCTCTTTTGAGCTGTCTCATGTTGCAGGCTGTTATGCGCAATTGTACGAGGAAGTCATGCAGGAACGAAGAGCGTAATTGAGATAAGGGATACAAGGAGTCCGTCCGACGGAGTTACTCCCAGAAACGAACTGTGAAGGGGAATTACAATGAACCGTTTGATTTACATAGCTGCCTTTCTACTGCCATTAGATAATTTTCCGTTCATGTTCGGGGGCGGCTACAAGCCGGTATCCCTTATTTTTATCGCTCTCTATTTGATGGTGAACCTGTTTTCGGTGTTTCGGACGAAGTACAAAGCTTCGGAGATATACGTACTGCTTGTTATGATCACGTTCGTGCTGTGCACCTTTTTCCAAAATCTTTATTATCACTACGAAAATACGGGCTTAGTAGATGCGCTTTTGACGATCATGTCGGGAATAGTAATTTATTTAAGCTTTAAAATATTTGTCGCCAAGCATGAGGAGCCCGGCGCCTATCTCAAGCTTTTCAAGTATATGATCTACGGTTACGGAATTGCGATCGGCATAGGCGTGCTGCAAGTGATCTATGTCTACGTGCTGCCGGCCGGCTTCCTGTCCAAGTTCATCGGGCTGTTCGTCAGCAGAACCGGATATATGAGTACGGCAAGGATCCATTTCACCTTTTCGGAACCTTCCTATATCGCCTTGCATACGAATCTGCTGCTCGTCCCGGCGTTCATCGCTCTGAAAAGGGCGAATCAGCTCAACTGGGTCATCAAAAGCATCGTCATCGGACTGTTCGTCGTCTCCCTGTTCTCCTTCTCGCTGCGCTACTACATGGACAGCATCATTTTGCTGGTGGTGTTTTTATTCCTGTATACGAAGCGGGTCGTCAAGCTTAGCCTGATTACGGGATTCAGCCTCGCCGGCCTGTACGCCGTCTTGTATCTGGTGTTTGTGATCAACGTGTTCGGCATCAATGCCGACCATTTCGGGCGAATCGGCGCGTTCCTGAAAAATCCGGCGGAAATCAACCAGGACGAATCGTTCTCCATCCGCAGCACGTTCTCGAAGGTGGCGATGGATTCGTTCAAACAGAAGCCGCTGATGGGCTACGGTTTGGGCAACTACTACTATGGCTATAGGGAAAACTATTCCGAGATTGTCGACCTGAGCTCCATCAAGCAGAAGGAACTGCGGGACGCGGACAAAGACAAGACGCTGCATCAATACAACATGTATACGAGAATCCTTTCGGAAATGGGGCTGCTCGGCATTTTACTGGTTGCCCCGCTCTTGTATTTCGTCATTCACCAGCCGAAGAAAAGCTATTTGAAAATGGTGCTCATCCTTTTGGCATGGTCGCAGGTGCAGTTCGACTCGTTCGCGCTGATCCAGATTTATTTTTGGCTGGCTCTTATGCAGCATCCGTACATAGCGGGTCTGGAGCTGAGGGAACCGGTGCCGCAGCAGGCTTTGAGAGCCCCGTCGCCGGCGAAAAGCCCGGTGATGGCCAAAACAACATTACATTATCGATAGGATGATTAGGGTGGAAAAAGAAACGGTGCTTATTGCCGACTGCTTGCAGCTGGTCGATGCGAACGGACAGCCTTCGGGTCACTATTGGAAAACGGCGGCGCAGTATGCGGAGACGTTAAAGGAACATTTTCACATAGAGGTTACGGCCAGCACCAGCTACGTCGGCAAACTCAGCCGCTATCCGCTGCTGCCGCTCAAACATGCGATTCTGGACCATCAGAGAGGGCCCGTGAACAAAATCAAGCGGTTATACAAGCTGTTCGCCAATCTGTTTCGCATTCTGAACTCGGAACCGTCCAAGGTGATCATCCAGGCTGTCGACATATTTGCTCTCTGCTTATGCCTGCTGTTCTATGTCGGCGGCAAAGACATTTATTTGATCCGCTACGACAATCTGAGCCATAAAAGCGAGCTGAAGCGGTTCATGTTCCGCCTCGTCAGCCGCAAAGTCAAAGGCGTCATCTCCGGTCTGGAGGAGTCGATGAATTCCTACCGGAAGGACGGGATCGTCATTCCGGACTACCTGTTCTTCGAATCGTCGGCGCAGACGGCGGCCCGGAGAAAGTACGATTTTGTAACGGTGGGCATAATCAGGGACGACAAAAATATCGAAGATGTCGTAGACAGCTTCATCGGCACGCCGTACAAAGTGTGCATCGCCGGACGGTTCGTCGATCCCGGCAGGTATGAAGCGATCAAGCCGAGGCTGACGGACAACATCGAAATCATCAACGATTACATAAGCGAGGAGCGGTACGACGAGCTTTTGGCCGGCACCGGATTCGTTATTCTGCCTTATCGCAGCAGCTACAATTCCACATCGAGCGGGGTCGTATTCGATTCCCTCTACAAATACAAGCCGGTGATCGCTTCCGACGTGGCGTGCATGCAGTTCATCAGGTCCGAGGGTCTGGGTTACGTGTACGGACAATCCGTCAGGGAGTTTGTGCAGTTCATGGAATCCCGCAGCATGGAAGCTTTGCTGGAGGGGTACCAGTTGCATATCAGGGCGTACATCGCCCGGTTGGACGAGGAAAGCAAGAACAAGCTGATCTTTTTCATCAAAGGGCAGCCGCAGTATAAACCGGTCAGACAAGCAATATGAAAGGCCGCGCCAGGGGACCCAAGCAAGCCGGAGTAGACGAATCGTTCTGGAGGTTATCTTGATGAAGATTTTAACGAATGCCACAGCGTTGGATTCGAGAGGCGGGTATTCAGTCATTCACGATTTTCTGTATGAAATTGCAGGCAAATCCGATGTGCTGCGCGAGAGCCGGATTGAGTTAACCGCCCTGGTGGCTAAAGAAAATCTCTGCAAATTCGAAACCGGGCAGGTCAAAGTGATCTATGAGCCGTATCCGAAAAAAAGTCCGCTGCACAAATGGAACTATGAAAACCGCCTGCTCCCGGCATTTATCAAGGAAAACAAGTTCGATTTTTATTTGTCCCTGCAAAATTTCGGATTATCCAATCTGGATATTCCGCAGTACGTGCTGATTCATCAGCCGATTCCTTTCTCCGATTTGCGGGCGAACGAGCTGGAGCTGAAAAATTTTATCAAATATAAAGTGATGCTGCACTCCATCTATAAAAAGCAGTTGGCCCATGTCGACGGCGTGTTCGTGCAAACAAGCTGGATGAAAGAAGCGATTCAGCGCAAATACAGCTACCGCAAAGACATCCATATCGTGCGGCCCGCGATCCAGAGCATCGAAAACAATACGAACCCGCTCGGCAGCGATCTGGATCTGGAATTTCAGCGGGCCGGGACTAAGCTGCTCTACATGACGAACCGGGAAAAATACAAGAACAACGACATTCTCATCGAGGCGATTCGCGAATGGAACGCCCAGAACGGGGGCAAAGTCGTCCTGTATTTGACTCTGGACGGTCAGAGCTCGGAGCATGTCCGGTATATCGGCAAAATTCCGTACGAAAGCATATTCAAAGCTTACCAAAGCGTGGACGCCTTGATTTTCCCGTCTTTGACCGAGACTTTGGGCCTGCCGCTGCTTGAGGCTCAGGAGGCCGGGCTGCCGATTCTTGCCGCGGATTTGCCGTATGCCAGAGAGGTTTGCGGCTCCAATGCCGTCTATTTCGATCCGCGAAGCAAATCGGCGATCATGCGTTCCATCAACAGCTTCGTCAAGAAACGCTATGTACGGACTCCCGTGCAGAACTACGAAAGCAATGCCGCTGCCCCGAGCGATAATTATATGACATATATCCGGATTATTGACAGCCATATCGAGCAGTACCGCGGTATTGCCAAGACAAATCAGATGCTGGGTGGAACATGAAAACTAACGTCGAACTGAACAAATATAATCAGGACTGGTATTCCCGGGGACGAAGCAAACTTGTCGTTATGCTGTGGTGGTTCGTACAGAGTACGCTATTCCGGCTGTCCCTGCACAACATGTACGGCTGGCGCCGGTTTCTGCTGAACCTGTTCGGCGCGAAAATCGGCCAAGGCGTCAGAGTCAGAGCTTCCGCCAAATTTCTGTACCCCTGGAAGGTCGAGATCGGCAGCTATTCCTGGATCGGGGATCAGGTGGAATTTTACAGTCTCGACCGGATCAAGATCGGCGAGCACTGCGTGATCTCGCAAAAAAGCTATTTGTGCACAGGCTCGCACGACATTCAGGACCCCCAGTTCGGACTCATTACGAAACCGATTCATATCGAGAACGGCGCCTGGGTAGCTACGGACGTGTTCGTCTATCCAGGCGTTATTATTCAGGAAAAGGCTGTGGTAGCTGCTCGAAGCACGGTAACCAGAAACGTACCCCGCAATGAAGTGCATGCGGGGATGCCTGCGAAATTTTTGAAATTTCGCTTCGAAGAGGGGAAGTAAGTAATGAAGAAAAAAATCGTATTCGTCGCCAATTACTTTTATCCGGATTTTGCCTCGACGGGGCAGCTGTTGACAGAGCTGTGCCTGGAGCTGCAAAAAGATTTTGAAATCATCGTTCTGGCCGTGCAGCCGGAGCAAAACAAAGACAAGAAAACCCGCCTGTTCGAAGAAGACTATTTGGAAGACATCAAGATCATCCGCGTGAAAACGCCTGAAGTCATCAAGACGAACAAGATGAGCCGGCTGAAGTTCATTATGGCGTATTTCGTCCTTTCCACCATCGCCTTGCTGAGGATCAAGAAGATCGACACGATCTTTACGATCTCTTCGCCGCCGGTGCTCGGGGGGCTGATCGGAACGATCGGCAAGCTGTTCAAGCGCAGCAAGCACGTGTACAACATTCAGGATTTCAATCCCGAGCAGGCCGAGGCCGTCAGCTATACGGACAAAAAATGGGTGTTCGACATCGCGAGGCGGATCGACAACTGGAACTGCAAAAAATCGGATCATATCGTCGTCGTCGGCAAAGATATGCAGGAGACGCTGTCCCGCCGGTTCCGCGGGCATAACGTGCCGAAAAGCAGCGTCATCAACAACTGGACGGACGAGAAAGACATTATCCCGCTTGGCAAGGAGCATCCGCACGTCAGGCGTTTCCTGGAAGAACACCGGCTGCAAAATCAGTTCATTGTGATGTATTCCGGGAATCTCGGCCTATATTACGATCTTGAGAATATGATCCGGATCACCGAGGCGTTCAAGGATGAGCCGCAGCTTTCCTTTGTTTTTATAGGAGAGGGAGCCGTCAAAAAGAGCATGCAGCAGTTTGTCGAGGACAACAGCATCGGGAATGTGCATTTTCTGCCTTTTCAGTCCAAAGAGTTTATCAAATACTCTTTGAATGCGGCTGACGCCCACCTGGTCGTCAATCAAAAGGGCATCAAGGGCGTGTCGGTGCCGAGCAAAATTTACGGTGTCATGGCTGCGGGAAAACCGGTGATCGGCGTATTGGAGCAGGGAAGCGAAGCGCAGCGGCTGATCGAGGAGAGCTCCTCGGGCATCGTTGTGGAGCCGAATGATTACAACGGCATCATCGAGGCCATCGCAGCGATGCATAAGATGGAGCGGCAGCAGCTGCTCGAGATGGGTTTGCAGGGACGAAGCTATCTGGAACGGCATTTGAAGAAAGAAATTTCCATAACCAAATACAAATCTTTGCTTGTGACCGTATAACAACGACGAAGGAGAGCGTCCACTATGAAAGGCAAGCTCTACGGTTGTATTCTCTTACCTGTCCTATTGACCGTGCTTCCGGGCTGCGGCGATTTTCAAGCCGGCGACAGCACGCGCGTATTTTATGTGTCAACGGACGGGAACGACAACAATAAAGGCACTTTGTCCAAACCGTTCAAGACGATAGAAAAAGCGCAGGAAAGCGTGCGTAAGGTAAACGGGAATATGCAGTCCGATATTGTCGTCTATCTGCGTGGAGGCACCTATACGCTTGCGAATACGCTGGAATTCGATTCCAGGGACTCGGGATCGAACGGTCATTCCGTCATCTTCAAGGCTTATCAGGACGAGAAAGTAACGATCAGCGGCGGCACGCCGGTATCCGGCTGGACGATGCACGATCCGCAAAAAAATATTTACAAGGCTCACGTCGGCGACCTGAAATCGCGCCAACTGTTCGTTAACGGTACGCGCGCCAAGCGGGCGATCAGCGAGACCCCCTTGCCAGAGGCGAAGAAGCTGAGCGGCGGCTTCTCCACCACCGCCGTCAAGCTCGCCGAGTGGAAGAACGTCAAGGACATGGAGCTCGTGTTCCTTGACGTGTGGACCAACTCACGGGGGCTGATCGACTCCATTGAAGTGGTCGACGGCAAAGCCATTATCAAAATGCAGCAGCCGGGCTGGTACAATTTGACCAATAAAGGGCTGCCGGAATTGTCGGTGCCATGGTACCTGGAGAACGCGTATGAGCTGATTAACCAGGAAGGCGAGTGGTACCTGGACCGCACGAGCGGCGATTTGTTTTATAAGCCCTTGGCCGGCGAAGATATGAGCGCCGCGAAGGCGATCGTTCCCGTCGTGGAGACGCTGGTCGACTTGAAGGGCACGCCGGAAGCGCCCGTCCATCACATCGGCTTCGAAGGGCTTACTTTTGCCTATACGACATGGTATCAACCGAGCCTGACCGGTCTCCCGGACGCGCAGGCCAATATTATTAAAGAGAAAGTCGATGGGCTGCAGTACCACAAGGAAACGCTGATCCAGGCGAGCTTCGACGCCCAAATGGCGGAAAATATCGCCATTGAAGACTGCAGATTCGAAAAGCTGGGCGGCGCCGCCATCAATCTGACCGAGGGCAGCCAAAGCGTGCGCATCAAAGGCAACGTGTTCACCGACATTTCCGGCAGCGGCATTCAAGTCGGAGAGCCGGACCGGAACAACAAGGATAACTTCAACCCGGACGATCCGCGCAAAATCATTAAGGACGTCGAAGTGTCGAACAACTACATTCGGGCGATCGGCAAAGATTACCGCTCATCGGTAGGGATCTTCGGAAGCTACACGCAAAATATGGTCATTCGGAACAATGAGCTGACCGATCTTCCTTATTCCGCGATATCGCTGGGCTGGGGCTGGGGAAAAGTCGACCCGACGTACAGCAAGGACAACAGAATCGAAAATAACCTGATCACCGACGTGATGAAGACGCTCTATGACGGCGGGGCGATTTATACGCAAGGGTCGCAGCCCAATTCCACGATCAAAGGCAACTTCATCGACAAACAGGTGCATAAAGGCGGAGCGATTTATCCCGATGAAGGCAGCGCCTATTTTACGATCACCGATAACGTCGTCATGAATGTGCCGAGCTGGCTGCAAATATGGGCAAAGTCGGTTCGCGACAATACCGTGACGGGCAACTTTACGAATTCCAAAATGATGACGAATGCAGGCTCGAATAACGTTGTCGATAAAAACGACAACATCGAATCCGTCGATGCGAACGACAAGGCCGCGAAAATTAAAAGCCAGGCCGGTCTGGAGTTCACGTACCAGCATTTGAGAATGAAATAACCCGGTGCGGGAGGCGCAGCTTGCCCAGGGAAAGGAGGCGGTCCGGCATGAAGATCACAATGGCCTATTACATATCGGATTACGGCTTCGGCCACGCATCGCGCAGCATTGCGGTCATCCGCAAATGGCTGGAACGGTTTCCCGACTCCAGCGTCGTGATCTGCACCTCTTATGCGCTGGATTTTGTCGGGCAGTCGCTGGCAAGCTGGCCGCAAGTACGGCTGCGGCGGGTAGCGACCGACATGGGCTACATGTTGCGGCGGGATTCGCTGGAGCCGGATATTAGCCGAATGAACGGTCAATTCGACGAGTTTGTGAAGGACGCGCCGGAATGGATCCGCGAAGAGACGCGGTTTCTGCGGGAAGCCGGGGTCGGCCTTGTTCTGTCGGACATTTCCCCGCTGCCGTTCGAAAGCGCAGACCAACTGGGCATACCGAGCATCGGGATATCCAATTTTACATGGCTTACCGCTTACCGCAATTTGCTGCCGCCGGATAAACTGGCATTCCTGCAGCAAGCTTACCGCAAAATGGACTATTTTTTCGAGCTGGCCGCAAGCCATGAGCCGCCATGGGGCCGGCGCGGCAGGCGGACTTTCGGGCTGGTCAGCCGGGAAATCGATGCGGCCGAGCTGGCGAAAGTGACCGCGGCGGTAAAGCCCGTGAGCGCCAAGCCGCTCGTGTACGTAGGCTTCGGCATGAAAACCCGGCTGGAATCGGTCCGCTCCTGGAAGCTGTGGGATAACGAGGCAGTGAGCTTTCTCGTCTCGGGCAGCCATCCGGTCGATCATCCCAACGTCGCCGTCATCCCTTCCGGCAGCACGGAAACGCAGCATTATGTCGCGGCCGCCGACCTGATCATCACCAAGGCCGGTTGGGCCACGGTCGGCGAAGCCGCGATGAACCGCAAGCCGCTGCTTATTGTAGAAAGAAATGCGCTGGAAGAGGATCGCAACACTTCGCAATTCGTGGTAGAACAAAAGCTGGGCGAAATGATCCGCTGGGAGCAGCTGGCGGATTTGCGGCTGGACGCCGCGGCTATCGCCGCCATGGCAAGCAGGCTGCCGAGCGTTCGCCGGCATGGCGATTCGGCCGCGAGCATCATAGATGCCATACTGGAAATTATATATGCCAATCAATCGGAAAAGGATGTGGGCTAATGCAATTAGTGCTGTTATCCGGAGGTTCGGGAAAACGTCTCTGGCCGCTGTCCAACGACGCGCGTTCCAAGCAATTTTTGAAGGTGCTGCGCAGTGAAGCGGGCGGCCTGGAATCGATGGTTCAACGCGTCTGGAGCCAGGTCGCGAAAGTCGGCTTATCCGGCTCCGCGCACGTCGCTACCGGCAAGGGCCAGCTGGATATGATCTACAGCCAGTTGGGCGTGGACGCGCCGATTATTATCGAGCCGGAACGCAGGGATACGTTCCCGGCGATCGCTCTTGCAGCGACGTATTTGTACTCGATCGTCGGCGTCAGCCTCAGCGAAGTCGTTACTGTGCTGCCGGTGGATCCTTACGTCGAAGACGACTTCTTCGTCCGGCTGAAGGATCTGGAGCAAGCCGTGCACGAGGCATCGGCGGATATCGCGCTGATCGGCGTGAAGCCGACGTATCCGTCCGAAAAGTACGGATACATCGTTCCCGCCGAGCCAACCGGCGCAGCCGGTCATGCGGACTACAGGCAGGTCAGCAACTTCAGAGAAAAACCCCGCGAAGATCAGGCGCAGCGGCTCATTGAGCAAGGCGCGCTCTGGAATTGCGGGGTTTTTGCTTTCAAGCTGGATTATGTGATGAATCTGCTGATTGAGAAGGGATTGCCGATCCGGTACGAGGAATTGGCGAAACAGTACCATAAGCTGAACAAAATCAGCTTTGACTACGAGGTAGTCGAAAAAGCGGAGCGCATTTTCGTGCTTCCTTACGAAGGTTACTGGAAGGACCTGGGCACGTGGAACACGTTGACGGAGGAAGTCAGCGGCAATTTGATGGGCAAAGGCATTATTAGCGACGACTCCCATAATACGCACGTTTTGAATGAGCTGGAAATTCCGGTGACTGTCATCGGCTTGTCCAACGTTGTCGTGGCTACGAGCGCGGACGGCATTCTCGTCGCCGAGAAATCGTCGAGCCCCCGAATTAAGGACATTATGAAAAATTCCGACCAACGTCCGATGTACGAGGAACGGCGCTGGGGCTGGTACCGGGTGCTGGACTCCGGCATTTTGAACGACGGAAGCCAGGTGCTGACGAAGAAAATTTTTATCCAGGCCGGTAAAAATTCCAGCTACCAGCTGCATCACAAGCGCTACGAGGCTTGGACGATCATAGCCGGGGAAGGCGAGCTGATTCTGAACGACAAGCTTATCGACGTCAAGGCCGGTGACGTGATTCAGATTCCGATGCGGGCCAGGCACGCGATCCGGGCTATTACCGATCTGGAATTCATCGAAGTGCAGACGGGCAGCGAACTGATTGAAGAGGATAACATTCGGCTTTACACCGATTGGGAAGAAATTGTTGAATTTGTCGTCAGATAGACGAATCCGGGATCTGTAGATGAGCCGCTGAACCGCGCTCGTCTGCAGGTCCCGTTTTCGTTTAAGGGCTTTTTGGGGATTCGTAAGGAGGAGATTGTGATCAAGCTCAAAGCAGCAGGACTGTTGTTTATCGTAACCGTATCGATCTTGTTGGGAAGCAATTGGTATTTGCATGAAAATCAAATCAAAAAAGCAGTGGACGATCGGCAGCCGATGTCCATGATTGATGTCATCCGCGATATTCATGTGATGAAAGGCAGCGTCAACATATCCACGCTCGGCAGCAGCGTAACGGCGGGTGCGGGCGTGAGCCATGTCGACAAAAGCTGGAGCTCGATGCTGCGGGACTATTTGAAAGACCTGGACGGCAAAATGAACGTTACGCTCACGAACAACGGATTTAGCGGCTACAGCACCGACCTGATCAAAAGCAAGGTGGACACGATCGTCTCGCAAAAGCCGGACGTCGTCATTTTTGAAACGTGCCTTATTAACGACTTCGGACAAGCGGTGCCGATCGAAAGAACGCTCGACAATATTTCATCTGTCGTCGACGCGCTCCATAAGGATTTGCCGGATGCGCTGATCATTCTGCTGTCTCCCAATCCGAGAGCCGATACGGGTCAAAATTCGGAAGGACTCACGTATGAGAATTACGTGACCAAGACGAGGGAGCTGGCCGCCGGGAAAGGCTGGCTATTCATCGATATTTACACGGGATTCAAATCCCGCAATGCCGACCTGACAGAAGTGCTGAACAAGGACGGCGTGCATCCGACCGAGGCCGGCTACAAGCTGTGGTTTGAAATCATGAAGGAGGAATTGGGGAAAAAGATCATTCAAAAAGCTGCTAAATAAAAAAATTATAGAATAAAGCGGGTTGATTCAATGAAAACGGACGCCGGAAAGAGCAAAGGGAAATTGTTCTTGATTGCCATTTTCATGATGGCATGGATGGGGACGATCTTTGTATTTTCGTCGCAGTCTTACGACCAGCAAAACTTAAGGCCATGGCTTAAAACGCGGATCCCTAGTGAGTGGACTCATTATTTCGCCGATGTCAAGTTTACTTACGAAGGCACGACTATTAACGTGAAGCAGAACGGGGTAACGGAACTCGTTGAATTCGTCATCAGAAAGATGGCGCATATTGTAGAATATGCATGTTTTGGTATCCTGGTATGTCTGCTTGTCAATCTGCTGCTGAAAAGGCGGGCGTTATTGGTATTTATCGTCACGATGGTTCTGTGCCTGGCGTTCGCGGCCACCGACGAATATCATCAGCGGTTCGTATTCAGCCGGACCCCGAAGGTAGGAGATATCGTCATCGATGGTGTGGGCGCGCTGATCGGCAGCTCGCTGACGCTTGCTTTTTTAGCGATCCGCAGAAGATTTCGGGCAAAAAAAGGAATAACCTCTTGATTTGTTACATATTGTAACATATAATGGTTGATGAATACATTATGTAACAATGTGCGACAATATTTAACAAATCGAGGAGGGAATGGGTGTGGATGCATTTGAAACTGTCTATTGTGTGGGGTGCAACACAATTGTTTCTAAATATCACGCCGAGCGTGTGTTTAAAACCGGTTATTATAAAGTGAAAATTCCGCTCGCTCAGTGCAAATCATGCGCTCATAAAGAATGCAAGAAAGAAAGCATGCTGATGGATTCGACACCCGGCTTCATGGGTTATACAGTTGATCTGCCGCTCTTGGCGTAAGGGCGATGGATCAGCTTTTTTTACTTTTGTAATGGAAACGCTCACATCGGGAGCGGACGGCAAGGCCGTCTCCGGCACCTGCTTTCGCACCTCGCAAAGTCCCGGAGCGCGAGGCTGCGCTGCATGACGGCGGTCGGTCGACTGCATACTGCCGGGAAACAGCCGCGGGCTTGTTTATTTAAAAAGAATCATGCCGTCAAATTGAACGTCAAAATGGATCGCCGTGCCGTCGGGAGCGTTCAGCTTGCTCTGCACCTGAAGCTGTTTGCCGTTCATGCGCGGGGACAGCACTTCAATGTTGCCGTACTGTTCGCCGCCAAGCTTCACAGCGGTCAGGGCGGAGCCGTTCCAGCTGATTTTATACATCTGGCTCGTGCGGATGCCGCTGAACTGCGTGACGACGGACAATACGCCTTCCGCGGAAAGCCCCAGGGAGAATGTGTTCATCCAGGGCGTGTAGCCTGAATTCACTTTGGCCTGGATGATTGTTCCGTTATCCCTGATGTTGACGGGCACGGTATAGGAATTGCTGTAACCGATATCCCCCGTTTTATTATCGTAAAAAGAGTTGCCGGAAATCATCCATCCGCTGCCTGAAGAATACAGGTACAACCCGTATCCTGCATTGTTTCTCGTTGTGTTGTTCGTCATGCGCAAATTATCCTGCTTGCCCCCGACCACGATGCCGTGCCCCGCATTATCCGTCACCACATTCTCCGAAACGACCAGGTTCGCCTTCCCTTCGGCGACAATTTTCATGCCGCCCGCGCCGTTCTTCGTTACCGTATTGCCGGTAATCGTCGTGTTGGAAGCGGTATTGTTCGGGTCGATCTCCAGATGAATACCGTAGTCCGCAGCATCGCTGATCGAGTTGCCGGTAATCGTAATGTAGTCGCCGTCGATGACGTAGATGCCGGAATTGAGCCCGTTATCGGGGTTGCTCTTCACGCCGTTGATAATATTCCCGGTAATCGTAATGTATTTCGAATTATCCTCGATATGAATGCCTTCATAGCGGACGTTCTCGATGGTATTGCCGCTGATGGTCACGTCCGAGGCGCCTGCGATGCCGATTCCGAAGCCGCTCGTCGGCGCGTTCCCGTATTCCGGCGGCACCGAAATATGGTTGTTGGCGATGACGATGTTGCTGGCTTTCGCCGTCTCCGGCCCGCCGGGATGGTTGATCTCGATCGCATCGGCGTACACGTTCGCGAACACATTTTGGACGATGCGCAAATCCCGCAAATTGCTGGCGTTCCGGTTGGTCAGAACCCCGTAGGCCACTTCCTCGAACCGGTTGTCCGATACGAGCACCTGCTTGATATCCGCGGCGTTCATATTGACGGCCTGCGAATTAGGCCCGGTAAACGAATTGCCGCGCACCTGAATATTGGACGAGCCGTCCGCAATATCGATCATCATGCTGTCCGACTTGCTCAAATTTTCCAGCCAAAGTCCTTCAATAGTAATGTTGCTTTGCTTCGCCATGATCATGATCACGGTGTACCCGAGCCCGCCGTCCGCTTTTGAAATTTTGGCCGAATACCCGACGAGATTCGTATTTTTGTAAACGTACAGATTTCTGGTCGTTCTGTATGTACCTTTGGGAAAAAAGACCGTGCCGCCGCCGGAGTCCTTGGCTAGATCGAGTGCTTTTTGAATAGCGAGACTGTCATCGGCCACCCCGTTGCCGACTGCTCCGAATTTGGCGTCTTTTACATTGAATGTGGATTGGATTTCTTCTGCGGATGCGGGGATTGCTGCATTCGAGGGGTGAGGTCCTAAGCTCCATAAAAGAGCAAAGCAAGTGAGCGGGATGAAGAAACGTTTCATTATCATTCTCCTTTGTGCTGTATGCTTGCTGCCGTAAATTGTATAATTTCAAGTCCTCCTTGTTAGTATGTCAAAAACGTCGGAAATTATTGGAAATCGGCCAAAACCGTCTATGAATCTGCGAATCTTCTACTTATAGATTAACAGATTCTTGAATATAATGGAATGAATTGTCGACATAAAAGGCTTTTTTTCGCGAAAAAAAGCCGCAGCTGGCCGCCTGATGCTCCGATCATCGTGTGAAGCGGCATTGTCGGGCGGGAAGCGCGCTCCGCTGGAGGCGCAGTCCTTTCCCGTCGCTCGTTGCGACGCTGTACAGCGGGGGCGTGAGGCGGCTTGGGTTGCGGTGCTGCACACTGGATGGTCAGACCCCAGCACCGCAAATCTGCCCCAATCGGATTGTTGAGAACGTCTCGGTGTGCTGTTAGTGTGCAGGAAGTCACGACTGGGGATCACCCGATTTTTTGACAAGTCAAAGGTGTATATGGAGCAGATATGGTACGTTTTGCCGTGGCCGCTCTTTCCCAAATCACGACTTGGGTTGCGGCGCTGTACAGAAGGTGGTACGAGGCTGCTTGGCAGACCAGGCCGGGGAAAAACCTGCAAAAGTGGAGCGACCAAGCATAGGTCGAGTGAGGTAGCAGGTGGGAACCCTGCTTGGAAAGGTGTTAGCCACATCACCAATAACGAGTCTTGGA